>FXLX01000002.1 GCA_900180385.1 uncultured Candidatus Thioglobus sp. | reverse complement strand
TGTTGATTGTTTGTCTGCTCAATCCTGTTAATTCCTTGATTTGAACTGCGTTCAAATCAAGAGAAAAATACTTAATTATTTCTCTAAATTTCTTCTCTGAAATACGGGAACGATTTACATACTTGTTTTTTTACTTTCATAACGGTACTTTAACATGATTTTAAATATTCTTAAGTTGTCATGACCCATTAAATAATATGAATAATTTTGCAACTAAGTACGCCGCATTCGTTGTGCGTAATCGCCAGATGATGTTGGTGATTATGGCAATGTTTACTTTGTTTATGGGTTATTTCATTCAGGATCTTGATATCCGTAATGATCCAGATACTTTGTTACCAGAAACTAACCGCTACGTAGCAACCAATGCTTACGGTGAGCAGAAGTTTGGTTTTGGTAATATTATGGTGGTTGGCTTTGTGCTTAAGGATTGTGTTGGTGGTAATGATCCTTACGGTGATGCTGATGAAATTATTCGTTATGATGATGAAACGGGTTTAAGAATTAATGAATCAGCCCCAGCTAAGATAACACAAGCCATTTGTGAAAACTCAGGCGGTGCTTGGGAAGATTCTCAAGATGTGTATCAGCCGTGGTTTATTAACATGGTGCAAAAAGCCCATAACGATATGGTGGCACTTAATCACTCTCGTGGCAATAACTTTATGGATATTGCCGCGCAGAAGATTAAGTACATGGGTACTTCTGAAGATGGCGGGCTTAAGTTTGAACGCTTGATTACAGTGTCAGGTATTAACACCACGGATAAACAAGTGTCAGACGTGCAATTAGCACACCTAAAGAAAGGTATTGAAACCAACCCAGTGTTGGCACCAATGCTAATGCTAAAGCAAGACAAAAATGGCAACCGTTGTGAATTTGTACAAGAAGGTTGGTTTGATGATGACGTGTGTAGTGCTAAAGGCTTCTTTATTGTGGGTGACTACGCCGATACGGTTAAAACCGACTATATGCCTTGGGTGTCTTCTACCATTGATTTGGTGAATGATATTAAAGCTACGCATGGTGATAGAGTAGAGGTGCGTATTGCAGGTGAGCCGTACTTCTTGGCATTTATGATTTATGATCTTGCGCAAAAATGGTGGTTATTTTCGATTTCATTCTTGATTGTTGTGGCGATGCTTTGGTATTTAAACAAAGGCTGGAGAGGCTCTGTATTCCCATTAATTGGCGTCGTGGCAACGATTGTTATCACATTAGGCTTAATGGGTTTTACCGCTTACAAGCTTACAACAATGATGGTACTTACGCCAATGCTTTTATTGGCGATTGATACGGGTCATGCTGTGCAAGTGGTGCGCCGATATCAAAGTGAGCTGCATAGTGACAGCGGTATAGCGCCAATGAGTGCTGCTGAAAAGGCCATTGCAACAACAATCGTACCAGCAACGCTGGCGATTGTAACGGATATGGTGGGCTTCTTTACCTTGTCATTTGTGGATATTTCATTCTACAAAGCTTATGCATATTTTGGTA
Organism: uncultured Candidatus Thioglobus sp.; assembly: GCA_900180385.1. Lineage (GTDB taxonomy): Bacteria > Pseudomonadota > Gammaproteobacteria > PS1 > Pseudothioglobaceae > Thioglobus_A. Next base: position 141,810 of record FXLX01000002.1, on the reverse strand, counting down.
TGTTTGGCATGCTGACGATTTTGATCACCACTACAACAATTTCGCCTATTTTGATGGCGATGTTCCCGGGTAAAAACGTTAAGCAAGATGCGTCAATGACAGAAGCTTCAGCTTTTGAAAAGAGCATGGCTAAGACACTCACTAGCGCAATTACTGGTAAGATGAAAATCATCCCAATTGGCATGATTGTGGCGCTTGTAGCTTGGAGTGCGGTACAAACCAAAGTATTCTCTCCTACGGCTGAATCGGCTATGCCAGGTGTGGAAGTGGACATTAACTATTCTCGTGCTGCGTTTAAATACGATTCAGATGCGAATATTGATTTGCGTCGTTTAGGCGAAGTGATGCCAGGTGTGATTTCGGTGAATATTCCAATTAAGGGTAAGGTTGAGCATTTTCCAATGTTGCCAGCGTGTGAGTACGATGGCTCGCAAGCACCAGGCAAGCCTTGTTGGGATGAGGATGAAGATGCGCCACAAGGTGCATTTAACCATGCTGAAGTGATGGCAGCGATTGAGAAAACCGAAGACTGGATGAGATCTCATCCGAATATTGGCTTTACTGGTTCGTACATTCAGTTTTTAAAAATTGTGAATATGTTGATGATGACGCCTGAAGGTCAGGAGCCGAATCTTAAGTATTTCCACGTGCCTAATACTGAGTTCATTGCTAATAACATGGATGTGTATGGCGACCCTGAAGATCCTGAGTGGATGCCAGATGCGAATGAAATCGTAACGGGCTTTAATGGTTTGCTTGAAGCAAATACCAATGCGGGTGATTTAGATTCATTCGTCGCTAAAGGCTGGAATGAAGGCGTAATTATGGGCTTTGTAAATACTATGAACCCTGTAAAGACGCATCAAACGGTTAAAGATATCCAGCAGTGGTTTGTTGATAATAAAGATGAACCAGGATTTGATTTGGTTACTTGGGGCTTTAAATCAGGTGATGTGATCACTATGCCTGAAGCGGGCGTTTGTTCTATTGATAGTGTGAATGAATCAAACTCTCCAACTAAGCGCCAAGACTGTAAAAACCTAAATGGTGATTGGGAGGCTAAAGTTGTTCAGATTGAAGATAGTGGTACTTCAACAATGGCTGTGGGTGGTTTCTTAGGCGCAACGGAGGCGACGCATGATGTTGCAGAGGTTGAATACATTAAATCGCCATTGGTAACAGCACTTGCAATTTTCATCATTGCAGCGCTTATCTTTGGCTCACCGTTAATTGCAGCGATTCTTACTTCAACCTTGTTAGTAACGCTATTTGGCCAGTACGGTTTAGGCGCTTACTTTACCAGTGTTGAAAATTGGTCGGGCAACCTGCATTTTGCAATGCTAGTGTCGTTGTCAATTGCGATGGGTTTAGGTGTGGATTATGGTATTTATATGATCTCGCGCTTAAAAGAGGAGATGACTAAGACAGGTGGAAAATGGGTTGAATCATTGCAAAATACGCTAGAAACAACAGGTGCTGCGGTGTTTGCATCAATTGTAGTATTGTTGGCGAGTTTCATTCCACTATTAATGACTCAGCTTGCTAACACCTGGGCATTAGGAATTTTCATTTCTGAAGCGTTGATTATTGATGTGGTGATTGCACTGACAATCATTCCATTATTGGTTTATCTTTAAACCTAAATACGTGTTTGGCGACAAGAAGTAGATTTTGATACGGGCAAGGCCCGTATCAAAAAACAAGAAAAAAAGTGGATATGTCTATACGGAAGACGGTATTTGTAAAAGAACATTATTACCATGTGTTTAATAGAGGTGTTGATAAAAGAGTGATCTTTCAAACAAAAGAGGATTTGTATTATTTCTTTAAAAGGCTAATTGACTTAAACATTAATAATATCAATAATAATTTAAAGTTAAAAAGATCGAGAATGTCAGGCGAGGTATCTTTTGAAAAAGATGAGGCTAAATTAGTTTCAATTATTTCATACTGCCTTTTGCCAAATCATTTTCATTTAGTGTTAAAGCAAGAATCAGAAAATGGAATTTCTAAATTCATGCAAAAGCTGGGTACAAGCTACACAGTGTATTTTAATAATAAGTACAAACGATCCGGATCATTGTTTCAAGGTAAATTTAAAGCTAGTATGATCGATGGTGAATTTGGATTATCGATATTATCAATATATGTAAACTTAAACTACGTTCATCATCGAATAAACCCTAAGGAAAATCTGGTTAAGTCTAGTATTTTTGAGTATTTTGGTGACGAACTAGGCGAATCAATTTGCGATCAGAAAGAGATAGAATCTATTATTGATGAAATTGGTACTTTAGATGAATACAAGGAGTTTTCCAGAGCTACTTCTAAGATATTCGGTGAAAATAAAGGCATTATCATAAAGGATAAGGATTTAGACAAGGCTTTTGAGTATTAATTTTTCATGATACGGGCAAGGTCCGTATCATGAAAATAGAAAGCATAAAAAGTGGATAAAGGTATAATCTTGAGAATATTGATTTATAGATAGTTTAATGGCTTTAATTGTACAAAAATATGGTGGAACATCAGTCGGCTCAGTTGAGAGGATTCAGGCTGTTGCTGAGAAAATTAAAGCCTTTGCAGATAGTGGTGATCAACTGGTTGTAAGTGTTTCTGCTATGAGTGGTGAAACCAACCGTATGACTGCTTTGGCACAAGAAATTCAAGACGAGCCATCGTTACGTGAAATGGATATGTTGCTTACAACGGGTGAGCAAGTAACCATTTCACTGCTTGCTATGGCATTGCAACAAATTGGTTGTGATGCGATTTCGTACTTAGGCTCTCAGGTGCGCATTGTGACGGATTCTGAGCACGGTAAGGCGCGTATTAAATCTATTGATGATCATCGAATTCATCAAAGTTTGGATGCTGGTAAGGTGGTTATTGTTGCTGGTTTTCAGGGTGTAGATGAGCGGGGGCATATCACAACATTAGGTCGTGGTGGGTCAGATACTACGGCCGTTGCCTTGGCTGCCGCACTTAAGGCTGATGAGTGTCAAATTTATACGGATGTAGATGGTGTTTATACCACTGATCCACGTATCGAGCCGAATGCTCGAAAAATGAAAGCAGTGAGTTATGAAGAGATGCTAGAAATGGCATCACTCGGCTCTAAAGTTTTGCAGATTCGCTCAGTTGAATTTGCATCAAAATACAAAGTGCCTTTAAGGGTGTTGTCATCATTAATTGACAACCCAGTTGGCACATTAATTACTAGCGAGGAAAACATTGTGGAACAAGCAGTTATATCAGGTATTGCACATAATCAAGATGAGGCTAAGCTGAGCTTGATTGGTGTGCCAGATGAGCCAGGCATTGCCTTTAAAATATTAAAAGCAATTAGTGGTGCTAATATTGAAGTTGATATGATTGTGCAAAGTGTTTCAGCTCGCGAAGGCTTAACTAATTTCGCCTTTACTGTGCATCGCAATGACTTTATTAAGGCTGAGAGCATCCTTCAAGTTGTTTGCAGTGAATTAGGTGCTAAAGGCGTGCAAAGTGACGATAAAGTAGTTAAGGTGTCTTTAGTGGGTATTGGTATGCGTTCACACGTAGGTATTGCCGCACAGATGTTTAAGGTGCTTCATAATGAAGGGATTAACATTCAGATGATTTCAACCAGTGAGATTAAGATCTCGGTTGTAATTGATGAAAAATATTTAGAATTAGCGGTGCATTCATTGCACAGCGCGTTTGAATTAGATAAGGAATAGCTATGCCAGGATTTGACGACAGAGATGGTTTAATTTGGTTTGATGGGGAGTGGATTGATTGGCGTGAAGCCAAAGTTCACGTATTGACACATACATTGCATTACGGCATGGGTGTGTTTGAAGGTGTTCGTGCCTATGAAACAGATAACGGTCCTGCGATTTTCAGAATTGAAGAGCATACTGATCGCTTGTTTAATTCAGCCAAAATTATGAATATGGATATTGGTTATTCAAAAGATGAAATCAATCAAGCGCAAAAAGACGCCGTTGCTAAAAACAATTTAGATAGTGCCTACATTCGCCCTATGTGTTTTTATGGCTCTGAAGGTATGGGTTTGCGTGCTGATGGCTTAAAAGTTCATACGATTATTGCTGCTTGGGAGTGGGGTTCATACCTTGGCAAAGACAACATGCAAAAAGGCATTCGCATTAAGACTTCAAGCTATACCCGTCACCATGTAAATATTGCTATGACAAAGGCTAAGGCGAATGGTAATTACATTAACTCAATGCTAGCCTTGCAAGAAGCTCTTACTGACGGCTATGATGAAGCGTTATTATTAGATGTTGATGGTTTTGTGGCGGAAGGCAGTGGCGAAAATTTCTTTATTGTTCGTGACGGTGTAATTTATACGCCAGATCTTACTTCTGCCTTGGCAGGTATTACTCGTGACACGATTTTCCAATTGGCTAACGATCTGGGCTACAAAGTAGTTGAAAAACGCATTACTCGTGACGAGGTTTATTGCGCCGATGAGGCGTTCTTTACTGGTACAGCGGCAGAAGTAACACCAATTCGCGAGTTAGATAATCGCAGTATTGGTAACGGTACTCGTGGCCCGATAACGGAAATTTTACAAAAATTGTACTTTGATTGTGTTTATGGCCGCAATGAAAAATACCTGCCATGGATTGCCAAAGGGTTGTGTAAATGATCGAGCCAGTGGATGGATTTCAGCAAAAACATGTTAGTTATTCAACAGTAACAACTAAAGATTTACCATTTCATTGCCCGCCAAAAGATGCACAAAAATGGAACATGCATCCAAAGGTATATATTCAGTTTGACAAAGGCGGGAAGGGTGCTTGCCCGTACTGTAGCTCAAGTTACGAACTGGGCTAATAGATGAGTAATAAAGCGATTAATGTTGTTTTGGTTGGGCCGATGGGCTCGGGTAAAACTTCGGTTGGTCGTCGCCTTGCTTGTGTTCTGAAGCGTGATTTCTTTGATTCAGATTTTGAAATTGTCGCTCGTACAGGTGTTGCAATTGATCATATTTTTGACGTTGAAGGGGAGGAAGGCTTCCGCCAGCGTGAAATCAGTATGCTGGGCGAGCTGTGCAAAATTTCTAATATCGTTATTGCTACGGGCGGCGGTATCGTTATCAAACAAGAAAATAGAGAGCTGTTAAAACAAAATAGTTTTATTGTGTATTTGTCTTCTAGTATCGAGCAATTGGTGATGCGTACAGCCAGATCAAGATCTCGTCCTTTGTTAGAAAAATCAAGTAATCGTGAAAAAACTATTCGAGATTTGGTTGAGAAACGCGAACCTCTATATCAAGAAGTGGCTGATGTTGTTGTTGACACAACAGGCAAAAAACTATACGCTATTATTAACGAAATTAAAAAATCACTGCCAAAATGAAAATAGCATCAACCTTTAGTATTGCATTATTGTTCAGTATAAATTCTGCAGCAATGACTCAGACTGAGTTTGTTGAACGTTTAAAAAACAACCATCCTTTTTTTGCTCAACAGAAGCTTGATCAGCAAACTACTAAGCTTGATTATATTGCTAGTACCGCAAATCAAGATTGGATATTAAGTAGCTCGATTGATTCAGCCAGTAAATTAAATATTCAAACCTCTAGTACCACAATTGGCGCCACTCGTAATTTGGTTAGCACGGGTGCTGATTTAGTTGTTAGCAATATTTGGAGCGATGGAACGGCTACTGATAAGTTAGTAATAAGCTATACACAGCCTTTATTGAAAAATGCTTTTGGCGTTAACGATCTGTTAGCGACTGATTTATCAAAGATAAAAATTGATATCGATGCACTTATAAGAGAGCAAAATTCTGAGGCGTTTATATTAGCCCAATTGTATAAACTGGTTGATTTGAGCTATGCTCAGCAACAGCTAATGCTAACCAATCATCGACTGACTTTAGCCAAGCAAGAGTTGAGTCTAATGAAAGATAAATTTGAGCAATCTGTCGTTGATCAGGTTGATGTTCTATTGCAAGAAGATGCTTATCAGCGTGTTTTACAAAAGCAATTACAAGCAGAGCAAGATCTTGATTTATTAAAACAAGAATTATCAATTGTATTGAGCATGTCTATAGGGTCGGTTTATAGTGATTACGATCTTTATCAGTTGTATCAATCTATGCCAAATAATTTACAAGCTCAGTTAGAGGAAAATACCGCTGAAATGAAGCTAGCAAAATTAGAACAGGCTGTTTTAAAAAGACAATTACTCAGCGATAAAAACAGTACCCAGGCTCAACTTGACTTAACCCTTGGTGCTACCAATGAAAATAATAATAACTGGAATATTGGGCTTGGCTTGAGTTACCCTTTGGGTAATACTGAGGCGAAATCAACCCTTGAAAAAACACAAATTGGTCTGGCTAAAATTAAGCAAAGTACTGCTGAACAACTATTAAATTTAACGGTTAAAGCTGGCGTCCTTACTAAGAAATTACAGCATTTAACCAAACTACTCAATACTTACCAAGCGCGTATTAAGATTGCTGAGGCTCGTGCATTGGCTGAAAAAAAACGATATGAATTGGGTAATTCACAAGTGAGCTTTGTTATTTCTGCACAGAATAATGTACATGATGTGAACTTGGCTTATGCACAAGCTGCGGTTAAATATCAAAAATCCGTGCTTGAGTTTAAAGCGGTTATTGATCAATTATTATAATGGCGATTAAATATAGTGTTACCCCGAAAAATTTACACGCTCATTTATTTCAAGTTAAGCTAAAACTTCAAAATTCTAATCCATTAGGCCAAGTTTTTTCATTACCTAGTTGGATTCCTGGTAGTTACTTAATTCGTGATTTTTCCAAAAATATTGTTAGTATTCAAGCACAAAGTTGTGGCGAATCAATAGAGATTAAAAAGCTAGATAAAAATCATTGGATTGCTCAGCCGTGTGGCGCTGAAATAACCTTAACTTATGAAGTTTACGCGTTTGATCTGTCTGTCAGAAGTGCATATTTAACCAATGAGCGAGCATTTTTTAACGGCACCAGTTTATTTCTATTGCCACTTGGTTTTGAGTCGGAATCATGCGAGTTAAATATTATTCCAGCTGATAGCAAGCAAACACTGGGTGACTGGTCTTGTACTACTGGACTTAAGAAAATTTCTGATTTAACCTTTAAGGCGCAAAATTATCAAGATTTGATTGATCACCCTGTTGAGATGTCAGACTTTACTTTGTTTGAATTTGAAGTGAGCGATGTTAAGCATCAGATGGCTATTAGCGGATTACACAATGCAGATATTGCTCGCTTAAAGCAAGATCTAAAAACCATTTGTAATCATCATATTGGGTTTTTTAATGACAATGTTCCTTTTGACGATTACACATTTTTAACCCTAGTAAAAACTAATGGTTATGGCGGCTTGGAGCATAAAAATTCAACCAGTTTGATTTGCTCTAGAAAAGAACTCCCCACTGTAGAAATGGGTGATATTAGTAAAGACTACATTCGATTTTTAGCCTTATGCTCTCATGAGTATTTTCATGCTTGGTGGATTAAAACTATTAAACCTGCAAGCTTTCACCAGCTAGATTTAAGCCGTGAAAACTATACGGAGCAGTTGTGGATTTTTGAAGGATTCACCTCATATTATGATGAGTTGTCATTGCTTAGAGTCAGGTTGCTAACGCCAGAAAAATACCTAACTTTATTTGCACAAACTGTTACTCGCGTGCAAAAATCAACTGGCCGACTAACTCAATCGTTAGCTGAATCTAGCTATGAAACTTGGACCAAGTTTTATCAACAAGATGAAAATGCACCTAATGCAATCGTTAGCTATTACACCAAGGGCGCTCTATTGGCTTTTGTATTAGATATTGAAATAAGAAAGCGCACTAACAATACTAAGTGTTTGGATGATGCAATGCGCTATGCCTGGGCTAATTATCAAGGGTCTGGCCTAGAAGATGACACTATTCAAGCCATTGTTAATGAGTTGATTGATGATAATATGAGCGAGTTTTTTAACGATTATTTGTACGGCGTCAAAGAGTTGCCTTTAAAGCAGAGCTTTGATTATGTTGGCGTTAATTGTGAGTTTGTTGCACATGCAAAAGATTTGGTTGATTTTGGTCTTAATATAAGCACTCAATCTGAATTTAGCCAAATCACCCATGTATTTTCCGATACAGTTGCTCAAAATTCAGGTTTATATGTCGGTGACAAAATTGTTAGTGTTAATTATCAACAACTGAAAGGTAAAGCTTTGATTGCTGAAATTAATAAATACCCTACTGGAGAAGTGATTAAAGTTGGCGTTTTGCGCGATGAGTTATTATTAGAAATTCCTGTATTAATAACTGATATCACACCAACCTATTGCCAGTTAAGCTTAAAGAAAAATCTAGATGAATCTACAGCTAACACTCAAAGACAATGGTTTTACCAAGAATAAAGCTGCCCAAATTATTAATCAAGCCTGTTGGTCGTGCAATTAGTGATTTTGGCATGATTAAAGAGGGTGATAAAATTTTGCTCGGAGTATCTGGCGGCAAGGATTCATTAAGTTTGTTTCATTTGCTTAGGCATTTTCAAAAGCACGCGCCAATTAATTTTGATTTAGGTGTTGTTACGATTGATCCGCAAGTTGAAGGTTTTGAGCCACAAGCTTTAGATGTGTTTTTTAAGCAATTCGATACACCGTATTTTTTTGAAGAGTTTCCAATTTTAGAGCAGGCCAAAGAAAGTATGAAGGGTGATTCTTACTGTTCATTTTGCGCACGTATTAAACGTGGACTAATGTACAAAGTGGCTAGAGATAAAGGTTATAACGTTTTAGCCTTAGGTCAGCACCTCGATGATTTGAGCGAGAGTTTAATGATGAGTATGTGTCACAATGGTAAGATTCAAACCATGAAAGCGCACTACATTAATGATGCCAAAGATCTACGCATTATTCGTCCAATGGTTTATGTGCGTGAGCGTCAGTTGGCTGATTTTGCCAAGGTGGCCTACCTGCCAGTGATCGTTGATTCGTGCCCAGCTTGCTTTACCATGCCTACTGAGCGCGATCATTTTAAGCAATGGTTGCTAACTGAAGAAAAACGCACACCAAACTTGTATAAAAATTTACTCAGTGCTATGAAGCCAATGCTGGATGAGGTTAATGATTAAGTTTACTCTAAGATTTTTTTCAATCATGCCGCTCAGATTTAATCATCTAGTTGGTTCTATGATTGGTCGCTATTTATATATGACCAATAGTGAATCAAAAAAAGTGGTGAGCAAAAATATTGAATTATGCTTTGCAGATTTAAACCCCAAAGAGCGGCAACTACTTATTAAAAAATCTTTAATTGAAACTGGAAAAGGCTTGTCAGAAATTGGTTTTATTTGGCTAAAAAGCTTTAAAGAAAATGCTAAAAACGTTCTTAAAATTAAAGGTTTAGAATATCTTGACTCAAAAAATCCAGTTATTTTATTAGTGCCACATTTTGGCTGCTGGGAAATTACCGGTAGAGTGCTATCATTACAAAAACCAGTGACTTTTTTATACAAGCCACTGAAAAAGCAACATCAACAAAACCTGCTAATGGAAAATCGTCAGCAAGAAAGCTTATCTATGGCGCCTGCAGATAAAAAAGGTGTGATTCAACTGCAACGTGCAATAAAAAATAAAGAGCTGATTGGCATCTTGCCAGATCAAGATCCAGGTGAAGAGGGTGGGCTATTTGCGCCTTTTTTTGGCCGCGATGCCAGAACCATGACCTTGTTAGCTAAATTAGCTAGAAAGAACAAAGCCACCGTACTATTAACTTGGGCACAGCGATTACCAAGGGGTAGGGGCTATGTACTTAACCTAAGGCCAGTAGAAATTTTATCTGATAGCGGTCTTTTGAAAGATGATGTTACGCTCATGAATCAAATGATTGAAGATCTGGTTCGCACTCAGCCAGAGCAATACCTATGGAACTACAAGCGCTTTAGATCAGTTGTTGATTATTCGCTATAGGTTCTTTTCAGCACTCCTTTGAGAGGCTTAAAATCTATAACAATAGTTGACTAATTAAGTTTATTAGTAATTTATGATATAATTTCCCCATGAGACTTATAGAAGACATCCAAAGCGTTTTTGATCGCGACCCTGCAGCTAGAAATACATTTGAGGTAATCACGTGTTATTCTGGTGTGCAGGCGATGTTATTCTATCGCCTGACACATCGTTTATGGTTATTAAAACTTAAATGGCTCGCGCGTTTTATCTCTATGTTGTCACGCTGGTTTACTGGTATTGAAATTCATCCTGGTGCTACTATTGGTCGTCGTTTTTTTATTGATCACGGTATGGGTGTGGTGATTGGTGAAACGGCTGAAATTGGCGATGATGTTACTTTGTATCATAGTGTCACTCTGGGTGGAACTACCTGGAAAAAAGGTAAGCGCCATCCAACTTTGGGTAACAGCGTAGTGATTGGTGCTGGTGCAAAAATTTTAGGCCCGATTACTCTAGGTGACAATGTGCGAGTTGGTTCAAACTCTGTGGTGGTTAAATCTATTGAAGCTGATAAAACAGTAGTTGGTGTACCGGGGCGCGTTCTTAAGGATAAGAATATCAAGTCAAAACATTTTGATTTTTATGCGGTGGGCAGTGATGCAGATGATCCTACTGTTAAAGCTATTAACTCGATCTTGCAACACCTTCACGATGTTGACTCTCAACTTCACAAAGTCTCTAAAGAATTAAATTTAAAAGAAAACAAAGATAGCTCTGTTAATGACCTGGAGATTGAAAGTAAATAACCGTTAATGACTAAAGGTTATTTACTTGACTAAAAGACTAGGTTAAGCGTATAATAAGCGTCTGTTAATTTTTTTATAAAGGACTAATATGCAATTAACTACAAAAGGCCGTTACGCAGTAACTGCAATGCTTGATCTAGCGTCAAACGATACTGGTAAACCAATTACCCTGGATATTATTTCACAAAGACAAAACATTTCTCTTTCTTACTTAGAGCAGTTATTTGCTAAATTACGTCGTGCCGAGTTGGTCAAAAGTGTTCGTGGACCAGGCGGTGGTTATTTGCTTGATGCCGCTGCAAAAGATATTAATCTGACTCAAATTATTGAAGCTGTTGATGAAAACATTGATTTGCGCCGCTGTAAAGGATTGGCTAGTTGCCATAACGGACGTCAGTGTATTTCTCATCAGCTATGGTGCGAAGTCAGCGAGCAAATTAGAACCTTTCTAAATGGCAAAACTTTGCAAATGGTTATTGATGACCACAACTTAAACAAAGGACTATAAAAATTATGTCAACTCCCACTTACATGGATTACTCGGCAACAACGCCAGTAGACAAGCGTGTCGCAGAAAAAATGATGAAGTATTTAACCATGGATGGCGATTTTGGCAATCCGGCTTCAAATTCTCATTATTACGGTTGGCAAGCAGATGATGCGGTTAAAAAAGCACGTAAACAAGTGGCTGATTTAATTGGTGCAGATCCAAAAGAAATTGTTTGGACATCAGGTGCTACCGAGTCAAATAACCTAGCTATTAAAGGCATTGCACATTTCTATCATAAGAAAGGCAAGCGTATTATTACCCTTAAAACTGAACATAAAGCAGTGTTAGATACTTGCCGACAACTAGAGCGCGAAGGCTATGAAGTAGATTATCTTGACCCTATGCCGAATGGTTTGTTGGATTTGAACGTTTTAAAAACGGCCATTCGTGAAGATACAATTCTGGTTTCAATTATGCATGTTAATAATGAAATTGGCGTTATTCAAGATATTGAAGCGATTGGTAATTTGTGTCGTCAGAGTAAGGTTTTCTTCCATGTTGATGCAGCACAATCAGCAGGTAAAGTAGATATCAACTTAAGCGAATTACCCGTTGATTTAATGAGTTTTTCTGCACACAAAATTTACGGCCCTAAAGGCATGGGCGCACTTTATGTTCAGCGTAAACCACGTATCCGCCTTGAGGCGCAAATGCATGGTGGTGGCCATGAACGCGGTATGCGTTCGGGTACATTAGCAACCCATCAAATCGTTGGCATGGGCGAGGCATTTGCCATTGCTCAAGCTGAAATGGGCGAGGAAAATATTAAAATTAGAGCGTTGCGTGATCGATTACTTGCAGGTTTCGATGGTATGGAGGAGGTAGTAATTAATGGCGATATGGATGCACGTATCCCAGGAAATTTGAATATCAGCTTCAACTACGTGGAAGGTGAATCACTAATGATGGCGATCAATAAAATTGCAGTATCATCAGGCTCAGCTTGTACTTCATCAAGTTTAGAGCCATCTTACGTACTGCGCGCACTTGGTTTAACAGATGAATTGGCTCACTCTTCAATTAGATTTACCATTGGTCGTTATACAACTGAACAAGATGTAGATATGGCGATTGATTTGGTTCGTGAGAAAGTGCAAAAATTGCGCGACTTATCACCTCTTTGGGATATGTTCAAAGAAGGCATTGATATTAGCAAAATTGAGTGGGCAGCGCACTAAATTACTTAAAATATACAAGGGTTAGTTATTCCAAAAAGGATTAGAATAGCCCAATAAACACACAGGAGAAATAACATGGCATACGGCGAAAAGGTAATGGATCACTATGAGAATCCACGTAATGTTGGTGTATTAGATAAAGATGCAAAAAACGTAGGTACGGGTATGGTCGGAGCGCCAGCTTGTGGCGATGTAATGCGTTTACAAATTCAAGTAAATGACGACGGCATTATCGAAGAGGCAAAGTTTAAAACGTATGGCTGTGGCTCTGCGATTGCATCAAGCTCACTGTTAACAGAATGGGTAAAAGGTAAAACTTTAGATGAAGCGGCATTAATCAAAAACACTGATATTGCTGAAGAATTGGCATTGCCGCCGGTTAAAGTCCATTGCTCAGTATTAGCTGAAGATGCGATTAAGGCAGCGATTCAAGATATTAAAGACAAAGCATAAGTAGATAATGGCCATCACTTTAACTGACAGTGCGGCAAAACGCGTTGTTGATTTTTTAGCCAATCGTGGATCTGGCATCGGCATACGCTTAAGTGTGCAAACTACTGGCTGTTCTGGCTTAGGATACAACATGGAGTTTGTCGATACGGCAAATGATGATGACACCACTTTTGATGATAATGGTGTCAGGGTGATTATTGATGCCAAAAGTTTGATTTATCTCGATGGTACACAAGTTGATTACGTTAAAGAAGGTCTGAATGAAGGCTTTGAATTTAACAATCCAAATGCTAAGGCTGAGTGTGGCTGTGGCGAATCTTTTACTGTTTAAATACTTTTTTATATTAAGCAAGACTTATGCAAAACTTTTTCGAATTATTTTCATTAACACCGAATTTTAATATCGACTTAACCGAGTTGGAGTCTGCATATCAACAACAAGTAGCAAGGTTTCACCCAGATAAATTTGCCATCGGTACTGATAAAGAAAAAAGCCTTGCTTTGCAAAATACCTCATTAATAAATACTGCTTACGACACACTTAAGTCGTCTTTATTACGTGCAACATACCTTCTAGAATTAGAAGGGGTTAATGCCTTTGATGAAAAAGATACACAAATGGATGTCGATTTTTTAATGTCTCAAATAGAGCTAAGAGAGGCACTAGAAGTAATTGAATCGAGTAAAGATGAGTTGGAATTGGATGATTTTATTGAGAAAATATCCATTAAAATCAAGAAAAATATTGCCGATATTTCTATCGCCTTTAATTCAAATTTTGATCAAATTAAAAATCTCGTTAGAGAGTTGAAATTTTATGAACAACTTAACCTTCATGCAAAGCAATTAATGGACGAGTGGATGTAAGGTTATGGCTTTATTACAAATATCTGAGCCTGGTCAATCTAGCGCTCCTCATCAGCATAAATTAGCCATTGGTATTGACTTAGGCACAACCAACTCATTAGTGGCCTCTGTTCAAAGTGGCGAAAGCGTTATTCTAAAAGATGAGAATAATAAAGCAATCTTACCTTCTGTTGTACATTGTGGCAAAGATAATAAGCTAACAGTGGGTTGTGATGCTTGCCCCTACGCAAAAACGGATCCAGCCAATACCATTATTTCTGTTAAGCGCTATATGGGCTTAGGATATAAAGAGGCCAGTCAATTTAAAAACTGCCCTTATCAGTTGGTTGAAAATTGCAATAATGTTTTATTTCATACTGCTATGGGTGATTTATCTGCAGTGGAAATCTCTAGTAGCATCCTAAACTCCTTAAAAGAACGCGCTGAAAAAACCTTAGGCGGTGATTTGGTTGGTGCAGTCATTACTGTTCCGGCTTATTTTAATGATGCACAGCGTCAAGCCACTAAAGATGCAGCAACCTTAGCCGGACTTAAAACGCTACGCCTATTGAACGAGCCAACAGCGGCAGCGATTGCTTATGGCTTAGAATCGGGTGAAGAGGGTATTCACGCAATCTATGATTTGGGTGGCGGAACCTTTGATATATCTATTCTAAGCTTTACCAAGGGTATGTTCAAAGTGCTGGCAACAGGCGGCGATTCAACTCTGGGTGGCGATGATTTCGATCAGCTAATTATTGATGATTGTATTGAAAAAATGGGTGTCAGTGAATTAACCCCGGCTCAAATTCAAAAAATTAAACAATTTGCACGCACTGCAAAAGAAACATTAAGCACTCAAGATTTTGCAGAATTTGATTGCATTGAAACGCCTTACAGTATTACCAGAAAGAAGTTTGACGAATTATCTACAAAGCTTATCAAGCGCACTTTGCTTTTAACCAAACGTGCTTTGCGTGATGCTCAGATTGAAATAACTGACGTTAAAGATATTATTATGGTTGGTGGTTCAACGCGCATGCCATTGGTTAGATTAATGGTCAGTGATTTATTTAACAAGCCTGTATTGTGCTCTATCAATCCTGATGAAGTGGTTGCCAGGGGTGCGGCTATTCAGGCTAATATTTTAGCTGGCAATAAGTCAGCTGATGATATGCTATTATTGGATGTTTTGCCATTGTCTTTAGGCTTGGAAACCATGGGTGGTTTGGTTGAAAAAGTAGTGCATCGAAATACAACTATTCCAATTACCCGTGCACAAGAATTTACCACTTTTAAAGATGGTCAAACAGCCATGAGTATTCACGTATTGCAAGGTGAGCGTGAACTGGTTAAGGATTGTCGATCATTAGGTCGTTTTGATTTAACTGGCATTCCACCAATGGTGGCTGGCAATGCACGCATTCGAGTTGAGTTTCAAGTAGATACCGATGGCTTATTATCTGTCAATGCCACAGAACAAACTTCAGGCGTTAAAGCTCAAGTGGTTATTAAGCCATCATATGGTTTAACAGATGGACAGATGGAGAAAATGCTAAAAGATTCCGTCTTATTTGCTAAATTAGATATAGAAGCTCGCCAATTGCATGAAATGCAAGTTGATGCTAGTAGAACGCTTGAAGCTATTGATTCAGCACTCGCTAAAGATAAAAATATGATTGATGATAAAATGCTTGAGCAAATTATGAGCGCAAGAGCTGAATTAGAGTCAGTTGAAAAGCACACAGAAGAAAGCATCATTAAAGACAAAATTGATAATCTTGAAAAAGTGTGTGCCGCTTTTGTTGAGATACGCATGAATTCAACCGTTATGCAAGCTATGAAAGGTCACAGCGTTGACGAATTTTAACTCCTTAAAAACAGGACTTTAACATGCCACAAATCATTATCCTACCTCACCACGAATTATGCCCAGAGGGTGTTGTTATTGAAGCTGAAACAGGCGTAACCGTATGTAATGCCATGCTGGCAAACGATGTTGAAATTGAACACGCCTGTGAAATGTCTAACGCCTGCACAACGTGCCATATTTACGTTCGCGAAGGATTTGATTCAATCGTAGAGTCTGATGAGATTGAAGATGATATGCTGGATAAAGCCTGGGGCTTGGATCCGGATTCTCGCCTATCTTGTCAGTCGGTTATTGGCGATACAGATCTAGTAGTGGAAATTCCAAAATATACCATTAATCAAGTTTCTGAAAACCATTAGACTGCATATTTTCGGCTTGTACTGCGTTAGATTAAATAAATATTCAATTGTTTATTAAATATAAACTCACTCATATTTATTTTAAATCTGCCTTGTGCAATTCCGAAAAATATTTTGTCTAAAATCCCAACCAAGAAATAATAATTTAAAATTTTAGATATTTAGAAATAAATCCCTCTTCTTTCTTGGGTTCGCCAAATTCAGCCACAACATCCATGGGCTTTTCTTTTGAAATTAACCATTGTGGCATCGGCGGATGTTCACTTCCCCCACAAACCTTGCCTAAGTTTTTTGGATGAAAAATCTTAACAAAATTAGGATTTTTTAAATCATTGGTATAAACAATGCCACAATATCGCTCATCATGCTCAGTATTGATAATGACTTTTATTTGCTCTATTTTTTGACTAAAATTAGTTGAGCTCATCACTTCATTAGGCATGGTTTCAAGTGTATCGTACAGATACCAATCACTTGGATTGCTATGCAAGGTTGCTAGCAGTGCATAGCAATCATCCCATTGCATAACACCTATAAAACGACCTTTAAACTGTTTAAAATAATCCATGCGAAAAAAAGCCTTATAAAAAGGCTTTTAGTTTACTATTTTTTAAATGACTTTTAGCAATTAAAAACCATTTATAGAGTCTTATTCAATGGTAATACTTGGGAAAGAACTCATAGCACGGTCTTGAAGTGTTAGTTTGGCACTAACTTTTCTAGAGATTTCTTTATAGATTTCAGCAACACGTCCTTCAGGATCTTTAGCAACTGTAGGTGTGCCTTCATCAACATCTGTTCTAATATCCATTTCTAATGGCAATGCGCCAAGGAAGTTTACTTCTGACTCTTTAGCCATCATCTCGCCACCACCTGTACCAAAAATAGCCTCTTCATGGCCACACTTAGAGCAAATGTGTAAAGACATATTCTCAACAATTCCTAAAATAGGAATATTAACTTTTTCAAACATTTTTAAGCCTTTTCTAGCATCTAGTAGGGCGATGTCTTGTGGTGTGGTTACAATTACCGAGCCACTAACTGGAATTTTTTGAGATAGCGTTAATTGAGTATCACCCGTTCCAGGCGGAAGGTCAATAATCATATAATCAACGCCACGCCAAAGTGTATCGCGCAACATCTGCTCTAAAGCTTGCGTCACCATAGGGCCACGCCAAATCATCGGATTATCTTCATCTACTAAATAACCAATAGACATACTCTGCATGCCATGACCCAAAATTGGTAATAACTTACCTTCTGCAGAAGTGTCTGGCTTAAGTTTGCTAACACCAAGCATTCTTGGCTGTGATGGGCCGTAAATATCTGCATCTAAAATAGCAACTTTTGCACCTTCAGCTTGAAGTGCAAGTGCTAAGTTAACCGCAGTGGTTGATTTACCAACTCCACCCTTACCCGAAGCAACCGCAATAATATTCTTAACCTCAGAAAGAATTTCAACGCCTTTTTGAGTAGAGTATTTAATAATTTTTGTTTCAACGCTAACATCGACATTATTGATACCTTCTGCAGCTAGTGCATCTGTAATTTGCTTTGTTAGCTCATCATGGTAGCCTTTTGCAGGATAGTTAAGCTCAACAGTAATATTTACCTTGTCACCATCAAACTCAATAGAGTTGATTGCATTTGAAGAAACAATATCTTGCTCGGTGTATTTATCAACAACACTTGTTAAAATGCTGTTAATGCTATCAACAGTTAAATCTGCCATAATCTTGCGCCTGTATTCAGTAAAATGAGACTATTTTATCGTATAACGATATCAGTCAACCTTAATATTAACAAGCCTATCCTATGAGTCCAAGAAAATTTTTAGTTACTTCTGCACTACCTTATGCTAATGGTGAGATTCACCTAGGTCATTTGTTAGAATACATTCAAACTGACATTTGGGTGCGCTTTCAAAAAATGATGGGCAATGAGTGTCACTATGTTTGTGCAGATGATGCACATGGCACGCCTATCATGCTTAAGGCTAATGAGCTTGGTATTACACCTGAAGAGCTAATCAAAGGTGTGAGCGAGCGTCATCAGGCTGATTTTAAAGAATTTTCAATTGGCTTTAGTCAATATCATTCTACGCACAGCCCAGAAAATAAAGAAATTTCAGTAGAAATCTACAATAAATTGAATGACGCTGGCTTTATCAAAACGCGTACTATTTCGCAAGCATTTGATCCTGAAAAGAAAATGTTTTTGCCAGATCGTTTTATTCGTGGCGAGTGCCCTAAATGTGGTGCCAAAGATCAATACGGCGACAACTGTGAAGTGTGTGGTGCAACTTATTCACCGACTGAACTAATTAACGCCAAATCGGCAGTATCAGGTGCAACACCAATTACCAAAGATTCAGAGCATTACTTCTTTGATTTGCCACAGTTTGAAGTGCAACTTAAAGAATGGACTGAAGCAGGGCACTTGCAAGTTGAAATTAGCAATAAACTTGCCGAGTGGTTTGAGCAAGGTTTACAGCAGTGGGATATTTCTCGCGATGAGCCATATTTTGGTTTTCAAATTCCAGGTGTTGAAAATAAATACTTTTACGTATGGTTGGATGCACCTATTGGTTATATGGCTAGCTTTAAAAAGCTGTGCGATGAGCAAGGCTTGGATTTTGATGAATATTTCAATCAAGATTCTAAAACTGAACTGTATCATTTTATCGGTAAAGACATTGTTTATTTCCATGCGCTATTTTGGCCAGCAATGCTCATGGGTTCAAATTACCGCACACCCACCGCTATTTATGCGCACGGATTTTTAACCGTTAATGGTCAAAAAATGAGTAAATCTCGAGGTACATTTATTCAAGCACGTACATATCTAGAAAGCCTAAATCCAGAATGTTTGCGTTATTACTACGCTTACAAGCTTTCATCAAAAATTGATGATATCGATCTTAATCTGCAAGATTTCAAACAACGTGTTAATTCTGATTTAGTTGGAAAAGTGGTTAACATTGCTTCTCGTTGTGCAGGTTTTGTGGTGAAGAAATTTGACAAAACACTCTCTGCTTACGCCATTGAATCTAAGCTTTACAATGAGTTTGTCGCCAAAGGTGATGATATTGCTAAGCTGTATGAAGCGCGCAATTACAATCAAGCCATGCGCGAGATCATGAAACTTGCAGACAAGGCCAATCAATATGTTGATGAACACAAGCCTTGGCAGTTAATCAAAGAAGAGGGTAAGGAAGCACAAGTGCACGACGTTACCTCTTTAGCGCTTAATTTGTTCCGCGTACTAATGACTTACCTAAAGCCGGTATTGCCAGATATGGCGAAAGAGGTGGAGCTATTCTTAAATATTGATGAATTAAATTGGACCGATCTTAAGCATCCGCTGACCAAGCATAAAATCAATAAATTTAAACCGTTAATGTCTCGCATCGAAGAGGATCAAATTAGCACAGTAATTGAAGCTTCAAAGCAAACAACTGCACAACAAGAGCCAGAAGAGGAAGATGATATGATTAGTATTGATGATTTTACAAAAATTGATTTACGAATTGCTAAAATTGTTAAAGCACAACATGTTGAGGGTGCAGACAAGTTATTGCAACTGACCTTGGATATTGGTGAAGAGAATACACGTAATGTATTTGCCGGCATTAAAGCGCACTATGCACCTGAAGATCTTGAAGGTCGTTTAACAGTTATGGTGGCAAACCTAACACCAAGAAAAATGAAATTCGGAATGTCCGAAGGTATGGTGTTAGTAGCGGGTGACGGCAAATCACTACACATCTTATCGCCAGATTCGGGTGCTAAAGCTGGGATGAAAATTAGCTAAAAATTTAGCAAATAATCGAAATAGCCTAGATTGGTGTAGAAATATATTAAACAGGCGCTAAAAACGCCCTGTTTCAACATTTCAGACCCTGTAAACCAAAACGTGTAAACAGCCTCTGTTAAGAATCAGACATAATCTTTCAATCTATCCTCATATAGAATTACTCTGTTTAGTACTCTCTTGAGGGGTATAAACTGATTCATTGCTTGTGGCCAATTTCGTATTAGCATGGTCCATTTTTTGCTAGCCGCTTCAATAGCCAAAAAGACAATCTTAAAGGCTGAATCATCATGATTAAATATCTTACGATTCCTGATTGATTTACGAATCACTGAGTTCAGTGATTCAATAGCATTGGTTGTGTAAATTGCTCTTTTAATGGCTTCAGGGTAGATAAATAAAGTAGCGATATTGTCCCAATGCCTATGCCATGATTTGGCAATGCTTGGGAACTGGTTACTCCACCTATGTTCAAATTCATCTAGTGCCAATAAAGCCTCTTCTTCAGTGATTGACTGGTAAATTTGTTTTAAGGCTAGCAGCCACTTGTTTACAATCCTTGTAGCCCACATACTTAAGTGAGTTCCTTACCATATGAACAATACACAGCCGAATGTCTGTTTGTGGGAACACAGCATTAATAGCTTCATGGAATCCGGTTAATCCATCCACTGAAGCAATTAGAATGTCTTTAACACCACGATTGGCAATATCATTAACACCCAGCCAAAACTTAGAAGGTTCATTCTCAGACAACCACAAACCTAAGCACTCCTTCTTACCTTTAAGATTAACACCAAGAGCAACATACATGGTCTTTTCACCCCTCAAGGGGGGGGGTACTAAAAGAGTGATGATTTGCTTGTCTAACCTTGATAACAATGCCGTCTAAATAAACAATTGGATAAATCTCACGAGTGGCCGATTGCGCCATTCAATGGCTTTAGTGATTACAGCCTCAGTAACTTTAGATACTAGTGTTGCCGATATATCGGCACCATATTCTGTTCAATACCCCCTTGAGGGGTACATCTCTTTGAGGGTTGAGATAATATCACGAGTACTCATGCCTTTTGGCATATAGCGTTAATATTTGATCATCAAAACGTCTGCCCTTTGCCTAATATAACCGGCTCAAAATCAGCATTACGATCTCTAGGAATGGATAATTCTATCTCACCATGATCACCTTTTAAAGTTTTACTACCGTAGCCATTACGAGCATTGTTAGAGCTAGTGTCTTGTTCATGGCTTTGGATAACCAAGATGATGCTCCATCTCAGCGCCTAAGGCCGCTTCTACAGTCATTTTTAACAAGGCAGATGACAAGTCTGCTAGATCAGCTTGAGTTTTAACGTCTTTTGCTAGCTCTGCAGCAAAAGACTTAAGCTTATCTTGATTGATGTTGGTTTTTAGTGTTTTTGTGTTACTCATATTTTTTAACTCCTTTATTAGGGATTATAAAATATGAGGGTTTACACGAATTATTTACAGGGTCGAATTTTTGACATACTGATGAATGATCGAGCCAATCAGTGTTTGATACGGAATGCCTTGTTCGTAAGCGATAGCACGAATTTTTTGTACATCACGCTCTTGTAGCTTAAGATGAATGGATTTTCTTTTGATGGTTTCTTTTACCGCCGTTTGCCAATAATCAACTCTGCCTTCAATATCTGTAACTGGAGAAAACTCTTCATTTTCAACAGCTGAAACAATATCAGCCTCTTCTTTACTTAAAGAGTCGAATTTCATTTTGTTATTTTCCATAATATATCCTTTGCATTTTACGATCTTTAAACATTGTTTTTAAAAAAATCTCATCATTGTTAATCACATATGGAACAGTTACTGCATAACCATCAATATTCAAAATTAATATTCTTTGATGTCCGTAATCCTTTAGATTTGGATGTTGCTCATCTGCCAGTATTTTTCCATCATCAATGGCAGCTAAAACCATTTCAAAATTAAGACCACGAAGACTTTCTAGTTCAATATTTTTCTCTTCGCTCCAGGTAATTTTCATAACTTATATAATACATAAAATACACACTTTGTCAACTTTTGGATTAACAGAGAATAGCCCGTTAATTTTTTAATAATTTAGGAAATTTTGCAAATGGGCGATTTTTCTTAATTATTTTCACTATTAACAATCTCTAAGCGCTCAGGTGTGCCAACATCATGCCAAATACCTTGGTAGTGTTCGCCAGTTAGTTGATTGTTATCCATAGCCTCTTTAAGTAGTGGGTAGAGTGCTAGTTTTTGCTGAGTATCTAGGTGTGATTTGAATAGATCTGGGTGATAAATGCCAATGCCAGAAAAAGTAAAATTATTACAATCAAGTAATGTAATTTGTTGATTATTAGCAATGGAAAAATCACCCTTTGAATTGTGCGCAGGGTTATTGATTAATACTAAATGCGCAAGTGAATTTATTGGTAGGGCGAGTTGTGATAAATCATAATCACAAATGACATCAGAATTAATCACAATAAATGGCTCATTGCCCAGTAGTGGTAGCGCTTTAATAATACCACCAGCAGTTTCCAAGGTATTTTGTGATTCGTCGCTATAGCTAATATTAATGCCAAATTTTGTGCCGTCACCCAGGTACGTTTTAATTTGCTCACCCAAATAAGCGATGTTAATAACGATATCAATAATGCCTGCTTTTTTAAGCACATTGATTGAATATTCAATCAGAGTTTGGTTGCCAACTTTAATGAGAGGTTTTGGGGTATTTTTGGTCAGCGGCATCATGCGCTCACCTCTGCCTGCTGCTAGAATCATCGCCCTCATAGAGCTTCCTTTAAAAAGGCAAATTCTGAGTATTTATCCGCTATTTGTAAGGCGTATTTTTTCACCAAAGGAATGTCATCTAAATACTGATGCTTGCCGTCACGAATAGATAAGCGTTTAAAAATACCTAGAATTTTAAGATGGCGTTGCAGGCCCATCAAATCAAACTGTTTTTCAAATTTATCATAAGTGGTGCTAAGCTTGGCTTGTTGATAATAATATGCAAGCAAGGCCTGCACCTCTGATGACTTAAGCTCAACGTAGGCATCTTTAAGTAGTGAGACTAAATCATAGCTATTTGAGCCAATTACAGCGTCTTGAAAATCGATCACTGATATCTCATTATTAGTCATCATTAGATTTCTACAGTGATAATCTCGATGTACAAACACTTGTTCAGAGTTAAGTGAGTTTTTAATTAACTGATCAAATAATTTATCTAATGAATCTTGGTTGATATCTTTAGGTAAATACCAGTCAATCAGTAGGTTTAGTTCAGTTTTAAGTAGGGACTCATCATATAAATCAAATGAAATGTTTTGAGTGTTAATTGCTTGAATTTTGATCAACTCATCGATAGCGCGTTTGTATAGTGCTAGCTTGTTTTTATTATTAAGCGCTTGTAAGAAAGTAGCACTGCCTAAATCTTCAATTAGTAAAAACCCTTGAGCTAAATCTTTATCAATAATTTTGGGTGCGTGGATATTGTTGTTGCGCAATAATTCAGCAATTTCTACAAAGCGTTTAGAGTTTTCCTTTTCAGGTGGAGCATCCATTGCAATAAAAGACAGATTGCTGCGTTCAATGCGAAAATATCGACGAAAGCTCGCATCATCACTGGCTTTTGAAAGTATGAAATTGGCATCATTAAAGAAAATTTCCAACCAGTCTTCAAGCTGATCTAGTCTTTCATCATGCATTTTTTAAACCTTGGTAGTAATCATACACATGCGACCAATGTTGACCAATGACGCCATTATTAATTAGGCGATCATCAACTTGGGTAATAGGCATTACTTCACGTGTTGAGCTGGAAATCCAAACTTCATCAGCCATTAATAGATCGTCGAGTGTAAATGTGGATTCTTCAATGTTTAAATGACAATGCTTGGCACTTTCCAAAACTAAATCACGGGTAATGCCAGAAAGAATATGCTTACCTGTGGGATGGGTAAGTAGAGTGTCACTCTTGATAATGAATACATTGGAGGTTGCACCTTCAGTAACGTTTGAATCTCTATGCAGGATAACTTCCTCTACGCTATTTTGTTTGGCTTGCTGTGAATACATAATGTTCGCCAATAAAGAGGTGGATTTAATATCACAACGTTGCCAGCGAAAATCAGGCTGACTCATAGCGCGAAAACCCATTTCAAGTTCAGATTTGGTTTTGGGCATTAAAGGGTTTGATTCAATAAATACGGTTGGTGTGAGTGATTCAAAACTGTGCTTTCTACTAATATCTGCACCTCGACTGATTTGCAAGTAAAGTGACTGATTTGATTCTGTTGAAAGCCCTAATAGTTGATGTAAGATATCACTCCATTCTGGAGCTGAATAAGGGTTGTTAATTTGTACCGAATTAAGGCTATTTTGTAAGCGCTTAAGATGCTCATCAAGACGAAATATTTTTCCAGAATAAACAGGAATGACCTCATAAACACCATCACCAAATAAAAAGCCTCTGTCCATTACGGAAACAGAGGCTTGATCTTTGGGGATAAATTCGCCGTTAAGATAGACCATTAAAGTCCAACCTTCTCCAACATACGAGAGAAAAATCCTGCCTCTTCGGCATCTTCTAGAGCGATTAATGGAATTCTAGCAGTGGTTTTTCCTTCAAACTGAATCAGCAAGTTGCCGATTTTATCACCCTTACTGATTGGTGCTGAAAGTTCAGTATTAAGCTGAATAACTTGATCAGATAATTTGAATTGCCCACGAGCCAGCGTAAAGTTAACTTCACCCATTGTGCCTACTTTTAAGGCGTCTTTGGTTGCGCTTGAAATTGGTACCTCTTTGGCAATATCTTTTAAGTTTTTAGTTTCAAAAAATCGGAAGCCGTAATCTAATATTTTTTGTGTTTGAGCTGTTCTGGCTTCGGTGCCGGTTGAGCCAAGCACCACTGAAACTAAGCGCATACCAACGCGATTAGCGCTGGCAACAAGGTTATAGCCTGCTTTTTTAGTAAAGCCTGTTTTTAAGCCGTCAACCGTATGATCACTCCACAGTAGTTTGTTGCGATTGCGTTGCTTGATGCCGTGATAAGTAAACTCTTTTTGTGAGTACCATGGGTAGAATTGAGGAAAGTCACGAATAGTAGCTGCAGCCAAAATAGCCATATCTGCGGCAGTTGTATATTGATCATCATGTGGCAAGCCTGATGCATTTTCAAAGCGCGAATTTTTCATACCTAGCTCGCGAGCATACTCATTCATATAAGTGGCAAAAGTACCTTCTGTGCCTGCAATATGTTCAGCTAGAGCAACTGAAGAATCATTACCAGATTGAATGATCATGCCTTTAAGTAGAATTTCTAATTTGATGTTTTTGCCTACTTCAACAAAGCTTTTAGAGCCACCCGTTTTCCAAGCTTTTTTGCTGATTCGGACTTCATCTTCAAGACTAGCACGACCATCGTTGATTAGTTGAAAAACCACATAGGCTGTCATTAGTTTGGTTAGACTGGCTGGCGCACGTTTTTCATGCAGCTTGTTGCTCGCCAGTGTTTTTCCGGAGTTATAATCAAGAACCGTGTAAGCAGCGGCATTAATATCAGGTGCTTTCGGTGTGATAAAAATAGCGGCCTGTGTATTGATTGCAAGTGCTGCAATTGAAGCGATTAGAAGTTTTGATACAGAAGAAAAATGCATAATATTTACGGGTTAGTTTGATTGAATTGTTGTTTAATTTTTTCAGATAATTGCACAGCGGTCATTGCATATCTATTGTCATGATTATAACGAGTTAGCACGTAAAAATTCCAAAAAGTCAGCCAGGTTTCAAAATGATCATCTTGAGATAGTCTGATAAAGGCTAATTTGGTTTTATTGTTAATATCAGAATCAATGTCAAAACCTTTATTGCGCCAATAGTGTGCATTCTTTTTTGGCTTGTTGGTGCCAGATTTAGCGTGATTTTTTTGAGATTTGGTCAGGTTAATTGGACGAGTGTAAGGGCCAAAATCATGCCATTGGTGTTTATCAAAATAATTTGCAATTGAGCCGATAGCATCAGCAGGACTGTTAAATAAATCTACCTTATTGTCAAAATCAAAATCTACCGTATAATATCGATAAGAGCTGGAAATAAATTGTGCGTAACCCAAGGCACCAGCATATGAACCTTTAATCATTAGCGGAGGTAATGAATTTTCACGTGACATGAGTAAAAATTCTTTAAGCTCTCGTTGATAGAATTTCTTGCGACGATGCTTACCAAAAGATAATCTTGCTAGTGTTTCAAGGGTTGGGTGTGTACCTTTGTTATGGCCATAATTTGTTTCGATACCGAGGATGGCCACAATAATTTCTTGAGGAACGTTATATTTTTTTTCAGCACGCTTGAGTGTTGAAAGATTGTCTTTCCAGAATTGAACGCCATTGTTGATGCGCTTTTCAGTAATAAACAAGGCGTGATATTTATCCCAAGATAAAGGTTTTGATTTTATTTTTTTCTTTTTCGATTTGAGGCTTTTATCAGCAACTATTAAGTTGACTTTTGAAAATATAAGGCGCAGTTCATTTTTATCAAAATTATGATCTTTAACCATTTTGTCAATAAAGATGTGCGTCGTTTGAAAATTGGTTGCTGGCAAGGTTTTTGCCACAGAGATTGACGAAAACAATAACAAAAAGGCAAAAAATAAAGGCATTATTGTTGTAAGTATCTCGGGGTTTTGTGTTTTCGAATAGCCATGATAATGCCAAAACTAGACATAATCGTGATTAGTGACGAGCCGCCATAACTGACTAGTGGTAATGGTACGCCAACAACTGGCAATAAGTCTGATACCATGCCAATATTAACAAAAATATAGGTAAAAAATATCAAGGTGAGGCTGGCGCCAAGTAATTTAGAAAAGTTGTCTTCAGACTGAAAAGAAATAACGAATGCTCTGTAAATAATTAAGCCATAAAGTGTAAGTAAAAACAATACCCCGATAAATCCAAGCTCTTCTGCAACAACAGCAAAGATAAAGTCGGTGGCATGCTCGGGCAGAAAGTTAAGTTGAGATTGTGATCCTTGCCCCAAGCCTTTACCGAAAATACCGCCAGAGCCAATGGCAATTTTAGATTGTATGATGTGATAGCCAGAGCCTAGCGGATCAGAGCTTGGATCGATTAAGGTCATGATGCGTTTTTTTTGATACGCCATGAGTAAGTAATTCCAAGCAATATAGCCACTGCCAACGATAAATGAGCCAATTAAGCTTATGTTAAGCCAATTGTTTTTAAGGATTTGAATGCGAATACCTGAGAAAAATAACACATAAATACCTGAAGCGCCAATAAGTAATGAGGTGCCCAAATCTGGTTGCCTAGCAATTAACAAAACAATGACAGCAATAGAGATGATAGACAAAAAAACTGGCATTGGTTTTGGCGGTAAGGTTTTTTCGCTAAGTATGGATGCAATGGCGATAGGCACAATGACCTTCATGATTTCAGAGGGTTGAAAACGTACAAAACCAAAATCTAACCAGCGTTGTGCGCCACCACTACTAGAGCCAAAAAACAAAACTAGAATGAGTAAGAGAATGCCAAATAACATTAAAAATGGAGAAAATCGTCTTAACACATAGGGTGGTATTTGTGCAATAACCAGCATGGCGCTAATTGCCAAAGCGAAATGAAAAGTCTGCTTATAAATAGTTAGCATTGATCCAGCTGAAGCTGAATACAGTACTATCAGGCCAAAAACACTAAGGATTATGATCAATAAGAATAATGGCGTATCCATTTTAAAGTAGTGCCAATAATGCCTTAATTGCGCAATACTAAAAAATTTCATAATAGTAGCAATCCAATATTTCTAATATCAGACAACAAAAGATTAAAGCTTCGACAAGCTGATTCGCTATTCATGCATTCGGTGTTAATTCCCATTTGTTGAATTTCAACTTGCTGTTTTCCATTAAGAAATTTTGGCATGGCGCCAGTGCCAATAATCAAGATATCAATTTCATCTTGGTTGGTTAGTGGGAATAGTGAAATTTTGTTAATTTCATCAAGTTGATGAATGTCAACTTCTGTTGAGAAATTTTTAGAAATAAAACAAGGTGTTTTTAGTTGAGCATAAGACAACTGAACAGCATCGATCCCTATTGAAACAATGCTGTTTTGATTGTAATCTTGTTGGTTAAATTCCACGTAAAGAGTAAGGTTTGTTTGCTGATTATTAAGCCATTATAACAATAGGGCGCCACTACAAACCCTGATAATTTTTGACAACGACAAATTTTTATCAGGGTTTGTAGTGGCGCCCTATTGTCTGCGTGTAAAATTATTGTCTTTTTACATTAGAGAAAAATTGTGAACGATTCTAACTCTACAGACATTTATAATGCTGATTTATCAAGTGGTATAACGGCTTTTGATACTAAAAATTTTACGATGGCTTATCAATTATTAGCACCGCTTGCAGCGCAAGGTAATGCTGAAAGTCAGTGGCGTCTTGGTATGATGCAAATGAATGGCTTGGGCATGGTTGAAAATCAACCTTTAGGACTTGAAAATTTCTTTTTGGCAGCTGACCAAGGTCATGTATTTGCACACCATATGATTGGCGTTGCCTATATGACTGGTGAAGGTGTTGAAAAGGATATCTTAAAGTCTATTGAATGGTTTGAAAAGGCTGCTGAGTTTGGTATTCCTGGCCCTATGTATACGCTTGGTATGCTTTATGAGGATGGTAAAGAGGTTGAGCAAGATTTGGAAAAATCTCAATTTTGGTATGATCAGGCTACAAAAGTAAACACACCATGAAGTCAAGGTTTGCACCATCTCCAACAGGATATTTACACATAGGCGGTGCTAGAACAGCACTTTTTGCCTGGGCCTGGGCAAAGAAAAATGCAGGTAAATTTGTACTTCGTATCGAAGATACAGACCGTGAACGTTCAACACAAGCTTCAGTTGACGCCATATTAGATGGTATGAGTTGGCTTGGTTTAGCGCATGATGAAGGGCCTTTTTATCAAACAGATTGTTTTGATCGCTATAAAGAAATTATTCAGCAATTACTTGACAATGACGAAGCTTATTATTGCGAATGCTCAAAAGAACGTTTGCAAATTTTGCGTGACGAACTTACTGAGAAGGGTGAAAAAGCTAAATACGATGGCTGTTGTCGAGATAAAAAACTCAGTTCAGGTGTTGTACGTTTTAAAAACCCTTTGGAAGGTTTTGTTACTTTTAAAGATGCGGTTAAAGGATCGATATCTATTGGTAATAAAGAGCTAGACGATCTAATTATTGCTCGTAGTGATGGTACGCCAACTTACAATTTAACCGTTGTAGTTGATGATCATGATATGGAAATTGATTGCGTTATTCGTGGTGATGACCATATTAATAATACACCAAGACAAATAAATCTATATCAGGCGCTTGATTGGTCGTTGCCTGAATTTGCACATTTACCAATGATTCTAGGTAGTGATGGTGCAAGACTTTCAAAGCGCCATGGTGCCGTGAGTGTAATGGCTTATCGTGATGAAGGATTTCTCCCCGAAGCTTTGTTAAATTATTTAGTGCGCTTAGGTTGGTCTTATGGCGATCAAGAGGTATTTTCACTAGATGAAATTGTAGAATTATTCGAATTAAAAAATATCAATAAAGCACCAGCTAGTTTTAATCAAGAAAAACTGCTTTGGCTAAATCAAGAATATATCAAAGCAGCTAATATTGAGCGTTTGATCGACCAGTTGGCCTGGCATTTAAAGCATCAATCGGTTGATGTATCAGGTGGGCCAAAGTTTGAGATGGTTGTTGAGCATTTGCAAGGACGCTCAAAAACCTTAGTAGAGATGACAGACGGTATAAAAATGTTCTATCAAGATTTTGAACAGTTTGATGATAAACTAGCTCAAAAACAATTTAAAGACGCTCAATCTATTGAGCTACTACTAACTAAGTTAACAGCATTAGATGAATGGCTTGCTGATAATATCAAAGATCAAATTAAACAGGTGTGTGACGAGTTAAATATTGGTTTTGGCAAGATTGGTCAGCCATTTCGTTTGGCGCTTAGTGGTAATGGTAATGCTGGTAATATCGATATAGTAGCTCAATTAGTTGGTAAAAAGCGTACATTGACAAGACTACAAATGGCACTTGATTATATTTCGAAATCAAGTGATTAAATGGTTATCATCCAATATATGCAATTAGATGGTTACAAAACTCGATATCAAGATTTACAAAAATCCTTACAAGCGGGCTTTTTAAATTCTACTAGCGCTGTTGAAGGTTTTGTATTAGCCAGAGCTAATGGTGTTGATGAATTGTTAAAGGATATTTGGCAAGGATTTAATATACCTGAGCAGTTGTCTTTGGTTGCTGTAGGTGGTTATGGCCGAAGTGAGTTGCATTTATATTCCGATATCGATCTGCTGATTCTAATCCCGAATGACTCACACCAAACTTACCAAGAAGAAATCTCTCAGTTTTTAACTTTTTTATGGGATGTTGGTCTAGAGGTGGGGCACGCCACGCGAGATATTAAAGACTGCGAAAGGGTTATCGATGATTTAAGTATTGTTACTAATATGCTCGAGTCGAGATTGATTATTGGCCCTGATCGAATTTTTGACCAAATGAAGGATGTTATTAAACTAAGTGACTGGTCATCACAATCTTTTTTAGTTGAGAAGCAAAAAGAACAAAAAAATAGACACGAAAGTTTTTCGAATACTGCTTACAATTTAGAGCCTAATATCAAAGAAAGCCCTGGTGGATTGCGTGATATTCAGACAGTTGCCTGGGTGGCAAAGTGGTATTTTGATGTCAACACTTTATTTGATTTGATTGCTTCTAATTATTTGAGCGATGATGAATATGAGATTTTAAAAACATCTCAATTGTTTCTGTGGCGAGTTAGGTTTTCCTTACATGTAATTGCTTCTCGTCGAGAAGATCGACTGGCTTTTCAATATCAAAAGCAAGTGGCAGAAATGCTAGGCTATACAGATGGCGACTCAATGGCAGTTGAGCATTTTATGAAAGATTATTACCAGACGGTTACAAAGGTTAGTCGTTTGAATGATATTTTGCTGCAGTTGCTTGAAGATAAAATTTTAAATACACAGGTTTTAAGTAGTCGATTTAAAATTTCGCATGGCTATATCCATGCCAGTCATGATCAGGTGTTTGTAGAAGCGCCATCAACTTTTATTGAGGTTTTTTTATTAATTGCTAAGCATAATTATGTTCGCGGCATTAGTGCTGAAACCCTTAGACAAATGCAATACAATTTAAGTTTGATTGATCAGAATTATCATAAAAAACGCAACAACAATCGACTGTTTATTGAATTGTTACAGCAAAATCAAGGTGTTAATAAAGCCTTAAAATTGATGAATCGATATGGCGTATTAGAGCAATATATTCCAGCATTCGGAAGAATTAGTGGGTTGATGCAGTATGATTTATTTCATGCTTTTACGGTAGATCAGCATACGTTATTCGTTATTCGTAATTTAAGACGTTTTTTTGTCATGGAATATGCAAGTGAATTTAGCTTATGTAGTGATGTATCAAAAAATATCAAAAAACCAGAGTTGTTATTACTTGCTGGATTGTTTCATGATATTGCCAAAGGTAGAGGGGGTGATCATGCGCAGCTTGGTATGCAAGATGCTAAAGAATTTTGCAAGAGTCATCATTTAAACCTATCCGATACAAAGTTAGTAGTAGGGTTAGTTGAAAAACATTTACTAATGTCTAGTGTGGCTCAAAAACAAGATATTGATGATCCTACAGTTATTAAAAACTTTGCTGATGCAGTGGGTTCGCTTGAATTTTTAGAATATTTGTATTTATTAACTGTGGCAGATATTCGTGCAACAAAGGACGATCTTTGGAATGATTGGAAGGACTCTTTATTAAGAAAATTATTTAACCAGACAAAGCAATATCTAAAGGATGATGAAAATACTTTATTAAGCAATAGTCAAAGAGCTAAAGAAAATAAGACTAATGCTATAGAGTCAGCTATTGCACATGGTTTTGAGATGGATTTTGTGGATGTAATATTGAACGACTTACCTAAGGACTATTATCTTAGATATGATCTAGATGATATTTTGTGGCATTTATCCTTGCAGGTGAATAAAAACCTAAAAGAGATGACGATCAGCTCTAAAGTTTCTGAAGACGGTGTGGTGGATATTTTTGTTTTATGCAAAGATTTTAAAGGTTTATTTTTTAACCTAGTTGGCGCTGTAGAAAAAATGGGGATGGATATTGTTGATGCGAAAATTCTAACCACTAAAAATGGCCATGCTTACAATACACTTAGCGTTCTTCAAAATGATAATTTAAATGAGCTTGATTTTCATCAAGCAATTAAAGAAGTATTAAATGCGCCTGAGACAGGTGTTGCAAAACCTAGACAGCAAGCTTCACACAAGTATTTTGATAACAAAACTCATGTAAAGCTAAGTGAAAATAAAAAATGGAATTTATCACAATTAGAGATTGATACCCTTGATAGGGTGGGAGTGCTTTCCAATATTGCCTATGTGCTTTATGAGCTTAATATCTCGTTGGTTAATGCTCGAGTATCAACTTTGGGTGGACGTGTTGAGGATGTCTTTTTTATTCATAATGCACAAGGCAATCCATTAAACAAAGAGCAGCAGCTGAGTTTGAAAAAAGCTTTATCAGAAAGATTGTAAAAACCTAGCAATTAGATTAAATAGTGATATAATTTGCGCATCACAGCAGCTATGCTGTTTCCTTCCTATTTTAGAATATTATTAAAAAAACTATGAACGATAAAATTTTAGCAGTTACAGATGCAAGCTTTGAGGCAGACGTCATCAATTCATCACAAGCCGTATTGGTTGATTTTTGGGCAGAGTGGTGTGGTCCTTGTAAGGCTTTAGCACTCGTGTTGGATGAAATTGCCAATGAATATGATGGAAAGGTTGTTATCGCTAAAATCAATGTTGATGAGAATGACCAGAC
Organism: uncultured Candidatus Thioglobus sp.; assembly: GCA_900180385.1. Classification (GTDB taxonomy): domain Bacteria; phylum Pseudomonadota; class Gammaproteobacteria; order PS1; family Pseudothioglobaceae; genus Thioglobus_A. The sequence goes on along the minus strand of FXLX01000002.1, from coordinate 108,994 downwards.
ACCGCAAAAATACGGCATTCGCGGCATTCCAACAATGCTTTTGTTTAAAGATGGTGTGGTCGCTGCAACAAAAATGGGTGCTTTGTCAAGGGCAGAATTAAGCGCATTTATCGATACAAACATCTAGTCATATAAAGAGTGCATTATTAATAGCACTCGTTAAAACAACAGTTATTCGCAAGAAATTGCAACACCCTTTGGTAAATTCTTACCAAATCATAATGGAAAATTCATGAAACTATCAGAGTTAAAAAAATCATCTCCAGAGGAATTGTTAGAGCTGGCCCAATCTTTAGGTGCAGAAAATATTTCTCGAGCCAAAAAACAAACTTTAATTTTTATTATTCTTAAGGCTAAGGCGGCCAATAATGAAAAGGTAGTTGGCGATGGTGTACTGGATGTATTGCAAGATGGTTATGGATTTTTAAGATCAAGTGATGACTCTTATACTTCAGGCGCAGATGATATCTACATCTCTCCAAATCAAATTAAGCGCTTTAATTTATCAACAGGTGATTTGGTTGCTGGAAAAATTAGAGCGCCTAAAAAAGGTGAAAAATACTTTGCATTGGTTCAGGTATCTGAAGTTAATGGTGAAAATCCAGAAAATGTTAGAAATCGCGTACCATTTGCATCATTAACGCCTATTCATCCAGATGAAAGACTGACCATGGAAATTGGTAATGGTGGAACAGAGGATATCACCGCACGTGTGATTGATTTAGTTGCGCCATTTGGCAAAGGTCAAAGGGGCTTATTAGTTGCACCACCAAAAGCTGGCAAGACTATGATTATGCAAAATATTGCCACTTCTATTTCACGCAATCATCCAGAATGTGAATTAATTGTACTTTTGATTGATGAGCGTCCAGAAGAAGTAACAGAAATGGCCCGAACTGTGCGTGGAGAAGTGATTGCATCAACCTTTGATGAATCTGCAAAGCGCCATGTTCAGGTGGCAGAAATGGTAATTCAAAAAGCTAAGAGACGCGCTGAGCAGGGTAAAGATGTTATTATTTTATTAGACTCAATTACACGTTTGGCAAGAGCGTATAACACCATAGCACCATCTTCAGGAAAGGTACTTACTGGTGGTGTAGATGCTAGCGCCTTACAGCGCCCTAAGCGTTTTTTTGGTGCAGCTAGAAATATTGAAAATGGCGGTAGTATTACTATTATTGCGACGGCCTTGATTGATACTGGATCCAAAATGGATGAAGTGATTTATCAAGAATTCAAAGGAACTGGTAATATGGAACTACACCTAGAAAGGCGTTTAAGCGAAAAGCGCATATTCCCTGCGATTAATATTAACGCTTCTGGTACGCGTCGTGAAGAGTTGCTTACTGATGAGAAAGAGCTACAAAAGATGTGGATTTTAAGAAAAATATTGCATCCTATGGATACCGTTGAGGCAGCTGAATTTTTAATTGATCGATTAAAACTGACTAAGACCAATGAGGAGTTTTTCTCATCAATGTCACAAAAGAAATAAATACATTATTCATGGTTTATACTAGCATTTAATCCTAGTTTTAAACCTTATGAAAATATCTTTTAGTAAAGCCCTAAAACTCCAAAATAACATTTTAGCTAAGTACTTAATGCGTCAAGTGTTAATGTTTTTAGCGGCTGTATTTATTGTGATTGGATTGGTTGTTTTTGGCAATCAGCTGGTGCTGGTGATTAAAGAAAGTATGCAGCAAAATATTCCTGTTGCGGATCTTATGTCTATTATTGGATTTAAGATGGTGCGAGATGTACCACTGATTATTTCTCTATCCTTGTTTTTGGCAATTATTCTTGCTGTCAGTAAATCCTATAAAGATTCTGAGGCCATAGTAATGAACTCTCTAGGTGTTGGTGATAAGCACTTTATGGTGTTTATTCAGCCTGTGACTATCTTTATCTTTATCTTTATCTTGTTTTTAACTACCATTGCTATTCCTTGGTCAAAAGAGCAGCGTAGTATAATCATGGATCGTAGTGAAAATGCCTCTGAATTTTCTTTTATTAAAGAGGGTGAATTTCAAGAATTCAAAAATGGTGAATTGGTTTTTTACGCATCAAAAGTAAAATCAATTGATGGTGAGTCAGATCAAGACATGGAGGATATCTTTATTTATGCAATGGCAGATAATGAGCCGGTAATTACTTTGGCCACTCAAGCGCAAAAATATACAAACAGTAGTACCAAAAGTGTTTATTTACGTCTAAAAGATGGCACGCGTTATCATGGATTTCCGACAGAGGCCAATAAAAAAATCTTAAATTTTGATCAGTATGATCTACAGATTATTGATGGCAGTAAGCAGCAAAAAGATAGTGCCATTACCAAAACAGAGTCGAAACCAACCTTTGATTTATTATTTTCCAGCGACGTTAAAGAAATAGCTGAATGGCAATGGCGACTTTCCCAGCCGATCAGTGTGTTAATTTTGTCTATTTTTGGCATCTTGCTGGGAAAGGCCTCGCCACGTGGTGGAAAAAATTTAGGCGTGTTAGTTGGTGTATTGGTATTTATTATTTACAACAATGCGCTATTGGTGGCAAAATCTAGTCTAGAGCGCGGAGAGTTGTTACCTATAGTGGGTTTGTGGTGGGTTCATCTGTTAGTATTGCTAGTAATTGCTGTGTTTTATGCTTATCGTCATGGAAAGTTCACTCGACTGATCGACAAACCTTTTTAACAACGCTATTTCAACCTTGCCCATAGATGTGTAAAATAGCGTCATTTTCCTCTAAAAGAAACCATGTCTTCACAGCCTAGTAAAGAACTTGAAGTTTTTGACAATCCGAATCCTGAGCGTGATTTTGTTATTCAAATCGATATGCCAGAGTTCACTTGCCTTTGTCCTAAAACTGGACAGCCTGATTTTGCCACACTGCATTTGGAATATATTGCCGATCAAGCGTGTGTTGAGCTCAAATCTTTAAAAATGTATATTTGGTCATTTCGTGATGAAGGTGCCTTTCATGAGGCGGTTACTAACGAAATTTTAAATGATTTAGTTAGCGCAACCAATCCTAGATTTATGCGTTTAAAAGCTATTTTCAATGTTCGTGGCGGCGTTTATACGTCTGTTATTGCCGAACACCAGCAAAATGGGTGGAGTCCAAAGCCGATTGTCGATCTTCAACATATTTCGTAGAAAAAAAAGCTCGAATCCTGTTCGAAAAAAAGTCAACTTTGATAAGAGGTTGATCGACAGAGATGCGCTTAAAGTTGTTCAAACCATTGCAAAAGCAGGGTTTGAAGTTTATCTCGTCGGTGGTTGTGTGCGCGATCTATTATTAGATCTAAAACCTAAAGATTTTGATATTGCTACTAATGCCAAGCCTGAACAGGTTAACAAATTATTTAAACGCTCCCGTTTAATTGGTAGGCGTTTTCGTTTAGTGCATGTGATGTTCTCAGCAAGAAAATATTTAGAGGTGGCAACTTTTAGATCTGGCCAAGTTAAAACAGCAAAAAGTGGTGTTATTGTCCGAGATAATTGTTACGGAAAAATTGAAGAAGATGTTATTCGCCGTGATTTTAGAGTTAATGCATTGTACTATGATGTTCGTACTGAAGAGGTGCTTGACTATATTGGCGGATTGGAAGATATTGATTCTCGTCAAATTCATATCATTGGTGAGCCGTTAGTTCGGTTTGAAGAAGATCCTGTTCGTATGATTAGAGCAGTTAGATTTCAAACAAAACTTAATTTTGAGTTAAGTGATGAAATCAAATCAGCCATTCATCAGCAGGCACCTTTACTCAGCAATATATCGCCAGCCAGACTATACGAAGAATGTCTTAAGTTATTTCATAATGAATATGGTTTTAAAGTTTACGAACGCCTGGAAAAATACGACCTATTAAGGCATTTGTTTAAGCAAACTCGTAAGAATGATTTTATTAAGATTGCGCTTAATAACACCTCAAATAGAATCAAAATGAATAAACCTGTTACACCTGCTTTTTTGTTCGCTGTATTTTTATGGCAAGCTCAAAATGAGCGCTACCAACTAATTAAACAGAAGCAAAAAAGTATTTATTTAGCAATGAGTCAAGCATCAGAAGAAGTTATTATTAATCAAATAAAGCAAGTCTCATTACCAAGATGGCTAACAGCACGCATCAAAGAGACTTGGATGACGCAAACCAAGCTTGAAAAAATGCAACCGAAGAAGGTTGAGGATATGTTGGCAAGCAAAGGTTTTCGTATGGCGTATGATTTTTTAGTACTGCGGTCACAAAGTATCAATCCAGAGCTGAAGTCAGTTGCTGATTTTTGGACGAAGGCTCAAGTAGGGCACAAGCCTGAGGATACCCATTCAGAGCGAAAAAATCCTCGATCAAAATAATGCAAGCGGTCTTAATTACAGGCTGCTCAAGTGGTATTGGCCTGTGCCTTGCGCAAGGTTTAAAACAAGCTGGCTATCGTGTTTTCGCCACAGCAAGAAAAACTCAAGATGTAGAAATGTTAATTCAATTAGGCTTTGATTCTTATCAATTAGATCTTAGCTCTTCAAAGTCAATCAAACAAGCGACAAAAGCTATTTATAAGCAAGTTAATGAATTGTATGGATTAATTCATAATGGTGCTTATGGACAGGTAGGTGCCTTGGAAGATGTTTCTAGAAAAACACTTGAAGCGCAGTTTCAAGCCAACGTATTTGGCTGGCATGAATTAACCAATCTAGTATTACCAGGTATGAAATGCGCCAACAGCGGAAGAATTATTTATTTGAGCTCAGTCTTAGGTTTTGTGGCAATGCCTTTTCGTGGTCCGTATAACGCATCAAAATTTGCAATAGAAGGGTTGGCAGACACCCTAAGACTTGAATTGATGAATACGAATATTCAATTGTCTTTAATTCAGCCAGGACCGATTGAATCAAAATTTAGGATAAATGCATACTTAGCATTTAAAGATAATATTGATATGAAAAATAGTGATTATCAATCAAATTACAAGAAAATGATTGAGCGTCTAAAGTCAGATAAACTGGCTGATTATACATTGCCAGCAGAATCAATTTTAAAATGTACCTTGCATGCTTTAAGATCGCCCAAGGCAAAGATTCGTTACTGGGTGACTTTCCCAACTAAGTTGTTTGCTGTGTTGAAAAGAATACTACCCAGTAGAATAATGGATAAAATACTCGTACAAGCAGGCGGTGGAGGCAAGCGATAAACTATGACAAAAAAATTTGATTTTAATAAAGGCTTGACCGAGCTAGAGGATATTGTAAATACTATGGAGTCTGGCGATTTGAGCCTGGAAGATTCTTTGATGTATTTTTCCAAAGGTGTTGAATTGACAAAATCTTGCCAAACGGCTCTCAATGATGCCAGTCAGAAAATTTCAAAACTTACTCAACAAGATGATTTCAGCAATGCAACTGCGTTTAAGGATTCTTAATTAGTTGTTATGCAATTTGACACGCATGTTGTACGAGTAAATTCTAAACTTGATAATTATCTATCAACCCAGGGCTCTCTTGCCGAGGCTATGCGTTATAGTGTATTGGCGGGTGGAAAGCGCTTTAGGCCAATTTTGACCTACTGCGTTGCTAGCTTGTTTGACACTGATTTGAATAAAGTAGATTCAAGCGCCTGTTCTGTTGAATTTATTCACGCCTATTCGTTAATTCATGATGATCTTCCAGCAATGGATGATGATGATATTCGCCATAACCAGCCCGCTTGCCATAAATATTTTGATGAGGCGCAAGCAATTTTAGCGGGTGATGGCCTTCAAGCGCTAGCCTTTGAAGTGTTGGTTAATGATCCTTTGCTAGATAGTGAAATAAAGATAGGGTTGTTATCAGCACTTACTCATGCGGCTTTCGAGATGGCTGAAGGCCAGGCAATTGATTTATCAATTGTCAGTCAGTCAGTTGATGTCTCAGTGCTTGAAAATATGCATCGAAAAAAAACAGGCGCTTTATTAAGTTGCGCAGTTGATTTGGGCGCTATTACTGCGAAATGCTCAGTAGAAGATCGTAATATCTTGAGAGAATTCTCTCAAGATATTGGCTTAGCTTATCAGATACAAGATGATGTTTTAGATGTTGAGGCGCCGGTAGGTGTATTGGGAAAAAATCAGCATTCAGACAGTGATAAAAATAAACCAACTTATCCGTCGATTATTGGTTTGTCAGAATCCAAGCAGTCTTATCAGGCGTTATATAAAAAAGCTAGCAGTGTTTTAGAGTTGTTGAGTGTTGATGCGCAAAGTTTGCAAGCTTTAATTCAAAAGTTACAAACAAGGTCGTTTTAGAATTGAACTAAAACACTGCCCCAACTAAAACCACCACCTATACCTTCCATTAGTAGGTTGTCACCTTTTTTAATTCTTCCATCGCGAACAGCTGTATCTAGTGCTAGTGGGATAGAAGCGGCGGAAGTATTGCCATGATTTTCTAGTGTAACAATAACCTTGTCCATTGGTGTTTTTATACGTTTAGCTACCGCTGATATGATACGAATATTTGCTTGATGAGGCACCATCCAGTCAAGCTCTTCAGTGCTCATACCGGCATCAGCTAGTGTTTCTTCTGCAAGAGAGGATAGGCGGCTAACAGCAATTTTGAAGACTTCATTGCCAGCCATTTCAATAAAACCAGTTTCATTGATAAAATTATTACTCACTTGTAGTGAAGATAGATAGTTACCATCACTGAATAATTTAGAGTGGAGTATGCCAGTTTCTTCACTACCACTTAAAATCACAGCACCAGCGCCATCGCCAAATAGAATGGCCGTTGAACGATCACTCCAATCAACGATTCTAGATAGGGTTTCACTACCAACTACTAATACTTTATTAGCGGCGCCAGTTTTAATATACTGCTCTGCCGTGGTTAGCGCAAATACAAAGCCTGAGCATACAGATTGTAAGTCAAATGCAGGACATGAGGCGCCAATTTCATTTTGCAATATGGTTGCAGTTGCAGGGAATATTTTATCTGGTGTTGTTGTTGCAAGAATGATTAAGTCTAATTCAGATGCATCAATACCAGCCATTTCAAGCGCTTTATTAGAAGCAATCTTGGCTAAATCACAAGTGCTTTCAGTGGTAACGCGATGACGCTGCTTAATACCTGTTCGAGTAGTAATCCACTCATCAGTAGTATCAATGGTTTTTGACAGGTCATCGTTAGTAATAATGGTTGGCGGTAAATAACTGCCAGTACCAATAATTCGAGCAAATTTATTCATTGTTTTTTAATTCTTTAGAGACTTGTTCAGATATTTTATCAATAATATTTGTATTTGCTTCAAGATAAGCTTCAGATATTGCCACAAAAAATGATTCAACATTCGCACCACCGTGGCTTTTAACTACAATACCGCGTAAACCCAACAAGCTGGCACCGTTGTATTTTCCTGGATCAAGACTAGATTTAAAATCTTTTAATACTGGAGTGGCAATGAGTGCAACAATTTTAGTTGTCCAATTTCGAGTAAAGGCACGCTTAAGATAGTGTCCCATCATACTGGCTACGCCTTCACTGGCTTTAAGGGCAATATTACCTTCAAAGCCATCACAGACAACTAGATCAACAGTGCCTTTGTAAATATCATCGCCTTCAACAAAGCCATGATAATTCAAGTTTGAAGCCTTTAATAAAGCTGATGTTTTTTTGATTTTATCGTTGCCCTTTATGTCTTCTTCGCCAATGTTCAAAAGACCAATTGTAGGATTTTTAATATCTTCAGTTTGCTCAACAGCAGTTGACCCCATTGTTGCAAATTCTAATAGAGCTTGCGGACTTGAGTCGACATTTGCACCAAGATCTAACATGTGTGTATGACCTGTCATAGTGGGCATGCGCCCCATGATTGCAGGTCGATCGATACCTTTAATGGTTTTTAAAACAAAGCGAGAAATAGCCATAAGTGCGCCAGTATTTCCAGCACTAACACAAGCATCTACATCGTTTGATTTAACGAGGTTGATTGCTACACGCATAGAAGAGTTTTTCTTCTTTCGCAAGGCGATAGCAGGGGACTCATTCATAAGTACTACTTCAGTAGCATGAACAACTTGAATTCTGTCGGAAATTTTTCTAGAAGAAGGGTGTTTCTTGATTTCGGCCTGAATAGTTGTTTGATCACCTACGAACGTTAATTGTAGGTCCTGAAACACACTCAGAGCTTTAATACCTGCCGCTATGGTAACAGGTATCCCATGATCTCCCCCTGAGGCATCAATTGATACCTTAATAGTCATAGAGGGTTTAAGCTTCTACTTCTTGAACGTCTTTAGTGTTGATAACCTTTTTGCCACGGTAGTAACCATCAGCAGTAACATGGTGACGTAAATGGATTTCACCAGTTTCTTGATCTTCTGATAATGTTGGACCTGTTAGTGCGTTATGTGAACGACGCATACCTCTTTTTGAAGGGGTTTTTCTACTTTTTTGTACTGCCATTTTATTGACTCCTGTTTGATTTTTTTAATTGTTCTAAAACTGCAAAAGGGTTTACACGCTCTTGCTCTATTACTGGGATTATATCCTTGTACGATTGGCATTCGTGTGAATGCATCGGTATCATTGGAATGGTTATTAGCACCTCATCCGTTATAAATTCTATTGTTGAAAATTCTTCATCTGCATTCAGAATTGTCTCAAAGCTTGGATCTAATTCTTCAGCTTGATTTTCATGAATAATAAAAGCCAATTTGAAAACAAGATTTAACTGAAGTTTAACTTCATTTAGGCAGCGCTGGCAATCTAGTGCAACCTCTAATTTAACCTGACCTTCAATACAAGGGATTCTATTGTTCTCAATATAAAAATTTAATTCAACTGAAACCTTGTCGCCAGAGTTGGTCACAATTTCGCTAATTCTGGGGAAGTCTTTAACAGAGTATGTCTGTGAAAAAATCAATCCTTTTTTGGCAAAGCTTAAAAGTTTTATATTAGCTGGTATTCCCTGCATCTTTTACTATCATTAAATAACTTGACAATTTTACCAAAAATAGTATGATTAATGAATATTTATATGAAATTAATCTTACTTATAATTAGTTAATTTAAATAGGTCATATTGATGTTTTTGTTACCAATACTTATCTTGATGTTGAGTCAGTCAGCTAGTGCGTATACGCAAGATAACTTTGTGCATCAGCTGTTATTAAGTCATGAGTTTTTTGAAAAAGAGAGGATTAATGTTGAAATAAAGAAAATTGAAATGATTGGTGATCGAGCTAACTATTCTAATTGGGATTGGGGTGTTGGTGCAGAGTTCGGTCGTATTCATAAAAACAAGTTAAAGTATGATTACATATCTTCAACTGATTATGCTCGTAGCACCAATCAGCAAGTTCGTAAAATCTCATCTGACTTATCAAAAAAATTCTTTAGTAATGGTTCTGAGCTGAGTTTTTCATTTGACCGATCGCTACCTGTTAAAAATGAAAAAATGTATGACAAGAACGGCTATCAAACTGACAAAAATACCGCTGAATATTTAGATGATTTGAGTGTGAGCTGGACATTGCCACTGCTTAAAAATCAAAATGGTGTTGTTGATCAAAAAACCTACGATTTAGCAGTATTAGATTATAAAGATGAGATGCTTGTGTTGGCAGAGGTTCAAGAGGATTTTATTGAAAATAAAGTGGTTGAATTTATTGATTGGGTAGAATATAAATGGCAAATAGAGGTGCTTAGCAATACCATCAATAGGTTGTCTAGTATGCAAGATCAGATGACAGATGGACAAACAAGAGATAGGGAAATTTTAGAGCGCTCTATCGATAAACATCAACGTTTATTGCTGAGTTTAAAGTCAAAACTAAAAGCGCAAAATGCACTTTTATTGAGCGCTGTTAGTGGACTTAATGTTGATAAAAATATACCCACACTTGGGCGCCAATTTAGTGTTAATCTAATTGACAATCTTGATCAGTATTGCCAGACTATGGTGAGAGATTTAAGGCGAATTAATATTGAAATACATAAAAATAATCGATCCATTGAGACGTATAAAAATTCAAAATTGCCAGATTTTGACTTTACTATCAGTGCCACAAAGGATGATAACAAAGGCAACTATACTAGTTATTCCAAATCGACTGAAACTGAATATGAAGCAAAACTTGTATTCTCATATCCGCTCAGTGGCGATATTAACAACCAGGTATATCTGGATAAGTACCGGCTAAAATCTAGACAGTTTGAGCTTAAATACAACAATAAACTAAATGATATTATTGCTAACGCTAAAAAGATTGCTACTGATATTAAACAAGGTCAAATTCAACTTTCTTTGATTGAACAGCAATTACAAACTTTAGATCCTAATCATGAGTTAAATCTATATTTTAAAGGTCAAGGTGAAATAAGATTTGTTATTAGTGAGATGGATGATTATCAAGATTTGCGACTTGAGGAGGTTATTATGCTAATCGGTTTGTATAAAAACAAGCTTGAATACGACAGTTTATTAGACCGATTACTACCTAATTAATTTAGTATTTTTTCGCCATATTGAGCGTCCACTCTCGCACTTCTTTGGTGAGGGTAGATGTATTTTTTCCAGCTGGATCTATTGCTGACCCAATAACCATTGTAATGGTGCCCGATTGCTTGGTAAAACTGCCTTTAGGCCATATTTTCCCAGCATTATGATAAACTGGTACAATTAAGCAGCCTGTTTTTTTAGCAATGACCATACCACCATTTTGATATTTGCCAAGCTGCCCATAGGGCTGGCGTGTTCCTTCAGGGAATACTACGACAAAAATTCCTTCTTTTATTCGAGCAGAGCCTTGTTTAATAACTTTTTTAATAGCTTTAAGCTTTTCGCCGCGATTGATAATAATAGGTTTAAGTAAAATCAGACCCCATCCAAAAATTGGAATCCGTTGTAACTCTTGCTTCAGCACCCAAGTTTGATGAGGAAAAATAGTTTGCAAGGCTAATGTCTCCCATGTAGATTGATGGTTGGAGACGATAACACTCGGTGCATTTGGAATGTTTTCTTTGCCAATAACCTCAAGTTTAATATTGAGTGTAATTTTTAGCCACCACATACAAAATAATGCCCACTTTGATAAAATACCGTAACGATATTTAACTGGCAAAAAGAATAAAGATAGCGCTAGAGCAACTAAAAAACTTAGTACTAAAGTTGAGCCTAAAAAATACAGTAGTGATCTTAAAAACAGCATAAGGAAAGGCGAGTGTAAACGTTATAATTCATAGACTTAAGATTTTAACGAACTTCTATGACGGTCAACACTATTTTATTTGATTTAGACGGCACCTTGGTTGATACAGCGCCAGACTTGGCCTATGCGTTAAATGAACTTCTTAAAGAGAATAAACTAGCAGAAAAACCATTTGATAAAATCAAGCCATTGGTTGCTTTTGGCGGAAAGGCGCTCATTAAATATGGGTTTGATTGTGAAGATGATCATCCTCAGTTTTCAAAACGGCACCAAAGAATTTTAGAAATTTATACAAATAATATTGATAAAAATTCATCAACATTTGACGGCATTGATGAGTTACTGACAACACTAAAAAATCTGAAAATGCAGTGGGGCGTTGTTACCAATAAGCCTAAGAATTTAACGCATTTATTATTAGACAAGTTAAATATTATGCCTGATGTGGTGGTGTGTGGTGACACGTTAGAATTTAATAAGCCACATCCGGCACCGCTACTGTATGCCTGCGCACAGTTAGCAACTGATCCAAAACGTTGTTTGTTTATTGGCGATGATAAAAATGATATGCTAGCAGGAGTCAATGCCAATATTAAAACAGTAGCAGTTAAATATGGCTATGGTAAGGTTGAAAAAAATTGGAATTATGATTATTTAATTACTCATCCGAGTGAATTACTGGAGTTGATTTAATGGAGTTAATTTATATTTTATTGGGCTTATTGTTAGGCGCTATCGGCGTTTATTTTTATTTAGATAAACAGATTCAAATTTTAAGCAAAGAGAAGATTCACTTAGAGGTGAGTCTTGATGAAAAAATCAAATCTTATGAGAATCAGATTGATATGATCAACATTGCCAGAGAGCAAATGAGCAAAGACTTTAAAGCAGTTGCTGGTGATATATTAGCCAAAGATCGTAATGAGTTAAGCATTAAAAATTCTGAACTTTTAACACCACTGCAAGCGCAACTTAAAGAGTTTAGAGATAAGATTGAGGTAATTACGGGCGAACAAATTAAAGAGCGTGCAACGCTTGCAGCGCAAATTGACAATCTTAAAAAAACCAGTATTGAGGCGCAAGAAACCACACAAAATTTAACCAATGCGCTAACTTACGATAACAAGCAGCAGGGTGATTGGGGTGAGATGATTCTAAGCTCTATTTTGTCAAGTTCGGGTTTGCGAGAAGGTCATGAATTTGATACACAAAAACAACTTAAAAATGAGCAGGGCGAGGCTTTTAAGCCGGATATTATCTTGCACCTTCCTGATGAAAAAGACATTATCATTGACTCTAAAGTTTCTCTTAAGGCTTATAAGGATTATATCGCTAATCAGTCAGATAAGACCATACTTAAAGCGCACGTAGCTTCGGTTGAGGCGCACATTAATGGCATTAGCATCAAAGAGTATGAAAATCTTGAAGGTGTGCTGACACTTGATTTTATTTTTGTTTTTATTCCAATTGAGTCGGCCTTGTTAGTGGCACTTGATCAAAAGCCTGATTTGTTTACCATGGCACTTAAAAAGAACATTGTATTAGTATCTCCATCTACCTTAATGATGAGCCTTAAAACGGTGCATCATATTTGGCAAACAGAACGCCAAAATTTAAATTCAGAAGAAATAGCACGTCAGGCAGGTGCCATGTATGACAAGTTATTCGGCTTTATAAAATCAATGGATGATATTGAAAAGCACTTAGATAAGGCACAAAAAAGCTACAAAGAAGCACGCAGTAAATTATCAGAAGGCAAGGGCAATCTGATTGGTCGCGCCGAAAAACTTAAAGCACTCGGCGTACAAAGTAAAAAGGAATTAAATTAATGGAAATTTCAACAAATTATTCAATCACCGAAGGTGAGCTGAAAGATAAAGTTATTTTAGTAACTGGTGCAAACCGCGGCTTTGGTAAGGCAATGACAATGGATTTGGCTAAAGCAGGTGCTACTGTGATCATGCTAGGTCGTGATCTTGGCTCGCTCGAAACTGCTTATGATGAGGTGGTTGATGGTGGATTTGTAGAGCCAATTTTATATCCTTTGGATCTTGAGGGTGCAACAGCTGAGCATTACCAGCAATTGCAAAAAGATGTTTTGGATAATTTTGGCCAGCTTGATGGTCTAATTCATAATGCTGGCATTATTGGTACTATGATGCCAATTGAACAATACGATCTTAAGCTTTGGTATGCGACTATGCAAATCAATGTCAATGCGCCGTTCATGCTTACACAAGCGTTAATTCCAGCGCTTAATAAATCAGCCGATGCGTGTGTGTTGTTTTTATCCTCTTCGGTAGGGCGAGAGGCTCGTGCTTATTGGGGGGCGTACGGAGTGAGTAAGTTTGCCATTGAAGGATTAAGTAAAACGCTGTCTGAGGAGTTGGAAAAAACCAATATTCGGGTAAATTCACTTGATCCAGGGCGTATGAAAACTGAAATGAGACGAACGGCTTATCCCGCTGAAAATTCGGATAAAAACCCGCTTCCTGAAAGCAAAAGCCCTGCGATTGTGTATTTAATGAGTGAAAAATCTAAAAAAATAAAGGGAGAGCAGCTTACTTTATCCGACGCTTGATTGATGCAAAAATCAACAACATTAAATAAATAATAAAGCTGGCCATGCTTAGCACGAAAGAAAAAGCGCCAATCGGTGTCCACAGAGTTTCGTGTAATAGACCTTGGGCATCCACATATATTGGATAAAAAATTCTTTGAATCAGCACAGAAACAACAGTCAAGAATAGAAAAAATAAAGAAATTTTCAAGATTATGTTTTTAAAAGACTTTTGCATAAAACTCCTAGCGTTGTAAATCGCTGGTTAAGTGCGGGTGAATACTTTTTAAAATTTCTTTAAAGACTTTTTCAGTACCTGCAACGATGTTGCCCGTTTCTAAATACTTGTCACGACCTGAAAAATCACCCACATAACCACCTGCCTCTTTAACAAGTAGCACACCTGCGGCAATATCCCAAATATTAAGTTCAATTTCCCAAAATCCATCTAGTCGTCCAGCTGCTAAATAAGCCAAATCAAGCGCGGCAGAGCCAGCGCGACGAATCCCTGCAACCTTTGGATGGATTGCCCTGAACATGTCAAGATAAGCATCTAAGTGTTGAGGTGCTTTAAACGGAAAACCTGTGCCAATTAATGTATCTTTAAAACCCGCTGCACCAGTTACACGAATACGCTGCTCATTTAAGTAGGCACCTTCGCCTTTAGAAGCGGTAAATAATTCTTCTTTAAATGGATCGTAAACAACAGCATGGGTTGGTTCGCTGTTTTCATATAAAGCAATAGAAACCGCATACTGCGGAAAGCCGTGTAGATAATTAGTGGTGCCGTCAAGTGGATCTAAGATCCAAACAAAGCGCTTGTCTTTGCCAACGATTTCACCATTTTCTTCACCCAAAATCGAATGATCAGGAAAGGCATATTTCAACTCGTCTATAATAGCGTCTTCAGCAGCTTTATCCACTTCAGAAACGAAGTCATTTGCCGCTTTATTTTCAATCGTTAGCAGATCAATCTGATTGTGATATCTTAAGATGATGTCACCCGCTTTTCGAGCGGCTTTAACGGCAATATTAAGCGTAGGATTCATAATTAAATAGACAAATGCAAAAAGACACAAATTATACCTTTGATAATGTACGCGTGGTTATGGTTAATACCACCGAGCCTGGCAATATTGGTGCGGCGGCTAGAGCCATGAAAAACATGAATCTTTCAACGCTATATCTAGTTACTCCAAAGACTCATCCATCAGCTGTGGCAACCGCTAGAGCAAGCGGGGCAGATGATATTCTAACGAATGCTGTAGTTTGTGATACGCTTGAAGAGGCCTTAACAGGCGTACATTTAGTAATAGGTGCGAGTGCGCGCCAGCGTAATGTTAAGTGGCGGCAAATGGATGTGGTGGGTGCATGTGGCGAAATACAAAAAACTGTATCTGTTAAAGGTCAAGAAGTTGCTGTTGTATTTGGCACTGAAAACTCAGGCTTGAGTAATGAAGAGCTAGATTTGTGTCAAATTCTAATGACCATTCCAGGAAATCCAAATTATTTCTCGCTTAATGTTGCCTCAGCTATTCAGGTGTTTGCTTATCAAAACTATGTTTATAGCACAACCACAGAATTTGAAAAAAGCACTAATGAAACAGCCAGTAATATTGAATTAGAAGGTTTTTATGCGCATCTTGCTCAAGTGCTTGAGCACATTAACTATTTTGAAGAAAAGCGCCCTAAAGAGCTGCTTATGCGTCGCATGCGTCGCTTCTTTGGAAGTGCAGAGCCTGAAAAAGAAGAGGTGGCTATTTTTAGAGGAATTTTAAGGAATATCCAGCCTTTTAAAAAATAGAGTTTTAACTTAACAAATTAAAGATTATTATTTTTTAAACATAACTCAAATATTAACAAGATAAAAATCTAGTAAATTTTGTAAATGGTAGATTTTAACCAAGTTTTTAAGAGAAAAAGGCTGTTTAAAAGCTTATAAACACTATTTAAAGGCTCCAAAAGGTTATTTTGGTAGGGTTTTGTGGTTTTTGTCTAGGTTGAAAGTGGGTTGTTACAACAATTTTGCAAATTTTAAGAATGAGTCGTTTTTAAGCATAAAATTGAAGTAAATTGATTAATCAAGTAGAAAAAAAATATCTATATTTATTAATTTAGTATGATTGTTAAAATAGACTACTTTTTATATTTTCATGGTATAATATTGTCTAATTTACATAATAGACAAAAAATATACAAAGAATGAAATTAAAAGATATTGCAACAATCAAAACTGGCTTAGTGCTTTCACGTAAAAAAGCAGCGCTATACGAAGTCAAAATTTCTTATAAGCAATTAACGCTTAAATCATTTTCAAACTCTACGATTGTAAACTCATCTACTTTGGATGATTTCTCCTCTACCGATAAAATTAAACCAAATTACTTAACTCAAAAGGGTGATGTCGTTATTAGGCTGAGAGCACCTAGCGTAGCCATTTATATTGATAAAACAATGCAAGGGTTGGTTATTTCGTCATTAATGGCAGTAATTAGATCAAATGATCTAAATATAAATCATAGATTTTTAGCCCATTATCTAAACTCAAGTATTATTCAAAAAGTGTTTAATATTGCTATTAAGGGCACAGCCATCCCCATGGTTAAAACGAGCGACATTGCTGAGTTAAATATTGTATTACCATCTCTTACAGAGCAAAATAAAACTGTAAAAATTATGAGCTTACTTTATAAAGAGCAAGAAGTATTAAAAGAACTAAGTATTAAAAAACAGATTTTTACCCAAAACATATTAAACACCATTAGCAATCAATTTCAAGAGGCAAAATAATGAATAAAACCACTCAAGACACTATTAATAACATCGTTTGGAAAGCTTGCGACACCTTTCGCGGAGCACTTGACGGATCACAATACAAAGATTATGTCCTTACAATGCTGTTCGTTAAGTATTTGTCTGATTTTTACCGTGAAAAGCTAGAACAGTTGCAAGAAAAATACAATGGCAATGAGGCTAGAGTTGCAAAAGCTATTAAGCTAGAGAAGTTCATTCTTGATGATAAATGTACTTTTGAATTTTTACTTAGCAAAAAAGAGTCAAGCGAGCTTGGTCAAGAAATTAACAAAGTACTAGAAAAAATTGAAGAAGACAATCCTGAAAAACTTGAAGGCATTTTTAGAAGTATTGACTTTAATAACGAAGCAAACTTAGGAAGAACTAAAGAACGAAATTCAATGTTAAAGCATTTATTAGAAGATTTTTCTGATGAAAGGCTAGATTTACGCCCCTCAATGCTTGCAGGTAATGATGTCATTGGCGATGCTTATGAATATCTTATTGCGCATTTTGCATCGGATGCAGGCAAAAAAGGTGGTGAGTTCTTTACTCCAAGTGGTGTATCAACCTTGTTAGCTAAATTAGTTGGCGCTAAAGAGGGTGATCGAATTTATGATCCTGCTTGTGGCTCTGGTTCACTTTTGATCAAAGCTGCTAAAGAAATAGGCAATAACAACTTTGCGCTATTTGGTCAAGAGAAAAATGGACAAACTCAAACGCTTAGTAAAATGAATATGTTTTTGCATGAGATTAACGAGGCAGATATTCGCTGGGGTGATACGCTTAGAAATCCATTACATTTGGATAACAACCATCTGATGAAGTTTGATGTGGTAGTGGCAAACCCGCCTTTTTCATTAGACAAGTGGGGACGTGACGAACTAGAAGAAGATTTTTACAAACGCTTTGATTATGGGCTACCACCAAAATCAAAAGGTGATTATGCTTTTGTATTACACATGTTATCAAGCCTTAATGCAGAAGGCACAATGGGCGTGGTGTTGCCACACGGCGTATTGTTCCGTGGCGCAAGTGAAGGCAAAATTAGAACTCAAATTTTAGATAATAATCTACTCGACGGCGTTATCGGCTTGCCGGCCAATCTGTTCTTTGGCACTTCAATCCCTGCTGCTATTCTAATCTTTAAGAAAAATAGAGAAAATAAAAACGTGCTATTTATTGATGCAAGTAAGGAATTTACCAAGAATAAAAACCAAAACGAGCTTAAAGATAAACAGATTCAAAAAATCCTAACGACTTATAAAGACCGATCTGAGGTAGATAAATACAGCCATCTAGCGACCATAGAAGAAATCAAAGAAAATGACTACAATCTTAACATTCCAAGATATGTAGATACCTTTGAGGAGGAAGAGGCTATTGATATTGCACAAACTAAGAAAGATATTAAGATCTTAGAAGGTGAGCTTGTTGATATTAAAAAACAGATGGATGGATATTTGAAAGAATTAGGGTTATAAATAATAAATTATGAATAAATTAGAAAAACACCACCAGCAGCCTTTTGAAGATCTAAAGCAACTAGATGGCAATGGTAATGAATTTTGGTATGCAAGGGCATTATCAAAGCTTTTAGGTTATGCTGATTTTGGGAATTTTTTAAACGTTATAGAAAAAGCAGAAAAATCTTGTATTAACAGTGGCGGTAAGGTTTCAGACCACCTCGGTGACATCACCGAGGTGGTTCAAATTGGTTCTGGTGCTAAAAAATCATATCCATCTTTCAGGCTTTCAAGATACGCCTGTTATTTAGTTGTTCAAAATGCCGACCCTAGTAAGCCAGTAGTGGCAAGCGGGCAAACTTATTTTGCCATTCAAACAAGACGGCAAGAACTGCAAGATGATGAGGGCTTTGCACAGCTTAAAGAAGATGAAAAAAGACTATTTTTAAGAAATGAGCTTATAGAGCATAATAAGCAATTAGTAGAGGCAGCTCAAAAAGCAGGTGTTGAAACCCATCTTGATTTTGCAATCGTTCAAAATCATGGTTACCAAGGTTTATATGGTGGGCTTGATGCAAGAGCAATACATATCAAAAAAAGGCTAAAAAAATCCCATAAGATTTTAGACTACATGGGTAGTACCGAGTTAGCTGCTAATCTGTTTCGTGCGACACAGACGGAAGAGAAGCTAAAAAGAGATATGGTTAAAAATAAAGAAAAAGCCAACCAAACCCATAATCAAGTTGGCAAAAAAAGTAAGGCAAACTATCCAAGAGCTGGGTGGAACAATGCCTGAGGATCTGCCATCACCACAAAAAAGCGTGCTTAAGATAGCCAAACAGCAGAACAAGCTTGAGAGTAAAGAAGATGAATAGCCAAGTGCCACAAGGCTATCAGCAAACAGAGGCTGGGGTTATTCCTGATGATTGGGAAGTTGTTAAAATGGCTGATATTGCTAGCTTCTTTAAAGGCAAAGGCATATCTAAAAAAGATATATCTGATGATGGAATTGAATGTATTAGGTATGGAGAGTTATATACAAAATACGATGAAAAAATACAAAATATTGCTTCCAAAACTAATTTACCAATAGATCAATTATTTCTTAGTAAAAAAAATGATATTCTTATACCAGCATCTGGCGAAACAGCTATAGATTTAGCAACTGCGTCTTGTGTTTTGAAAGATAATGTTGCTCTTGGTGGTGATATAAATATTATTAGAAGTATGCAAAATGGAATTTATTTATCATATTATTTAAACACTGTTGCTAGAAATAGAATTGCAAAATTAGCCCAAGGTGTTTCAGTTATACATTTGTATTCCAGTCATTTAAAAACCTTAAGCATTTCTTTACCATCTAAACCAGAGCAACAAAAAATAGCAGATATTTTGACTATTTGGGATAAAGTCATTGAAAAACAATCTGCTTTAATCACTCAAAAACAACAGCTTAAAAATGGCTTAATGCAACAGCTTTTTTCTCAACAAGTTAGGTTTAAAGCTGATGGTAGTGATTTTCCTGATTGGAAAGAAGAAAAGTTGGGAGAAATTGGCAAGATTTCCATGTGCAAGAGAATTTTAAAAAAAGAAACTAATGAGACTAAGGGTGTTCCTTTTTATAAGATAGGTACATTTGGTAAAAAAACAAATGCTTTTATATCTAAAGAATTGTATGAACAATATGTCGAAAAGTACTCTTTCCCAAAAAAGGGCGATATTTTAATCTCTGCCGCCGGAACTATTGGAAGAATAGTTATATATGATGGAAATCCTGGTTATTTTCAAGATTCAAATATAGTATGGATTGATAATAATGAAGATGTGATTCTTAATAGTTTTTTAGCTTATTGCTACACAAGAGTGAACTGGCAAACTGAAAATACAACAATACCAAGACTATACAACAACATCTTAAGAGAAGTGAAAATCCCACTACCCTTGAAATTAGAGCAAGCCAAAATTGCCAATTTATTAACCCTTGCTGATGATGAGATTTCAAAACTAGAGCAAGAGTTGAACGCATTAAAATCCCAGAAAAAAGGACTAATGCAAAAACTATTGACTGGACAAATAAGAGTAACAATTAATTAATTTAAAGGAGAAAGATTTATGATAAAAAATCAACATGTGGTTAAACACCCTGATGAATGGGCTGTAAAGGGTGCTGGAAATAGCTATGGTAACGACCCCTTTCCACCGAGAGATAATAAATAAAATTTAAATTATTTTAATAAAATGAACAAATATTACAAATTTATGGTTATAATAAATGTAACACAGCCGTCACGCCTATCTAAAGAAGCGCAACCTTGGCGGCTTTTTTACGCCTCAAATTCCTGGAGAGGCTATGTCTAAAATACCTTACCAAAAGAAACCGTTAACTTTTAATGAACAAGTTGATTTATTAAAAGAAAGAGGTATGCTTATTGATGATGATAAAAAGGCTATTTATCATTTATCATCTATTGGTTATTATCGTTTAAGCGCCTATTGGCATCCATTTAGAATTAGAAAAGATAATCAAATTTTAGATAATTTTAAGCCTGACACGTACTGGCAACAGGTTATTGAATTATATGAATTTGATAGAGAATTACGCCTATTGGTGATGGATGCTATTGAGAGAATTGAGGTTACAATTAGAACGCAAATAACTTATAAATTATCTCATCAATATGATGCATTTTTTTATTTAGAAGAAAAATACTTTCACTCTAAATTTAAACATTTAGAGTGGCTTAAGCACATATCAAAAGAAATTGATTATTCTAAAGATACATTTATTACGCATTTTAATAAAAAATATAAAGATAAAAAACCACCTATCTGGATGGCAACAGAGGTAATAAGTTTGGGTAAATTATCAAAACTTTACTCAGGCTTAAAGAATGAAGACAAAAGATTGGTTTCCAATTTTTTTGATATACCTTGGCAGAGACTTAAAAGCTGGCTTCATGTGGTTGCTTATATAAGAAATGTTTGCGCTCATCATAGTAGACTCTGGAATAGAGAGCTTTCTATTCGTGCAAATGACAGCAAAGACAACGAGTGGCTAACCCCTATTACCCCAAGAAATGATAGAATTTTTTATGTTTTATTAATACTACGATTTCTAATGAAAAGGTCAAATAACGGAGAGGATTGGAGACAAAAAATTAATGAGTTATTAAAACAATTTGAAAACAATGAAGATGCGTTAAAAATGATGGGCGTACCAAATAATTGGCAGGAGCACCCAATATGGAAATAAATAATACAACCCCAAACACAACTGAAACCCAAATCCAAAAAAACACCATTGATTTATTAAAAGCAATGGGCTGGCAGTTTAAACAAAAATAAAAAAATAAGCCATGAGTAAAGTACTATTATACAAAACAGAAAATCAAGAGGTTAGGCTAGAGGTTTTAATTCAAAATGAAACTATATGGTTAAATCAAAAGCAAATTTGTGAGCTATTTGGTAGGGATAAGTCTGTCATATCTAGACACATAAAAAATATATTTAAAGATAATGAGCTTGATATAAATTTAGTTGTTGCTAAAAATGCAACAACTGCAACGGATGGAAAAAATTATATAGTGGAATACTATAACCTTGATATGATTATATCAGTAGGTTATAGGGTTAATAGCCACCAGGCAACGCAGTTTCGTATATGGGCGACTAAAATACTTCAAGAGTATATTATCAAAGGCTTTGCAATGGATGATGAAAGGTTGAAAAATCCAAATCAACCTTTTGGAAAAGATTATTTTGATGAGCAGTTAGAGCGAATACGGGATGTTCGAAGTAGTGAGAGAAGATTCTATCAAAAAATTACAGATATTTATGCGCAGTGTAGTGCTGATTACGACGCTAGCAGCGAAGAGACAAAAAACTTTTATGCAACTGTTCAAAATAAACTCCACTTTGCAATGGTGGGGCAAACAGCCGCTGAAATAATCCATAAGAGAGTCGATAGTAAAAAACAAAATATCGGGCTAACAAGTTGGAAAAATGCACCTAAAGGCAAGATACGCAAAGCTGATGTTTTTATCGCTAAGAATTATCTTAAATTAGATGAGTTGGATTTGTATAATAGGATAGTTACGATGTACCTTGATTTTGCTGAGCTTCAAGCTAAAAATAAAAATATTTTGTACCAAAAAGATTGGATAGAAAAGCTACATAAGTTTTTAATGCTTAATGAAAGAGAGATACTGCAAGATAATGGCTCTATCACTGCAAAACTTGCTAAAGAGTTGGCGGAAAATGAGTTTAATAAGTATAAAAATATTCAAGACGAACAATATTTATCTGACTTTGATGCGCTTATCTTGGCGCTGGAGAAAAAATGAACTCAACCCCAAACACTACTGAACATAAAATTCAACAAAACACTATCGCCTTATTGAAGGCAATGGGCTGGCAGTTTATCGCAGAGAGTGAAATGCAGCAGTATCGAGATAATACCAATCAAGTGGTATTAAAAGATGTGCTACTGGAGCGATTACAAGCTTTAAACAGCTTTGAGTACAAGGGTAATACCTACCCATTTTCTGCTAAAAATCTTGCCAAAGCCATTGGTAGTATTGATGTGCCACTGAATGAGGGGCTTGGCAATGCTAACCAAAAAGTAACGGATCAACTGCTTTTGGGTAATGCTTTTGAAGAGGTGCTAAGTGATGGGGTAAGAAAGAGTTTTAGTATTAATTATATTGATTTTGCGAATATTGAAAATAATGTATTTCATTTTACGCAGGAGTTTGTGGTTGATCGTGTGGTTAAAAACGAGCAGACAAAAACCCGAAGACCTGATTTAGTATTGTTTATTAATGGTATTCCTATTGGTGTGGTGGAGCTTAAAAGGTCAAGCACAAATACCTCTCAAGGTATTTCTCAGATGATTAGAAACCAAAGAGAATTAGAAATACCGCAGCTATTTAAATACGTGCAAATTACCTTAGCTGGCAATAACCATGCACCAAAATACGCAACGGTTAACACCTCTAAAAAATTTTATGCTTCTTGGAAAGAGGAAAATGAGCCAGATTTGAGTGGTTTGGTTAAAGGTAGAATGGCGAGCGAGCTGGATAAAACCGTACATTCTTTATTTTCAAAAGATCGAATTATTGAGTTAATTCACTCCTTTATTTTGTTTGATGCTCAAGTGAAGAAGATTACGCGTTATCAGCAGTATTTTGCGATTAAGAGTGCAATGGCTAAGCTTTCTAAATTTGACAACACTGGCAGGCGTGCAGGTGGCTTAATTTGGCATACGCAAGGCAGTGGTAAATCTTTAACCATGGTGATGCTTGCTAAAGAGATTAAAAGACTGATTAGTAATTCTAAAATTATTGTTGTAACCGATAGAAAAGATTTAGATAAGCAAATTCATGACACCTTTAGAAATAGCGAAATACCTGCCAAAAAAGCCACTTCTGGCAGAAATTTGATCGAACTTTTAAAAGGTGGTGTAAGTGTTATCACCACGCTTATTCATAAGTTTGAGAAGGTGAAAGATGAAGATTTGCGTCTTGATGATGCTAATATTTTTGTATTGGTTGATGAGTCGCATAGAAGCCAAAGTGGCGATATGAGCAGGGCGATGAATAAGGTTTTGGTTAATAGTTGCTATATTGGCTTTACAGGCACACCACTGATGAAAAAAGAGAAAAACTCTTTTGCAAAATTTGGCGGTGAAATACACCGCTACACGATTGATCAGGCGGTTAAAGATAAGGCTATTTTGCCGTTGTTGTATGAAGGTAGATTTGTTGATCAGTGGATTACTGATAAGAAGTCTATGGATAGGCGTTTTGAAAAAATAGCTAAAGATCTGAGTGATGAGCAAAAACTTGATTTAAAAAAGAGATGGGCAAGATTTCAAAATGTTGCCAGCTCTGAAATCCGCCTAGAGATGATTGCAGAAGATATTGCTAGACATTTTAAGAGTCAAGTTCAAGGCACTGGACTAAAGGCAATGTTGGCGACTAGTAGCAAATATGAAGCGATTAAATATCATCAACTATTTGAAGATTATTATGCGGATATTAAAACTGCCTTTGTTATTTCTAAGCCTGATAGTAGGGAGGGTAATGATGAGGTTGATGAGCAAGAAGATAACAAAGCCTTTGTCAATGAGCATTGGAATAGGGTCATGCAAAAATATGGTGATGAAGATAAATACATTACCAAAGTAAAAGATGAGTTTGTTCGTGGTGAAGAAGTTGATTTGTTGATTGTTGTTGATAAATTATTAACAGGCTTTGATGCACCTAGAGCTGGATATTTGTATATTGACAAAGAACTTAAAGAGCACAATTTATTACAAGCTATTGCTAGGGTTAATCGATTGTATGAAGGTAAAGATTTTGGCTTTATTATTGATTATCGTGGGCTTTTGGGTGATTTGGATAAGGCGCTTACCACCTATTCAGGATTGAGTAATTTTGATGAAGATGATATTGCTTCGGCAGTACTTGATATTAAAGAAGAGATTGCTAGAGTTAAAACCCACTATACCAATTTGCAAGAGCTATTTTCTGCTGTGGAAAATAAATCAGATCAAGAAAGTTATGAAGTGTATTTGGCAGATGAAGAAAAGAGAAAGCAGTTTTATGAATACCTTTCACTCTACGCTAGGGCTTTAAAAACTGCACTATCTTCTGACAAACTGGATGAGGTATTTACTGATGATGAAATACGAGATTTTAAGGCAAAAATGCGCTTTTACAGCGAGCTAAGAAAATCAGTAAAAATTCGTTATTTTGAAGTGGTGGATTTTTCTCAGTATGAGAAGCAAATGCAAAAGTTAATGGATACATTTATTAGTGCGGGCGAAGCTAACCAACTCACTAAAGTTGTGAATATTTTTGATGATGGATTTGATGAAGAAGTTGAAAGATTACAAGGTAGTAATGCTAGGGCTGACGCAATTTTGAGTGCTAGCAGTGCATTTGTTAGTGAGAAGATGGATTCAAACCCTGCTTACTATGAAAAACTATCGCAAAAGATTAGGCAGATTATTGATGATTATCGCAATAAAAGACTTAGCGAAGAGGAGAAGCTGGCAAATGCTAAAGAGGTGCAACAAATTCTCTTAAATGCTAATAATGAAGCCTCTAGTGCAGAATACCCTGAAAATATCCAAAAACACGCTTTTGCTAAAGTGGTTTATGACAATATTGGTGATTATTTTTCAGAGTTGTTGGACGGCGATTCTATTCAAGTTAATGCTGAATTTTCATTACAAATTGAAGCTATTTTTGCAAAATATAGTAAAAGACCAGATTGGCAGAATAGTACTGATATTAAAAATAAGATAAACAGTGAAGTGCAAGATTTACTATGGAATATTGAAGATGATTTTAATATTTCTTTTGATATTGACAAAATGCTAGAAATGATTAGAAGCATCAGTATTAACAATAATTTATGAAGCCGATTATTATCAAAAAGGACGTTAAGCACATCAATTTAAGGGTGAAGCCTAGTTGCGAAGTTGTTATGAGTGTGCCTCTTAAAACAACGAATAAGCATATCAAGTACGTGCTCAATAAGAGGAGTGATTGGATCAAGTCTAAATTGGCTTTTTATCGAAGTAAGCCGATTGCAATAGTGCAAGAATATGTGAGCGGTGAAAATTGTAGATTTTTAGGTCGTAATTATCGCCTTAAAGTTGTTCAAAGCAGTGAAGAATCGGTTAAGTTAAAGGGTGGATATTTAAATTTATCGGTTAAAGATAAAGACAATTTTAAAAGAAAAGAGCATTTGATTAAGCAGTGGTATTTTGAAAAGGCTGAAAATCATATTAAAAAAGCATTTAATAAATATCAGCCAATTGTCAATAAAGAAGTGAAAAGTGTTAGAATTAGAAAAATGAAAACAAGATGGGGTAGTTGCAACCCAGCAAAGTCATATATCAATCTAAATTCTGAGTTAATTAAATCCTCCATCCAGTGTATAGAGTATGTTGTTTTTCATGAGCTTACTCATTTAATTTACCCAAATCATGACGAGAGTTTTTATAATTACTTAAGCCTTCACATGCCTAATTGGAAAATAGTGAAGCAAAATTTAGAAAATTGTTGCTAAATTTAATGGGCGATGCTTGTTTATTCAAAACACCCAAATCAGACTTGGTGAATGTTTAAATTTTAAACAATAAAAAGCCCGATTTATTCGGGCTTTTTATTGTTGTTTGTGAGTTTGTTAAATTAGTTAATAAGTTTATTCATGCGTTTAACAAATTCAGCAGGATCTTTTAACTGCCCACCTTCTGATAAAACTGCTTGATCAAATAAAACATTAACTAAATCTTCATCAACTTTAGTTTTTAGTTTTTCAACCAATGGGTGATTTGGGTTGATTTCAAGAATTGGCTTAGTCTCTGGCACGTCTTGACCAAGTGAAGCCATAATTCTTTCCATGTTACCACCCATTTCATTTTCGTCAGCAACCAAGCAAGAAGGGGATTCGCTTAAGCGATTTGAAATCTTAACTTCTTTAACTTGCGCTGCAAGAATTTTGCTGATTTCTTTAATAACTTTATTGTAACTCTTGGCCGTTTTTTCTTTTTCTTTCTTTTCTTCTTTTGAATCCAGGTTTTCTAAATCACCTTTGGCGATTGATTTAAGATTTTTACCTTTAAATTCGTTAAAGTTGTTCACCATCCATTCATCAACACGGTCAGATAGTAGTAGTACCTCAATATCCTTTTTCTTGAAAATTTCTAAATGTGGTGAGCCTTTAGCGGCTGCGTAAGTTTCAGCGGTAATGTAGTAAATATCCTTTTGATCTTCGCCCATACGCTCGATGTAATCAGCCAGTGATACGGTTTGATCTTCACCTTCAGATTTGGTTGTAGCAAAACGCAAAAGACTTGCAATTTTGTCTTTATTACTGAAGTCTTCAACCACACCTTCTTTCATTACCATGCCAAATTCTTTCCAGAAAGTAGCATATTTTTCTGGCTTGTTTTTTGCCATTTTTTCCAATTCTTTTAGAATTCTGCTAACCGACGCTTTACGAATTGTATCAACAATTTTATTGCCTTGTAATATTTCACGAGAAACATTTAGAGATAAATCAGCTGTATCAATCACACCTTTAACAAAGCGCAAGTACATTGGCATTAATTCTTCGTTGTCTTCCATGATAAATACACGCTTGGCGTAAAGCTTAATGCCGCCTTTGCGCTTTGGCTCCCACATGTCAAATGGCGCTTTAGAAGGGATAAACAATAATGATGTGTAGTCAAGTTTGCCTTCAACGCGGTTGTGAAGTTGCGTTAACGGCGCTTTAAAATCAAACGTTAATGATTTGTAAAATTCATCGTAATCTTCTTGTTTTAGTTCTTTTTTGTCTTGTGTCCAAAATGCATTGGCCTTGTTAACCATTTCATACTCAATCGTGTCAGAATCTTCTTCTGCTGGTTTGATCATCATAATTGGAACGGTAATGTGATCAGAGTATTTTGAAACAATACCTCTAAGGCGATAATCATCTAAAAATTCTTTTTCTTCTTTTTTGATGTGTAGAGTGACTTTTGTACCAAAATCTTCAACTGTTGCGCTTTCAAGAGAATATTCACCTTCACCTTTCGAAGTCCAAATTGTGCCGTTAGTTTTATCATCGCCTGCTTTTCTAGTGGTTAAAACCACTTCGTCAGCAACAATAAATGAGGCATAAAAACCAACACCAAATTGACCAATTAGATTTGAATCCTCAGCTTGTTTTTCATCTAGGCTTTGTAGGAATTTTTTGGTTCCTGAATTGGCAATGGTACCGATATTTTCCATAACTTCAGTTTCAGTCATGCCGATACCATTATCAGTAATAGTAATCGTACCTGCATCTTTATCAACATCAATAAAAACCTTAAGCTCTTCTTTTCCTTCAATTAAAGCATCATTTGATAGTGATTCAAATTTCAGCTTATCAACGGCATCAGAAGCATTTGAGACCAATTCACGTAAGAAAATCTCTTTGTTAGAATACAAAGAATGGATCATTAAATGAAGTAGTTGAGAAACCTCTGTTTGAAACGAATGTGTTTGTTTTGTAGTCATTTACCAGTTACCTTTATTGTGCGTAAAATGTCTTGATATGGTCAAGCTCAGAAAAATCAAGTGAAAAAGCAAATAATTGAGTTTATTTCGTATTTAAAAGTTGAGCGAAATTATGCGCTGAACACTCAGCAAGCGTATCAACGTGATTTACATCAGTTAATTATTTTTCTGAATGTACAAAAAATATCCACTTGGTCACAGCTCACTTCTGAAATGCTTAATTTGTTTATGATGCAATTGCGCCATAAAAACATCTGTTCACGCAGTATTCGTCGTTATATGTCATCGATACGTGGTTTGTTAACTTATTTGGTTAATCAGGAGCAACTCAAGCACAATTGTGCTGTGCAATTATCCACGCCAAAAATAGCACAAACACTACCCGAAACACTTAATTATGATCAATTGTTGCAATTGTTAAAGCCACAAGGTGGGACGCGTTTTGAGCAGCGTGATATAACCATTATTGAAGTGATTTATTCGTGTGGGTTGCGCGTATCTGAATTAGTAAGTTTGAATGTTGAAGATGTTGATTTGGCTCAGGGTTTTTTAAGTATAACCGGAAAAGGTGGAAAAACACGACACACACCACTTGGCACGTCAGCGCAAGAGGCAATTCATCAATATGTTTCAGAGCGTCAATCAGCACCACTATTTGTTAATAAAAATGGAGAAAGAATTGGGGTAAGGTCGGTACAAAACATGATTAAAAAACGTGCTCTAAATGCTGGTATTAAGGTTAATGTTTATCCGCATATGTTACGTCATGCAGCGGCAACACACTTTTTACAATCCAGTCATGACTTGCGTTCGACTCAAGAATTTTTGGGCCATGCTGGTATTAAATCAACCCAAGTTTATACCCATCTTGATTTTTTAGAACTGTCAAAGGTTTATGATCAGTGCCATCCACGAGCGAAAAAGACATGAATTTAAACACAAGAATTGCTGCTAATATTTTGAGTAATGGTGGTGTGGTTAGCCTTCCTACTGACACGATACAAGGGTTAAGTTGCTTACCATTAGAGCATTCCTTGATTCGACTTATTGAATTAAAGCGGCGATCAGCCAACAAGGGTTTGATTTTATTAACGAGCGATATTAAATACGTTGAAACCTATGTTGAAGATATTGAACTGTTACAGAAAATCAAACCAACCAATACACCCACTACTTACATTATAAAAGCCAGTAAAAATACACCTAGATTGTTACTAGGTGACCATGACACAGTGGCGATTAGACTAACTGATAACCCATTAATTAAAGATCTTTGCGCAATGACTTGCAGCGCGTTAGTTAGCACCAGTGCGAACATCTCAGGTCAGAAATCTGCCAAAAGCGTCTTGAGGTTACGCCTTTATTTTAAAGATCAGTTAGACTGTATAATAAGTCCAAATACAAGTGACAACATCCAATCAACCATTATTAATTTACACACTGGAGAAAAGCTCAGATGATCGACCAAATTCAACAATACTTATTGTCATTACAAGAAAATATTTGCTTGCAACTTGAGCAGGTTGATGGTCATGAAAAATTCATAAAAGATGAATGGAAAAAGCCCAATAATATTGGTAACGGTTTAACGAGAGTACTAACAAATGGTAAGGTTTTTGAGCAAGCGGGGGTTAATTTCTCCATTGTGCATGGTGATAATATGCCAGCATCTGCCACAGCAATGCGTCCAGAGCTAGCAGGGCGAAGTTTTAGTGCATTGGGTGTATCTTTGGTAATCCACCCTAATAATCCATATGTGCCAACTTCGCATGCCAATGTGCGTTTTTTTGTCGCTGAAAAAGAAGGTGAAAATCCGATTTGGTGGTTTGGTGGAGGGTTTGATTTAACGCCGTATTACGGCTTTGATGAAGACTGTATTGCTTGGCATCAAAGCGCTAAAGAGGCTTGTGATCCATTTGGTAAAGAGATTTATCCTAAGTATAAAAAATGGTGTGATGATTATTTTTATATGAAGCATCGTGATGAACAGCGCGGTATTGGCGGCTTATTTTTTGATGATTTAAACGAGGGTAGTTTTGAGGAGTGTTTTGCTTTTATGCGTAGCGTGGGTGATAGCTATATTAAGGCCTATAGACCGATTGTAGAAAAACGTAAAGAGTTAGAATATGGTGATCATGAAAGACAGTTCCAGCTCTATCGTCGTGGACGTTACGTAGAGTTTAACTTGGTTTATGATCGTGGCACTTTGTTTGGCTTGCAAACAGGTGGACGCACAGAATCAATTTTAATGTCACTACCACCATTGGTGCGCTGGGAGTATCAATATGAGCCAGAGCCAAATACGCCTGAGGCTAAACTGTATGAAAAATACTTAAAACCACAAGATTGGATTAAATAAAATGAAAACTGACTTAGATGTAAAAAAACTACTATGCCCAATACCGGTGATTCGATTGGGCGAATTGATTGAAAAAATTGCTGTTGGTGATACTATTGAAATGCTTGCAAGCGACCCAGGTGTACTTCATGATATCCCTGCTTGGTGCAAGGTACATGGCCATAAAGTACTAAATATTGAAGAAAAAACCGATGAGATTGTGCTTATTGTGGAAAAAATAGGGTAGAATTATTTGCTGTTTTTGCTATAAAAATTAGCTTAATACAAAAAAGAATTTACACGTAACGGCGCGTGTTGCTTGACAAAGATTGTCAGTTAAATATTAAAAAAGTTTAAATAAAGGAGAATATATGTCTGCTAAAGATGTAATGAAGATGATTGAAGACAACGAGGTTAAATTCGTTGATTTTCGTTTTACTGATACCCATGGTAAAGAACACCACGTCAGTGTTCCAGCACATACGGTTAATGAGGCTAAATTTGAAGAAGGTCAAATGTTTGATGGCTCTTCAATTGCTGGCTGGAAAGATATTAATGAATCTGACATGATTTTAAAGCCAGATACAACTGCGTGCGTCATGGACCCATTTACTCAAGAATCTACGTTAATTGTACGTTGTGATATTGTTGAGCCAAGCAATATGCAAGGTTACGAGAAAGATCCTCGTTCAATCGCTAAACGCGCTGAACAATATATGCAAGATTCAGGTGTTGGTGATACAGCTTATTTTGGTAACGAAAACGAATTTTTCGTATTCGACAGTGTTAAGTGGGATACAGGCTTCGGTATGGGTAAGGCGTTTTATGAAATTCATTCTTCAGAAGCAGACTGGGAGTCTGGCTCTGATTTAGAGGGTGGAAACAAAGGTCACCGTCCAAACGTTAAAGGCGGCTATTTCCCAGTTCCTCCAGTAGACTCGTTACATGATCTAAGATCAGAAATGTGTCTTGTTATTGAAGAAATGGGTGTTGAAACTGAAGTACATCATCATGAAGTAGGTACAGCTGGTCAATGTGAAATTGGTGCTAAATTTAATACCTTAGTAAGAAAGGCTGACGAAACTCAAATCCTTAAGTACTGTATTCATAATGTTGCGCATATGTACGGTAAAACAGCTACATTTATGCCTAAGCCAATTGCGATTGACAATGGTAATGGTATGCATGTTCACCAATCAATTGCTAAAGACGGTGTTAACTTATTTGATGGTGACGAGTACGGTAACTTAAGCCAAATGGCGTTGTACTACATTGGTGGTATTATCAAGCACGCTCAAGCGTTAAATGCATTTACGAATGCATCAACTAACTCTTACAAGCGTTTGGTACCAGGCTATGAAGCGCCAGAAATGTTAGCTTATTCTGCTAAAAACCGTTCTGCTGCGATTCGTATTCCTTATGTAGGTAACCCATTGGGTCGTCGTATTGAAGTACGTTTCCCAGACAACACGGCTAACCCATACTTAGCATTCTCTGCAATGTTAATGGCCGGCCTTGATGGTATTAAGAACAAAATTGACCCTGGAAAACCCCAAGATGGTGACTTGTACGAGTTGACTAGAGAGGAAAAAGCAAAGATTCCTAAGGTTTGTAACTCTCTAGAGCAAGCACTTGATGCACTTGATGCTGATCGTGAGTTCTTAACATCAGGTGGTGTATTTACGGATGATGTAATTGACTCTTTCATTGATCTTAAGATGAAAGAAGTTAATGCCATGCGTTCAGCGCCTCATCCAGTTGAATTTGATATGTACTACAGTCTGTAGTTACTAATTTAAGTTCAAATAAAAAGCCGTGCAAATGCACGGCTTTTTAATGTCTAATGCAAAAGGATTGAGTTAAAATAATCATTCTAAATTATTTATCAAATATCTTTATGACACAATTACGAAACAACTGGAAGCTTGAAGAAGTAGAAGCTTTGTTTGCATTGCCATTTAACGATTTGCTTTTTAAGGCACACAGCATTCATAGAGATAATTTTGATCCTAACTATGTTCAGGTTAGCTCTTTGCTTAATATTAAAACTGGTGCTTGCCCTGAAGATTGTTCTTATTGCTCTCAAAGCTCTAAGTATGACACAGGACTTGAGCGTGAAAAACTAATGGAAATTGATCTGGTTTTAGAGCAAGCTAAAGTTGCTAAGGATCAAGGTGCAACCCGTTTTTGTATGGGCGCTGCTTGGCGCAATCCTACTGATAAAAGTCTGGATAAAGTAATTCCAATGATTCAAGGTGTTAAAGCCATGGGTATGGAAACTTGTGTAACCTTAGGCATGCTATCTCAGGAGCAAGCATTCACTTTGAAAGAGGCTGGGTTAGACTATTACAATCATAATCTTGATACCTCGGAAGAAAACTACGCTAATGTAATCACGACGCGTAATTTTCAAGATCGCTTAAACACGCTAGAATCTGTGCAAAATGCGAATATTAATGTCTGTAGTGGTGGAATTTTGGGTTTGGGTGAAACTCAAACGGACAGAGCCTCTATGTTAAGATCTTTGTCTAATTTAGAGGCTCATCCTGATAGTGTTCCGATTAACTTATTAGTACCAATCCCAGGTACACCATTTGAAAAAATTGAGCCACCATCAGAAACTGAATTTGTCAGAATGATTGCGGTTGCTAGGATTATGATGCCAAAATCAGTTGTGCGTTTGTCAGCAGGTCGTACAGATATGGGTGAAGCTATGCAGGCTATGTGTTTTTATGCTGGCGCTAATTCAATTTTTTATGGTGAGCAGTTGCTAACAACAGATAATCCCGATACTGGCAGCGACAAAGCATTGTTTAAAAAGCTTGGTCTCAATATGAAGCAACAATTTAATTAATATAAAATATATAGATATGAAAAAACAATTACTAATCGCATTATTTTGTTCATCTACTTCTTTTGGTGTAATTGCAGAGTCTAAAGACTGTGCGAGCGGCTATGACAATCTTGAGCATCTTGGTAGTTGCCTAGGTGGTGTAGTTGATTCTAGCATGGGAATTTTGGCCAATCTTCCGAGTGATGTTAAGAAGTGGTCAAACAAACAACATATTAAGGCTAAGCAAAAGCTAGAAACCATTAAAAGTGATATTTGTAGCGATTCTAGCCCTATTAAAGAAGTAATTGTGGAGAGGGTTGTTTATGTTGATCGCATTGTCGAAGTTCCGGCTAAGGTGTTTGAAAGACGCTGCATTACCAATAAAAAATCAGATAGATTTGGCAATATAAATGAGATGACTACTTGCACTGAGTGGAAGTAGATTTTAATTGGTTTGTATTTTAAGCCGCAGTGATGCGGTTTTTTTACGTCTGTAATAAGTGTCTGGAGATATTTTTAGCTGCATTTTGCCTAGCCAGTTTGAGTGCATTGTTTGACATCTCTTTGAGTGTTTCTTTATTCAAGCTAAGCAGTATTTTTTCTAAAGACTGAGTATTGAGATCTTGTTGTTTAATGAGTATGCCTGCGTTATTGTCAGCTAAAATTTTAGCATTGTAGAATTGATGGTTATCAATGGCATGAGACAGTGGAATTAGAATACTTGGCGTGCCACTTATCATTAATTCTGATACTGTCATTGCACCTGCTCTGCACAATACGATATCAGCCCAAGCATAGGCCTTTGCCATGTCGTCAATAAAAGCGGTAACTTTCACGGATTTTTTTTCATATTGAAATTGAACATTGTCAAAATGTAATTTCCCTGTTTGATGCCAGATGTTGATATTGTTATTAAGTTTGGTCACTACATCATTAATTGGTTTCGAGCCTAGACTGCCACCAACAATCAAAAGGTTTAGTTTTTTGTTATTAGCAGTTGATTTCCTAACTTTAAAAGCAACTGGATTACCAACCGTTATAGCGTTAATATTAGAGTCAAATGCATTATCAAATGCTTGAAAAGTTTGTGTAGCAATTTTTGAGAGTAGTTTATTAGTGGTACCAGGAATGGAGTTTTGCTCATGAATAAATAAAGGCATCCTGTAGATTTTAGCTATTAAGCCGCCAATGCCTGAGGCAAATCCACCCATACCCAAAACAACATCCGGCTTAACCTGAGAAAAGACCTTAACAACCTGAAAGGTAGCTAGCGCCAATTGAAAGGGCGCTTTGAGTAAACTGATGGCGCTTTTTCCACGCAAGCCAACCGCATTAACACTGTGTAGCTTAATATTGTGTTTTGGCACAATAGTATTTTCCATGCCTCGTTTAGAGCCTAGCCATTCGATGCTGACATTATGCTTTTTAAGTTCAGTAGCAATCGCTAACGCTGGAAAAATATGGCCACCAGTGCCACCAGCCATAATTAGTATTTTTTTATTGATTTTCTGATCAGACATATTTTTTTTGTTTAGAGTATTCACAGCGATTTTCCATATCGATTCTAAGTAAAATTCCCAGCGCAATTAATACGAAAATCATGCTTGATCCACCGTAGCTAATTAATGGCAAAGGAAAGCCTTTAGGTGGAATTAGGCCAAGGTTCATGGAGATATTAACACTAAACTGTAGTGACAGCCAAGTGCAAATACCAAAGCCCACATAAGAGCTGTATTTGCGCTTATGTTTTAAGGCATCTTTGGCAATTTTAAAACCTTTAAGCATAATAAAACCAAAAGTAAAGATCACAAATAGCATACCAATGATGCCAATCTCTTCACCAATAATTGAAAAAATCATATCGGTATGTGGCTCTGGAAGTTTTGTGTATTTTTGAATGCCATTGCCCAGTCCAACACCGGTCCAATCACCTCTAGCAATACCGATTAAAGCTTGTTTGGTTTGATAGACTTTAGCACTGTCATTTTCCCATAAATCAATTTGCCAAAATTCTGTCATTCTAATCCAGCGCACACCGCCATCCAAATATAACCAAAGGCCAATTGAGCTGATTAGACTGGCGCCAACAATGCTAAGCTGTTTTAGATAGGCGCCCGCAGCAAACAGCATAATTAGCACGGTTAAAGAGATGATGGCAGTAGCACCCAAGTCCATTTCAAGTAGTAGTAATATTCCAGATGAGGAGATGATAATCAATGTTTTAATCAGCCCCATCCAAGGCTTTAGCACGTCTTTTTCATGTCGAATTAAGAAGTCAGCCATATATAAAATTATCGCAATTTTCATCATTTCAGAGGGCTGAAATTTAAAAAATACAAAATTAATCCAGCGTGTTGAGCCGTTAACAGTTCGTCCAATTGGCTCTGGTAAAAATACCAATGCTAGGAAAAATAAAGTAAATAAAAATATTAACTTGGCGTTATTTTTATAAAAGTATAAGGGGATTTTTAAACATGCATAGGCTGCTATTAGACCTAAAGAAATAAACACAGTTTGTTTATAAAAATAACTGTAACTGCCAAAATGTCCTAATGAGGAGGAAAAAGACATAATCCAGCCAAATATTAGCAATATTAAAATAGCAATTGTGAGATTTTTATCGGGCAATAGGCCAGTTTTTTCAAACATTTTCAAGCATTTTTCGGGGTAATTTAGCTGTTATTTTAACCCTCAACAGAATAACTATTGTTGCTAATCAATGTGATATTTATATTAGCTTTTCATTGTTTATATGGGATAATAGTTGTTTTTCAAAAACCATCCTAAGCCCATGATTTCTACTGCTAATATCACCATGCAATTTGGTGAAAAACCTCTATTTGAAAATATTTCAATTAAATTTCAGGGTGGAAATCGTTACGGTCTAATTGGTGCCAATGGTTGTGGAAAATCAACTTTCATGAAGATTTTGACTGGTGAGTTAAAGCCCTCTAATGGTACAGTAAGTATTAGTGATGGCGAGCGCTTGGGTATTCTGCGTCAAGATCAATTTGCTTTTGAAGAGTTTCGTGTAGTTGATACGGTAATCATAGGTCATGAGAAGCTTTGGGAAGTTAAAAAAGAAAGAGATCGTATTTATGCTTTGCCTGAGATGAGTGATGAAGACGGCCTTAAGGTTGGAGAATTAGAAATGGAATTTGCAGAAATGGACGGCTATATGGCTGAGTCTTCTGCTAGTGAGTTGCTACTTGGTTTGGATATCCCTGAAGATCAACATTACGGGCTAATGAGTGAAATTGCCCCAGGTTGGAAGTTACGCATTTTACTTGCTCAAGCACTATTCTCAGACCCTGAAATTTTATTACTAGACGAGCCAACAAATAACTTGGATATTAATTCTATTAGTTGGCTGGTGGATGTTCTGAACGAGCGTAAAGCTACCATGGTGATTATTTCGCACGATAGACACTT
Source organism: uncultured Candidatus Thioglobus sp. (assembly GCA_900180385.1). Lineage (GTDB taxonomy): Bacteria > Pseudomonadota > Gammaproteobacteria > PS1 > Pseudothioglobaceae > Thioglobus_A. The sequence continues at coordinate 72,334 of FXLX01000002.1, read as the reverse complement.
CTTAAATGGTGTTTGTACGCATATGTCAGATCTTGATTATGGTGCACTTAACACCTTCCCGGGAAATTACGATCAATTCATGATTGCTGCAACAGCTATTCAAGAAAAAATGCAGAATGATAACGCTAAAAAAGAAGCAAAAATTAAAGAATTAAAGCACTTTGTGTCTCGATTTTCTTCAAACGCCTCTAAAGCTAAGCAAGCTACATCACGCCAAAAACAACTTGAAAAAATTGAACTTGATGATATCAAGCCTTCTTCAAGAGTTAGTCCTTATATTATCTTTAATCAAGAAAACAGACTACATAGAAATGTACTAGAAGTTTCAGGTCTTAATAAAAGTTTCGGCGATTTACACGTGTTAAAAAACATTGAGTTCTTATTTGAAGTGGGTGAACGTGTTGCTATTATTGGTCAAAATGGTATTGGTAAAACTACTTTATTACGTACCTTAGTGGGTGAACTTGAGGCAGATAAAGGTAAGGTTAAATGGAGTGAAAATATTAACATTGGTTATTACGCCCAGGATCATACTGCTGACTTTGAAGAGGATATGACCGTGCTTGATTGGATGATGCAATACAAGCAAACCAAACAAGATGTGCAGGATATGCGTGGCGTTTTGGGCAAGATGTTGTTTGGCAAAGATGATATTATTAAAAGCGTTAAATCTCTTTCAGGTGGTGAAAAAGGTAGAATGCTGTTTGGAAAACTAATGCTTCAACAGCCTAATGTTTTGGTGATGGATGAGCCGACAAACCACTTAGACATGGAATCAATTGAAGCACTTAACCTTGCACTAGAAAATTATGAGGGTACACTTATTTTTGTGAGTCATGATAGGGAGTTTGTCTCTTCATTATCTACCAAAGTAGTAGAGCTTAAAGAAGACGGCATGCATTACTATTCTGGTAATTACGAGGATTATTTAAAATCACAAAAATAAAATTATGCACATTTTAAAACAAGCCTTCATTCGTTTAAAATCAAAAAATGGTTTTGATTCAGCTTCTGTGCTGTCATTTTCAACTTTATTTGCCATTGTGCCAACATTAACGCTGATGTTTAGTGTTTTTTCTCTGTCACCTTATTTTGCAGATTTGCAACAGCATTTAGAGGGGTTTTTATTTGAACAATTACTGCCCAAGAACTATGAATTGGTTAATCAATATATCCAGCAATTTATTGTTAGTGCGCAAAAACTTAAAGGCATTAGCCTGTTATTTTTATTATTAGCCACTATTTTTTTATTTCGTGAGGTGAATAATCGTATTAATTCTATTTGGTCGGTGAGAAAAAAACGTCATTTTGGCATTGATTTGTTAATCTACATATTGGTTTTAATTTTAGGACCTTTATTTTTGGCAGGCTCATTGTTTGTAAGCTCGTATTTGAGCGCTTCAGAGGTGTTTGTGTTTATTCCAATGGGCGGTATTTTTATCTCCTCTTTGCCGATTATCCTTTCAGCTATCGGTTTAAGTTTGATGTATTATTTTATTCCTGGTGAAAAAATAGTATTTAAATTTGCGATTCAAGCAGGCTTTATCGCTGCATTTTTTTTAGAAATATTGAAATCAATTTTGTTAATTTATATTCAATTTTTTCCATTATACGAAGTTATTTATGGTGCTTTATCCATGCTTTTGTTATTTATGCTGTGGGTCTATTTTTCCTGGGCATTAATTTTATTTGGAGCAAGTATCACCTATATTCTTAATCAGGAGAACTGATGTTTACAGGCATTATCCAAGCACTCGGTAATATCAAAACTAAAGCTGTCTATGATAAAGGTGCTGAGTTTAGTTTTAGCGCGGCTAACTTTGGTTTTTCTAGTGTTGCTATTGGTGATAGTATTGCGGTGAATGGTGTTTGTCTAACAGCGATTGCAATTGGTCAAGATTTTTTTAAAGCAGACGTTTCTCAAGAAACGCTAGATTGTTCAATTTTTTCCCAGCTAGAGCAGGGTGATGCAGTTAATCTTGAAAAGGCTCTAAGACTTAATCAAGGTATTGACGGGCATTTGGTTAGCGGCCATGTGGATGGCATTGCTCAAGTCACTGATAAATTTAACGAAGGCGAATCAACGCGTTTTAAGATTAGCGCACCTGATAATTTGGTAAAATACATTGCTAGAAAAGGCTCTGTGTGTATTAATGGTGTGAGTTTGACAGTTAATGATATTCAAGAAAATGTATTTGATCTTAATATTGTTCCGCATACGCTAACAGTGACAACCTTAGGAAAATTAAAAATTGGTAGCAACGTTAATCTAGAAGTAGATATTATTGCCCGTCACTTAGAACAACTATTGAAAAAATAATCATGATAAAAGCAACAATTGAAGAAATTCTAAAAGACTATAAACAAGGTAAGATGATCATTCTTATGGATGATGAAGATCGTGAGAATGAAGGCGATTTAATCATCCCTGCTGAAACTTGTACTAAGGAAGATATTAACTTTATGGCGACTTATGGTCGCGGCCTTATTTGCTTAACACTTACTCAAGAGCGCTGCAAACAGCTTAACTTGCCTTTAATGGTTGTTCAAAATAATGATGCAAATGGCACCAACTTTACCGTGTCAATTGAGGCGGTAGAGGGTGTAACAACAGGTATTTCAGCAGCAGATAGAGCCAAAACCGTTCTTGACGCGGTTGCTCCTAATGCTACACCTGCTAGTATTGTTCAACCTGGGCATATCTTCCCATTAATGGCACAACCTGGCGGTGTATTGATTCGTGCAGGTCATACTGAGGCAGGCTGTGATTTGGCACGTTTATCAGGTTTTGAGCCAGCATCGGTAATCGTAGAAATCCTTAATGAAGATGGCTCTATGGCGCGTCGTGACGATTTACAAATTTTTGCAAAAAAACACAATATTAAATGGGGTACGATTGAAGATTTGATTTCTTATCGTATTGAAAATGAAAAGACCATTGAGCGCATCAATGAGCGTGAATTTAAAACTGAGTATGGTTCTTTTAGGCTTATTTCATTTCTAGATAGCATTTACAATGAAACCCATTTGGCCTTGGTTAAAGGCGATGTTGGCAATGATAAAGATACTTGCGTTCGTGTACATATGGAAGATACTTTTAAAGATGTCCTACAAGAAAATTCCAATAATTTTAGTGTGAACGATGCGTTGAAGTACATATCTAAAACTGATAACGGCGTATTCTTATTGCTTAGAAAGCAAAATGATGAATCTATCCTACAAAATATTGACAACAGTATGCGTGATGCTGGCGGAGATGACATTAAGACTTACGGCGTTGGTGCACAAATTTTGTCTGATCTAGGTGTTAAAAAAATGAAGATTCTAGGCTCTCCAAGAAAGCTACACGGATTAAAAGGCTTTGGGTTAGAAGTCAGTGAATACGTAGAAATAAACAAATAAAGGATTCGAATGAAATTTCAATTTGATAAAAATGCAAATAGTGACTTCTTAAAAGACAGTAAAGTTGCTATTATTGTCGGTTATTTCTACCAAGATATTGGTGATAAGCTGTTAGCTGCAGCGCAAGAAACACTGGATAAATACGGCATTGATGCCAATAATGTTAATGTATTTTATGCACCTGGTGCGTTCGAGATTCCATTATTGGCTAAGCGTCTTGCCTCCCAGAAGGAAAATGGCAAAAACCTATATGACGGTATTGTGACTTTAGGTGCGGTTATTAAAGGTGAAACCCCGCATGACGTATATGTATGCAATGAATGTTCAAAAGGTATTGCAGAGGTTTCTTACAATTATGAAATTCCAACAACATTTGGTGTGCTAACAACGCTTAATATGGATCAAACTATTGGTCGTGCAGGTGGCTACAAAGGTAATAAGGGTGAAGAGGCTGCCATGGCCATGATTGAAATGCTTTATTTGATGCAACAAGCAGACTCACAGGAATTTTAAATTATGGCATTTAAAACTCCAAAACAGCGCTCTCGTGAGCGTGTCGTTCAAGCGCTTTATCAGTATATGGTTTCAGGCGGTGAAATATTACAAATTGAACAACAGTTTTTAAATCAAAAAGAAGGTAAGATCTCTAAAGCCTTTTTTTCAAATCTATTTATTAATATCTTAAAAAATAGAATAGAGCTTGATGAGTTGATTGCACCGACCATTTCTAGAGAGACAGACGAGCTGGGTTCGGTTGAACATGCAGTGCTTTATTTGGGTGTGTATGAGCTTCAAAATAGTATTGAAGTACCTTGCAAAGTAGTGATTAATGAAGCGCTTGAAATTGCCAAATTATATGGCGCTGAAGGTGCATTTAAGCTAATTAATGCCTCATTAGATCAGCTTGCCAAAGAGCTTCGTAGTACTGAAGTTAACGCTTAGCGCACAATAATAGGTTTGTTTTCTGTTATCATGGATGCTTAATTTTAAATCATGTAAATTAAGTTTTACCTAAATATCTAATATCAGGTAAAAATTAAATTTTATGTTAAAAACAGGTAGAATTTGACCATTTTTTACAGGTTTTATTTTTAATATCGCAATATAAGGAAATATATCCTTATAATAATAGTTCACACGGCGCTTCGCGCCGTGTGAACGGTGGAGTTGACCTGCGGTCTAACACTATCTTCTTGGTGCGAAGCACCTTCGAACATAGCGTTCGACCTGACCAATTCTCCAGCATAAAAAAGAGGCTAGCCTCTAATATGCTGATACAATTGGCATGTCAACTCCACCGTTATAACGCACAAGGAGGTATGGTGAATAAATTACATATCGCGATCGCTACAGATAATGTTGAAGAAACGATTAAAGATTACACTACTCGTTTAGGCGTAGAACCATGTTCATTTGTATTAAACGAGTATGCATTATGGAGAACTGAGGCACTTAATGTATCAGTCAGACAAGATTCAACCTGTAAACCTGGGGAATTACGTCACTTAGGCTGGGAAGACTCATCCGCACAAGAGTTTAGCCAAGATACTGATGTAAACGGTATCGTATGGGAGCGTTTTAGTGCACAGCAACAAGCTGATGAAATAAACGAAATATGGCCTGAAGTTAATTTTATTCCTGAGTAAGTGCGTTATAACAAGCCATTCAAAAGGACAAAAAACAGTTTGCTGTTTTCGTTCCTCAAACATTATAGCAAACTATTTTTTGCCTCTTAATGGGGCGTTAAGCATCTTATGGAGAGGCTATGAATCTATTTATAGACACAAATATTTTTTTATCATTTTTCCACCTTTCAAATAATGACCTTGAAGAGATTCACAAGTTAGCTATTCTAATTGAGAAAGGTGATGTTACGTTATGGATTACAGAGCAAGTAAAAGATGAGTTCAGGCGTAATCGAGAATCAAAAATATCTGATGCCGTCAAAAAACTAAAAGAGCAAAAAACAAAGCCACAGTTTCCTCAGATTTGTAAAGACTATGAAGAGTATCCGCAGATACAAGAACTGCAGGAAGACTTTGATAAAAAAATCTCTTCCTTGATAAAAAAGGTAAATGATGACGTGGCTGCTAGAACCCTTAAAGCAGATCAAAAGATAGAAGAATTGTTCAAAAAAGCAAAGCTTGTCAAGACCACACAAAAGCTGGTTGATAAAGCACGATTAAGAATGGACGTTAAGAACCCACCTGGTAAAGATGGGTCACTAGGAGATGCTATTAATTGGGAGGCGTTGCTTGAGTCGGTAACTGATGATGAAAAATTACACCTTGTCGCAGACGACAAGGATTATTACTCGGTACTTGATGACAATAAATTAAAAGATTTCTTGAGTGACGAATGGCAAGAAAAGAAAAATGAAGAAGTACAATTTTATCGTCGTCTTTCTCAGTTTTTTAAAGAACATTATCCTGACATTAAGCTAGCTAGTGAGCTTGAAAAAGAGCTTTCTATACGTGCACTGGTAAATAGTGGCAATTTTGCCAATACACACAATGCCGTTTCAAAGCTCGAAAAATATGCAGAATTCAATAAATCACAAGTTAATGAGCTAGTTCAAATATGCTTTACGAACAATCAAGTGGGCTGGATTCTAGATGATCAAGATATTTATGCGTTTTATAAATCCCTGTTGGACAATCATGGTGAAAAATTAGAGCCAGAGTTAAACGATAAATTAAAAGAAAAACTAAAAGAAGCTGAACCGGAAGAGGCAAATGCTTAACAAGGCGCTGCACCTGACAGCTTTTTTCGCTACGCTCAAAAGCATCAGGTGAGCTAAATCGTTCACACGGCACTTCGAGCCGTGTGAACGGTGGAGTTGACCTGCGGTCTAACGCTATCTTCTTGGTGCGAAGCACCTTCGAACATAGCGTTAGACCTGACCAATTCTCCAGCATAAAAAAGAGGCTAGCCTCTAATATGCTGATACAATTGGCATGTCAACCCCACCGTTAAGTGCCAGTCGAGTTCCGTAGCTGGCTTTAAAATTAAGGACGATTTAAGAATGAAAATTGAAAAACTTATTCTCTCAAACTTTAGATCTTATAGTGAAGAGATCTCCATTGATTTCAATGATCTTAATGTGTTTGTCGGAAAAAATGACATCGGAAAATCCACAATTCTTGAAGCCCTAGATATTTTCTTTAATGAAGGCAAGGGAATCATTAAAATGGATAAGGATGATGTTAATAAGAAATCCAAAGAAGATGGAAACACCGAGATTAACATAGGGGTAGTCTTCGGTGACTTACCTGCTGAGCTAACAATTGATGCAACGAACCCTACACGTTTAGAAGATGAGTACCTTCTTAATAGTGACGGAAAGCTTACTATTCTCAAGAAGTACTCTAACGCGGGAAAAGAAAAGGTTTACGTCAAGGCTTACCATCCCACGAACACAGCATGTTCAGAACTTCTTCTAAAAAAAACAAGCTGACCTTAAGAGGCTGCTTACTAATGAAATGGTTTGCGAGGATAAAACTAAGAATTCAGAAATTCGTAAAGCCATTTGGGGCTTTCATTCGGAAAACCTTGAATTAGAAGATATTGACATAGAACTGGCGAAGATCGACGCCAAGAACACATGGGATCAATTAAAAACCTATCTTCCATTATATTCACTTTTTCAGTCTGATCGAAAAAATAGCGATGGGGATAGTGAAATTCAGAACCCGATGAAGCTTGCTGTTCAAGAAATCCTTAAAGATCAAAAGCTAATGGATAGCTTGAATCAAGTTGCTGCCGAGGTAGAGACAAAACTAAAAGAGGTTGCAGATCAAACTCTGGAAAAACTGAATGAAATGAATCCAGATATTGCAAATAGTTTAACCCCTGTAATACCAAGCCCCGAGAGTTTGAAATGGGTCGACGTTTTCAAAAGTGTCTCAATAACTGGAGACGAAGATATACCGATCAACAAAAGGGGTAGTGGTGTAAAGCGGCTTATATTATTAAATTTCTTCCGTGCGGAAGCGGAAAGAAGAAAAAACGAAAACAATGTCCCAGACATAATTTATGCTATCGAAGAGCCGGAGACTTCACAGCATCCCAGTCACCAAAGAAAGCTAATTGAAGCATTTGTAGAGCTATCTGAATCAGATAACACTCAGGTTTTACTGACGACTCATAGCCCATCGATTGTTAAGATGCTCCGATTTGAGCATTTAAAGCTTATAAAGAGTGAACAACTAAAAGAAGTAGTTTCCGTCGAGCAAAACGAGCTTCCATATCCATCATTGAATGAAGTTAATTTTTTGGCTTTTGGTGAATCCAATGATGAATATCATAACGAGCTATATGGTTTTATAGAGAGTGAAGAGGTATTAACTGACTACAAAGACGGGAAAGACACTATTGAATATATAAAAATTAGTCGTAATGGAGAATTAATGTCGGAGCAAAAAATAGTCAGTGAATATATTCGCCACCAAATACATCATCCAGAAAATACGCATAATGCAAGATTTACAGATGACCAGCTTCAAACATCAATTAATGATATGAGAGTGTTCATTGAGGCGCAGGCACTGTGAGTAAAAAAGCACCTAACAAGGCACTGCACTTGACCGCCAAAAGCGCCGTTTCGCTACGCTACACCCTGCTTTTGTCGGCAAGTGAGCTTGGTCGTTATGTGTTAATCCCTCCATCTAATAGGTATTTTAACTGAGAGAAATCAAAGGAAATAATTATGGAAAATTGCAATGAGAAAAAAATACGACTTAGATTTAATGATTTTAAGGTTCCTTATTTAATTGATGAGACATTAAGGGAAGGTGTTGAACGCTATCCTTTTCCAATAAGTAATGAAGATAAATGCTTGTTACTTAAAAAAATGTCACAAGTAGGCATTAGGGAGTTTGTCGTAGGTTGTGGGCCTGAATCTCCAGATGTGTGGGAGGGTCTGTTTTCTATGAAGGAAAAAAAAGAAATACCGAAAGATGTAGAGGCTACATTTATTGTTTTACTTAACTGTTGGGAAACGGCATTTGAGCATTTTTCATCACAAAAATACTTGAGAAAAAATATAGAAGAGACAGTTTTTAGTTTTGGAATGATTACATATAAAGAGTCTCAAAACACTTTTGAAAATGCTATAAAGTCTTTTAGGAGTTTGGGGGCAAAAAAATTTAAGGCTAGTATATTAAATAACTTTAGAGGTGAATATAACGATAAGAAATACAAAGAAATTTGTCGACAAATAGATATCGCTATAAATTTAGGCGTTAGTGTTATTCGCATTAATGATTCAGTTGGTCTTCTGCAACCTCATATTACCCATCAATTTTGCTCACAACTTATTTCTGATTATCCAGAGATAATATTTTGTTTACATGCTCACAATGATACAGGTTTAGCAGTCGCCAATGCAATTGCATCTATTCAGGCTGGATTTCAAATGTTGGAAGGGTCATTGTCTGGATTTGGAAATAGATCAGGAATAGCACCAATCGAACAAGTTGTTAATATATGCAAAAATAATAATATAAGCGTTGGCTCAAGCAATATAAATATAAAAGAACTATCTACTATCGCCCGTTATAGCGAGAAAGTATTTCTGCAAACGCCTAATGTATTTAAGCCAGTAAGAGGGGTGTTGGAAACAGATTCAAATTTTGGTGTACTTAATATTCCTGATTTTCTTGAAATCAAGAAAAAGAAAAATTATTTTGTGAATTATCCGGGATTGCATTCAGTCACTATTGAAATGGCTATTAAAGAACATTATCCAGAAATTGATTTGTCTGAGTCTGATTTTAAGAAAATTATAAGTAGTTTACAGGCTACTATGCAGAGCGAACTTAAAGAAATAAAAGACGATTACGCAGAAATATATACTTCATTAATTGATTTTTACACTAAACACTCTTGGACCTCAAAGAGGCTGGCTGATGAAGTAGTAAGTTTGGCTTCAAAAAACAATATCAAGGAGGTTGTATAATGCTGTCGATAGTGATACCAATTTTCCTTGTTATACTTGCAGGGTATTTATTTGCAAAGAAAAATAAATTTTCTAAAGATGCTGGAAAGCTGATCAATGACTATGTCTTATTTGTTGCGTTACCTGCATTACTGTTTCTATCTATCGCCCAAGCTAAACCAGCAGAGTTATTACATTGGGAGTTTGTAATTGCAACTTTAGCAGGCATATTTGTTGCTTATATGTTGGGTATAGTTTTATCGATGTTTAAGTCGATAAGTGCGCCTAAGTCTTCTATAGTTGCAATGGCCGCATGTTATGGTACAACTGGCTATATGGGTGTGCCTATCGCAATTGCTGCTTTTGGAGAGGCGGCGGCAGTTCCCGCTGCAATTGCAACTATCCTGCACAATATACCAGCAATTATGGCTGTTATTATAACTTATGGTGTATTTAGTAATGATGGGAAAAAGAAGTCAGGCTCCTCTATATTGCTGGGCGCTATAAAAACAATTTTATTAAATCCACTAACATTGTCTGTTATTGCAGGCATGTTTTTCTCTTTTTTTGCAATACCACTGCCAGATATTTTAAAAATATTTACTGGATTTTTGGCTGGAGCAGCAGGACCTACTGCTCTATTTGCACTAGGTATCGGCTTGTCAGGTTTAGATACAAAATCTCACATAAACATCAAAAACATTATAGATTTAAGCCCTATTATTGCTATTAAGATATTCATTCAGCCTTTCGTTACTTTTATTGTTGGTTATTATTGGCTTGGAATGGAATCTACAGATATATATTTAATTGTAGCAATTTTGATGTCCGCTCAACCAATTGGTGCGGGAGTTTATGTTTTTGCAAACAAGTTTGAATATTTTCAAGAGCATACTGCTGTTTCCATTATTATTTCTTTATTAATTACTGTATTTAGCTTATCTTTCTTGTTGGAAACAATGACTAAACTTATATAAAGACACCTAACAAAAAAATCCAGCGAACAGCCAAAAGTGTCACGCCTTTTGCTGTCGCAAAAGATTATGCCACTTCTGTCTGCCGCTGATTTAGGCGTTACAGGGTGTCACTTAATTTATTTTTTAAGGCTATCCTAGGCGCTGCCTACTGGCTTCAAATAGGCTAATGCCGGTTGCTACAGAAACATTAAGACTCTCAACATTTCCTTGCATAGGGATTAGTGCCAACTGATCACAAGACTGCTTGGTAAGTTGTCTTAAACCTTTGCCTTCAGTGCCCATAATTAACGCTGTTGGCGTGGTTAAGTCAATTTGATAAATTGAAGTATTGGTTGATCCGTCTAGGCCAACCACCCAAACATTTTCTTGTTGTAGTGCCTTAATGGTTCTGGCTAAGTTAGTTACTTGAAATATTTTTAATTGATTTAAAGCGCCCGCTGAAGTTTTGTGTACCAGTGCATTAATTGGTGCAGAGCCGTCTTTATTAATGACCACACAATCAACTCCAGCCGCATTAGCACTACGCAAGCAAGCGCCAAGATTTCTAGGATCTTGAATAGAATCTAAAATCAAGATTAGGGCTGAACTTTCTAGTCTAGAAACAAAACCAATCAGTTCATCCTGGTTGGGCAGGGTGGGTAGCAAAACCTCCGCTGCAATACCTTGGTGAGTTTGGTTTTTCGTTAGTTTATCTAGCTGCTGTTTATTAGCCTTGGTAATCTTGATACTGAGCTGATTAAACGCAGTAGTGATTTGACTAATGCGCTTGTCATTACGATTATCCAAAGTTAAGACCTTAACAAAGCCTTCTGGCGCTGCATCAAGTTGCGCTTGAATGGCATGAAAGCCAAAAATAATAAGTGTTTTAGACATAGAAATTAAAGATTAAAGTTTGTGATCGAAGATTTCGATATAAGCATCTTTTCTAAGCCTTTTAACCCAATTGTTAAAATAGGTATTTTTTTTCTGACGAATCAATGCGGCTTTAATATTGTTAAGATGATTATCAGCATTGCGCTTTTCAATAATTTTAATCAACCTCCAGCCATTACCAGCTTTAAACGGGGGTGATATCTCATTAATTTTTAGCCCATTTAAAGCTTGGCCAAAAGATTTAGGTAGTCGTTTTTGAACCAACCAGCCCGATTCTCCGCCATTTTTATAAGATTCATCTTGAGAATGTAGTTTGGCTAAATCAGAAAATGATTTGCCATTTTTAATCTGACTAGCAAGATCGGTCAACGAAGCCTTGATAAGCTCATCTTCAGATTGTAATAACGAAGCTGACTCATCGATCGAACTAATGGCAATTTGAGCAATACGAATTTGCTTAACAATATCTTGTTGAGTAGTTGGATTATTGTTCAGCGCTTGGTCGATTTCAGCCTGAGTTAAAACCAAATTAGCCTTGCTATTAACAAACTCTCTTAAACCGTTTAAAGATAGTTTTTGTTTGATGTCGGCCATTACTCGTCCAAATGCTGGACTTGCTTGCAATTGAGAAAGGCTTAGAGAATTTTGCTTGGCGACACGCTTAAGCATATTGTTGATCGCCAAAGCCTTAGGCTCAACACCCAATCGTTCAACTTGTCGCATTTTTAAAATAATGTCAATTTGACGATTAACTTCAGCTAACTTGGCTGCCTTGGAATTGCTATCAATATTAATTGCGTCATAGGTCACTAACTCATCATCAACAATAGCAACAATACTATTGCTTGCAGAGAATGCATTTAGCGAGGCGAGTAACGTCAGTAAAGCAAGTTTTTTCATTTTATATGTCGTTTAAATTAGCAAGATAGTTAGGTACTTCTTCTTCAAGGCGAGCAGCCAAACCTGGTGAGGTTGTTGCCAAGCCTTTAAGCACTAACTCAAAGTTAGTAACATAGTCATAATCACCACCACCTATATGCTTTTTAAAGTGCGCTAAACGCAGCGCCCAACAACAAGATTCATAAGCAATACCCGTGGTTTCTTTATTGGTAATCGAATCAGTGATTGAACGATTAATACCAGCAAATACATGGATATTTTGCGTTAGTGGATATGCGCCATATAGTTCGGCTGATTTTTTAGTGCCGTCATAATGGTGCGCCAAGGTTAAGAATTTTCTAGGATTAAGAATGTAGCTCATCGAACTATCGCGCTTATCAATTTTGTTAGTCTCTGGGTCATACTGCAGTGAATTATTAAAAGTGTAATTGTCAAAGCCAATATCAGCTGACATGACAATATCAGAATATTTTCTTGTGCCATTGTTTGCTGATACAGCATCACTATAATATGTTTGAGCAGATTTTAAGCTTAAATAAGTTTCGCCGGTTTCTTCATCGATAAAGTCTGACTCTAGTCCGAATGTTAAATCATTGGCTTTTCCAATTCGATCAATACCAGTAAATTTTTGCCCAGAAAATAAAGACTCATAAGAGTCAGACTTACTTTCTGAATCAAAGTTTACACTTGGGTCTGTTTTCTCAGGTGTGTAGTTGTAAGCCAATCTTGGTGTTAACGTTTGAATTAAATCTGTACCAAATAAACTTACCTCTCTTTCTAAGAATAGTTTTGAATCTAGTCCAAAACTGTAGATTGAGCGAGATTCATTAACATCATTGTCTAAAGCATAATCCGTAGTTGATAAGTTAAGTTTCGGTGTTAATGAATAAGTATCCGTTGCAATTAAACGACTAAAATTTGCTTGTGCATGAGTACGAATACCTGTGTTACTAGAGATTTTATGCGTAAATTTTGTACTAACTAATGATAAATCCATACGACGATTATCCAGCCCAACAAAACCTTTTGAAATAGATAACTCTGGCGCTCTGGTGTACTTGGCAATACCACTATTAACAAGTTGCTCACTCTCGGCAAAGAAAGCCAGTTTTAGATCTTGATCAGCATCGTTAAAAGTTAAGTCAATATGTGAATTAAGCGCAGAAGCAGAGGTATTGGAATGAGCAATCTCTTTAAAGTAATCTTTGTCAGAAACACGATTAGTAGTAACATTTAATTCTGTTTTTTCGTTGAGAATTAGATCAATACTTGAATTTAACAACCAGCGCTTGTTCTTAGTAATATCGTCTTCATTTAAATAATGACCTTCAATCTCAAAGTGTCCATCATCTAAATGACTATTACTAGCAATTAACTGACGATACTTACCTTCAACAATACTGCCGCGACTAGATAGCTGATTAAGTGTTAACAAAAAATCACGATCGGAGGCAATATTGAAATAATAAGGGATTTTAACTTGGTATTCATTATTTTCATGCGTTGCAAAACTAGGCGCTAAAAATCCAGAGCCTCGTCCTTCAAGCACCCATTCATGATGTGGTGAATAAAAAACTGGAACACCTAGAAATTCAACCACCACATCACTTGCAACACCACGATTAGTGTTTGAATTTAGCGTGATTTGATCAGCTTTCATTTGCCAATCAGTATTACCCAATGGGCATAAAGAATAACTAACTGAATCAAACACTTGCTTGGTGCCATCATTAACTACCTGAGTAGCCCGGCCATTTATTTTAGTCTCGGGGTAATGAAATTGCACTTGTTGTAAAGTCACATGATTGTTATCAGCTTGTTTTTTAACCACAGCACTGTCACCGATAAACATCAGCTCATTATCTTGATATTTAATACCGCCTTTAGCAGTTGAGGTTTTATCCGTTTTTTTGATTGTAATTTCATCAGCAGCCAAATAATAAGCACTAGAATTAAGCGAAACATTGCCGGTTAATAAGTATGTATCACTTTTGGTAATTTCACTACGATCTGCAACAACATCTAGACTGTCATCAGTAGACAGCGCTTGCTTAGGAAAAAGCAAGCGTGAATCGTCACAACTAAGTACGTAGTCTTGGGCACTTGCTACACCTGAAAAAAGGATTAACGAACAAAAAGCAATTGTCTTTTTCATGCTGAATTGGAGTTTTTCAAATGCATTTATTTTAACACCAACTAAATGAAAAAAAGCAGGCATATATTAGTTACATAGGCGGGTATTTATTTGGGTAAAATAACTGAGGTTTTTAACAACAATGGAAGTATTTAAATGGCTAATAGCAACAATCAAACCCCTTGGGGCGGCAACAATCAAACGCCGCCAGAATTGGACGAAGTAATTAAGGAATTTAAAAATAAATTCAATGGTATGTTTGGCTCTAACAAGCCATCAGACTCATCTACTACATCAGGCGCACCTAAAGGCAGTGTAAAGTTTATTGCTATTATCGGTGTTTTAATTTGGATGTTATCAGGCATTTATATTATCGACCCTGCTGAAAAAGGCATTGTATTACGCTTTGGTGCATTCCAAGAAGAGACTGGACAAGGTCCTCATTGGCATATGCCATTTCCAATTGAAACTGTTAATCGAATTAACGTAGAGCAAATTAGAACGGCTGAAATCGGCTACCGAAATGCTAGTGGTCGTCGCGTAGGTGGTAATGTTTCTTCTGAATCAATCATGCTAACTAAAGATGAAAATATGATTGATGCCAAGTTTGCGGTTCAGTATAAAGTTAACGACGCGCAAGCTTATTTGTTTAATGTTGCTAATCCAGATACAACGCTTCGTCAAGTATCAGAAAGTGCAATTCGCCAAGTGGTGGGTCAAAACACAATGGACTACATTCTAACTGAAGGTCGTGCTGATATTGCTGATAGCATTAAAGAAAGATCTCAAGAATTACTAGACTTATACCAAACAGGCTTATTTATTACTACAGTAAACATGCAAGATGCTCAGCCGCCTGAGCAAGTTCAGGCATCTTTTTCTGATGCAGTTAAAGCGCGTGAAGATAAGCAGCGTTTAATTAACGAAGCACAAACTTACGCAAACGACATTTTGCCTAAGTCTCGTGGTTTGGCAGCAAGACTACTTGAAGAATCAAAAGCTTATAAATCAGAAGTAGTTTCTAAATCAGAGGGTGAGTCATCAAGATTTAAGCAAATTTTAACGGAGTATGAAAAAGCCCCTGAAGTAACTAGAGAGCGTCTATACCGTGAAACAATGGAAAATGTGTTTGCTTCAACTAGTAAGGTTGTGGTTGATTCAAAAGCTAATTCAATGATGTACTTACCTATTGACAAGTTAATCAATGCCAAGCAGTCAAACACTCAAATTACCACTCAAGAGTCACAACAACAAATAAACAATCCGAATAACGCCAGAGATGTTTTTCGTAACAGAGGAGTAAGATAATGCAAAAAATAGGATTAATAATAATTGCTGCTGTATTTTTTGTACTGAGTTCAGCACTTTATACCGTTAGTGAAACACAAACAGCCATCAAGCTTCGATTGGGTGAAATTGTTGCAGTTGATAGCACGCCTGGCCTTAAGTTTAAGATGCCATTTGTAAATAACGTGGTTAAATTTGATAGTCGCGTGCAAACGCTAGATGCACCTGCTGAGCGCTTTTTAACGGGTGAGAAGAAAAACGTAATTGTTGACTCTTACATTAAATGGCGTATTGTTGATGCGGAGCAGTTCTACAAATCAACCGGCGGTAACATAGCTCGTACCAACAACCGCTTAGCTCAAATTATTAAAACCGGCCTTAAGAGTGAATTTTCAAAGCGCTCCATTGCTGATGTAGTATCTGGCGAGCGTAGTGAAATTATGGCTAACATCGCCACACTGGCTAAAAAAGATATTGGTGAATTTGGTATTGAGATTATTGATGTACGTATTAAGCGTATTGACTTATCACAAGAGGTTTCAAACTCAGTTTATCGTCGTATGCAAGCAGAACGTCAGCGTGTGGCCAAAGAGTTTAGATCTAAAGGTGCAGAAGAGGCTGAAGTAATTCGTGCAGCAGCAGATAAGGAAAGAACCATTATCCTAGCAGATGCCTACCGTGATTCTGAAATAATTCGAGGTGAAGGTGATGCAACTTCAGCAAATAACTACGCCAAGGCGTACAGTAAAAATGCTGAGTTTTACTCTTTCTATCGTTCACTAGAATCATACAAAAAATCTTTCGCCAATCAAAACAATGTATTGGTGTTAAATCCAAATACAGAGTTTTTCCGTCACTTTAACTCGCAAGTTAAATAAGCTTATATGAATACATGGCAACTGCCTGAGGGTATTGACGAATTAAGTGGCGATCAAGCAATGAAGTTTGAAATGCTTCGTCGCTCGCTAATTGATCTATATACAGACAAAGGTTTTGGTTTGGTTATTCCACCAATGGTGGAGCACGTTGATTCATTGCTGTTAACCAGTGATGCGGTTAATGAAAAAACATTTAAGTTTTTGGATCCGGTAAGTGGAAAGATGCTTGGTGTACATGCGGATATCACGCCTCAAATTGCTAGAATTGATGCAAAACGCAACAGCAACAAGGTTGAAAAATATTGCTATATCAATGCAATTTTACAAACCAGAGCGGATGATTTTTATGATTCTAGATCTCCAATTCAAGCAGGCGCGGAGCTTTATGGCTCGACAGACACCTTGGCTGATGTAGAGGTTATTGAATTAATGCTAGAAAGTTTAAATCTTCTAGCTATTGATTCAACCGTCATTAGCTTAGGCAATGTGGCTATCTTTGATGCACTTATTACTAGTGAAACTTTAAATATAGTACAAACCAATGAATTGCGTCATATCTTTGCCCATCGTTCTACGCCAGACTTAAGTGTATTTATGGGTAGCAATACATTAAATAATGCAGCGTTATTTAATGCTTTAATGCAGCTAGAAGGTGATGCAAGTGTGCTTAGTAAGGCGCTAGATATATTTAAAGATTTTCCAGCAGCGCAAGTAGCAATTAAAGATTTACAAGCCATTGACCAGGCACTTCAGGCTAAAGGTATTCAGGCTAGCTATGATTTGGCCGAGTTACAAACTTATGAATATCACACGGGTATAGTTTTCTCAGCTTACAACGAGCATTATTCAAAAGCATTGGCTCAAGGCGGTCGTTACAACGGCATTGGCGAATCTTTTGGTCAATCAAGAGCAGCTACAGGATTTTCATTTGATTTGAAATTTTTATCTCAATCAAAGTAGTTATTATTAACAAATAAATTATATAGTTAGGAATTAGTATGTCAAAAAATGTAGTCATCATCGGTACCCAGTGGGGCGACGAAGGTAAAGGTAAAATTGTAGATTTAATCACTGATAAGGTTTCTAGTGTTGTACGCTTTCAAGGCGGTCACAACGCAGGCCATACGTTGGTTATTGACGGTAAAACAACAATACTACATTTAATTCCATCAGGTATTTTACGTGGCCATGTTGAGTGTTTAATTGGTCATGGTGTTGTATTATCAATGTCAGCTCTGATCAAAGAATTAAATGAGCTTGATACTACAGGTGTTGATGCAAAATCACGCTTAATGATCGCACCAGGTTGCCCATTGATTATGCCGTACCATGTCGCACTAGATAATGCTCGTGAAGCTAAACGTGGTAAAGCAGCAATTGGTACAACAGGCAATGGTATCGGTCCTGCTTATGAAGATAAAGTCGCTCGTCGCGGCTTACGTGTTGGCGATTTACTTAATCTCGAATCATTTTCTGAAAAACTAAAAGAAGTAATGGAATACCATAACTTTGCACTAACAAATTATTACAACGCACCGGCGCTAGATTTTGACGCGGTATTAGCCGAAGCTTTAAAGCAGGCTAAAACTGTTATTCCAATGATTACCGATGTCACCGAAAAGATTCATCAGCATATTGCGAATAATGAAAGTATTTTATTTGAAGGCGCCCAGGGCGCGCTACTTGATATTGACCAAGGAACCTACCCATTTGTAACCTCTTCTAATACCACTTCAGGTGGCGCAGTAACTGGATCTGGCGTTGGTGTAACCGACATTGACTACGTATGCGGCATTGTTAAAGCCTACACAACTCGTGTTGGTGGTGGCCCATTCCCAACAGAATTAATTTATGATGTTGCTAGTGATAAAGGCAATGCAATCGGAAAAGTGTTAGGCACAGTCGGTCATGAATTTGGCGCAACAACAGGGCGCCAGCGTCGTTGTGGTTGGTTAGATATGGTCACTTTAAATCGCTCATTAAAGCTTAATGCAGTAACAGGAATTTGCCTAACTAAGCTAGACGTATTAGACTCATTAGAGAGTGTTAAAATTTGCATTGCTTATGAATTAAATGGTAAACAAGTTACAACACCGCCATACGATGCACAAGGCTACGCGGATGCTAATCCTATCTACATTGAAATGCCAGGCTGGAAAACATCAACCATTGGTACATCTGCTTTTGATGATTTACCAATCGAAGCTCAAAACTATATTCGTAAAATTGAAGAACTCTCAAATTTACCAATTGATATTTTATCAACCGGACCAGATCGTGATGAAACGCTGATCCTTAATAATCCATTTGACGAGTAATTCATGAAAAAAGATCCGCACCAAAAAAGAGAATCTGAAAAGTACGACAACCCCATCCCTTCAAGAGAGCACATCCTTTCTTTCTTTAAGAAGAAAAAGTCTTTATCAAAATACGACTTATTTGATCTACTAGAAGTAGATGGCAAACAAAAAAAGCCACTAACACATCGCTTAAAAGCTATGGTTCGTGATGAGCAACTAGATTACAACAAAGAAGGTGACTTTGTTATCTTCGATCCAGAAGCGGGCATTAAAATTGGTATTGTAGTCGCCAACCCTAAAGGTTTTGGCTTTCTTAAATTGGAAGAAGGGGGTCGTGATTTGCGCCTTAACTCTCGTCAAATGCAATTGGTTTTTCATGGTGATAAAGTCAAAGCTCGCTTAATTAGCAAACGTGGCGATGCCAAAATTATCGAAGTATTAGAGAGTGTTAAAACAGTTGTTGCGCGTTTGCATATTTCTGACGAAGGTACTTATGCTGTCGTTGATGACAAGCGTATTCGTAACAACATCAACATCCCAAATATTTCTGATGAAAATACCAATGAGCAAATTGTTATTGTTGAAATTACTAAGGCACCAACATTCAAATCACTAGCAGAAGGCAAGATCACTCAAATCTTAGGCTCGTATATGGACGAGGGTGTAGAAACTGATGCAGCTTTATATCGCAACGGTATTCCTGTTGAATTCTCAAAAGAAGCGCTGGCACAAACAGCCAAAATTCCTAGCGAAGTAACCAAACAAGATAAAGTTGGGCGTATCGATATTACTGACATGAAGCTAGTAACTATTGATGGCGAAGATTCTAAAGACTTTGACGATGCGGTATTTGCAGAATCTACAGCCAATGGTTGGAAATTAGTCGTTGCTATTGCTGATGTCTCTTATTATGTAAAAGAGGGCACTGCACTGGATGCTGATGCTATTGAGCGAGGTAATTCAGTTTACTTCCCACGTCGTGTGGTACCAATGCTGCCTGAAGCCATCTCAAATGGCTTGTGTTCGATTAACCCTGATGTAGAGCGTCTATGTATGACGTGTGAGATGAACATCGATAAATCGGGTAATTTACTTGATTACAAATTCTACCCAGCAGTTATGTTCTCACACGCTCGTTTAACTTATACTAAAGTAAGTGACATCCTTGAACATGATGATCAAGCATTGAAAACTGAATTTGCCCCAGTATTGGATAACTTAAATGACTTGTATAATTTATACAAAGTTCTAAAAGCTGCTAGAACCAAGCGTGGCGTAATGGACTTTGATCGTATTGAGTCACAAATCATCTTTAATGATAATGGCAAAATTGAAAACATTGTTGCCCGCTCAAGAAATGATGCACATAAATTAATCGAAGAATGCATGCTGATGGCCAACCAAGCTACAGCAAAATTCTTAGGTGAAAATAAAGAAGATTTCTTATACAGAATCCATCCTAAGCCAACAGCTGAAAAAGTAGAAGTGACTCGTCAGTTCTTAACAGCTGTCGGCCTAACGCTAGAAGGTGGCGATCAGCCAGATTCTAAGCATTTTGCTAAAGTGCTAGAGGATGCCAAGGGCAGAGATGACGAAAACATCATTAAAACTGTGGTACTTCGCACTATGAAGCAAGCAGTTTACACACCAGCAAATGAAGGTCACTTCGGCTTAGCATTTGAAGACTACACTCACTTTACCTCGCCAATTAGAAGATATCCAGACTTGCTTGTTCATCGCGCAATTAATCGTGTGCTAAATAAGAAAAGCCCATCATTCATGGGTAAATTGGTTAAAAAAGTTCTAGGTGACAAAAAGAAAGAACCATCTAAAAGAATGCTTGAATTGGGCGCAAACCTTTCGGTAACAGAGCGTCGTGCAGACGAGGCTTCTCGCGATGTTGAGCAATGGCTCAAATGTGAATACATGCGCGACAAAGTAGGTGACACCTTTAATGGTGTTATCTCTGGCGTTGCGGGCTTCGGTATCTTTATTGAGCTGACCGAAGTATTTGTCGAAGGTATGATTTCTGTGCGCGACCTACAAGATGACTATTACAATTTTGATGATATTCATCATCAGCTTAAAGGTGACCGTACCGGCAAAACTTTTCGCTTAGGTGACACCATTAAAATTCAAATTGCCTCGGTTAATTTGGACGATAGGCAAATGGTCTTTGTTCCTGCACCAGAGGAAGATAGTAAAAGTTAATAAAAATGAAACTCTACGCCCCCTGGGAGAAAGCCTTTAAAAAAGTATCGACACCCTTTGAACACTTTATTCATGCCCAAACTACAACGGGCAAGATTTTAATGTTTATGACAGTACTGGCATTAATTTTAGCCAATACACCATTAACTGAAAACTACGAACAACTATTCCATACAAAGATAGATTTCAATGTTGGTTCGTGGAAATTATCTCATAGTCTTCATTATTGGATAAATGATGGATTAATGACCCTGTTTTTCTTCATTATCGGATTAGAAATAAAAAGAGAGATTTTAGCAGGAGAGCTTTCAAATATAAAGGTTGCTATTTTGCCTATTCTAGCAGCTATTGGTGGCATGCTTTTTCCTGCATTAATATACCTAAGTATTAATGCGAATGAAATTGGTGCTGGTGGATGGGGAATTCCAATGGCTACAGATATTGCTTTTGCAATTAGCATATTGGTGTTATTGGGAAAAAAAGTATCTACCGCATTAGTAACATTTTTGGTTGCACTTGCTATTGTTGATGATCTTGGCGCTGTTTTAGTAATTGCAATATTTTATACCGATCAAATTCATATGATGCCGCTTGTTCTATCTGGCGTAACTTTCCTGATTTTAGTGATATTCAATCGTTTTGGCATTCACATGATTCTACCTTATTTTATTGTTGGATCTTTTATGTGGTTCTTTGTGCTTGAATCAGGTGTTCATGCTACTATTGCGGGTGTTATTGTTGCCATGACAATACCTTCGAAACCCAAACAAACTTCTTTAAATCTCTCTAAAGATACTAAAAAATTACTAGATAAATATGACACATATCCTATCTATGAAAATCACACATTACATGAAGAGCAGAAATCTATTCTAACCAATATACAAGATAGAATTAATGCGGTCAGATCTCCAGCTGCTAGATTGGAGCATGATCTACACCTGCCAGTAGCTTTAATTGTTATTCCTTTATTTGCACTTGCTAACGCTGGCATTGCGATTGATTTTAATTCTATTGGCTCTGTTATTGTTGAGCCGGTATCAATGGGGATTATTTTTGGACTTACCTTGGGAAAGGTAATTGGAATATTTGGGATCTCTTGGTTGGCCATTAAATTAAAAATTGCAAAATTACCAGACCAAAGCAGCATGAGCCAAATTTTTGGTGTTGCTCTTTTGGGTGGAATTGGTTTTACTATGTCTATATTTATAGCAGATTTAGCGTTTTTAAACACGCCTGATTTAATCTTTCAGGCCAAAATTGGAATTTTATCAGCCTCATTATTTGCAGGATTATTCGGATTTTTATGGCTTAAATATGTAGCACAAAAATAAGTTTTTTAATCTAAATATTTTTTTACCTCCTTTTTTAATGTGTGCACTGCATGTGCCATCAGAGTAATATAGCGTAAATAATATTTATATGATCGTGTTATGTTTATCAGTGCCTTAGAGTTGTTTAAAATTGGTATCGGCCCTTCAAGCTCCCATACAATGGGACCAATGGTTGCTGCGCAAGATTTTATCACTCGCATTCAGAAAAAAACCATCAAAGAAGGTTGTTCAATTCGTTGTACATTAAAAGACTCTTTGGCCTATACAGGGAAAGGTCACTCTAGTGATTGTGCCGTGACACTTGGATTGCATGGATACCAAGCCAAAGACCTCTTAAAGATTGATCCTAATGAGTTAATCAAACAACTCTGGGAAAAGTCATCTATAACACTAGGTGGAAAATTCGTCTCTTTTCACCCAAAGACAGACATTATATTTGATACTAAAGACACCTTAAAGCAACATCCAAATGGCATGGTATTTGAATATCTAAATGCCGATCAAAAAATTTTATGCCAGCAGACTTATTTTTCTATTGGTGGCGGCTTTATTCTACCTTTAGAAGAGATTAATCAATTGCAAGCGCCATTAATTGGCAAGCCTACCACTAAGCATCCTTATGCATTTGATTCTGCTGATCAAATGTTAGAAATGTCTGCCATGAGCAATCTATCAATTACGCAAATGAAGTGTGTCAATGAAACTCAATACCAGTCCCAACAATCACTTGATGATGGGTTGGATAAAATTTGGCAGGCAATGAAAATTTGCATTCACCGAGGTTTGGAAGCTGAAGGTATTTTGCCAGGCGGACTTAATACACCAAGGCGTGCTAAAAACCTATATCAACAACTCGAGCACACTAAAGACAACGATGTTAATGATTGGCTTTGTGCATATGCCATGGCAGTTAATGAAGAAAATGCAGCAGGGCATATGGTGATAACAGCGCCAACCAATGGTGCAGCGGGTATTATTCCTGCAGTATTGTATTATTTGGTTGAGCATCAAAAAATTAATGCTCAACAAGTTCGCGATTTTTTACTAACAGCGAGCGCCATTGGTGGGCTGATAAAACACAATAGTTCTATTTCTGGCGCCGAAGTGGGTTGTCAAGGCGAGGTTGGCTCTGCATCTTCAATGGCTGCAGCAGGGATGTGCGCTGTTAAATCTGGCAGTGGCGCACAAATAGAGAATGCAGCAGAAATTGCGCTAGAGCATCATCTAGGCTTAACTTGCGATCCAATCAAAGGCTTGGTTCAAATTCCTTGTATTGAGCGCAATGGCTTTGGTGCAATTAGTGCGCATTTAGCCGCCTCAATTGCACTTAAAGAAGATGGCCAGCACATAGTATCATTGGATAAGTGTATTGATACCATGAAAAAAACGGGTTTTGACATGTCTAAAAAATACAAAGAAACCTCATTGGGCGGGCTAGCACTAAGCATGACAGAGTGCTAAATAATTAACTGTCAATAAAAAAGGAGGCTTTCGCCTCCTTTTTTTTTAATACATTAGATTTAAGCTTAAGTTGTTACTGCGCCTTTAGAAGCTGACTTCGCAAGTTTGGCAAATTTTGCCAACACACCTTTAGTGTAGTTTGGCTTAGGCTGAACCCAATGGGTTAAGCGCTCATCAATAACTGATTGATCAACCAATAATTCTAATATATTATTCTCAGCATCAATTAGAATTTCATCGCCATCTTCAACTACAGCTAACACGCCGCCTTTAAAAGCTTCAGGCGTGATATGGCCAACCACAAAGCCGTGCGTTCCACCAGAGAAGCGACCATCAGTGATTAGTGCAACTTCACCACCTAAACCTTTACCCATTACCGCTGAAGTTGGCGCAAGCATTTCACGCATACCAGGACCGCCGGCTGGACCTTCATAACGAATAACAATCACATCGCCCGATTTAATTTCATCATTCAGTACAGCAGCAAGTGCGTCCTCTTCACGGCCATAGCATTTAGCCACACCCTTGAAACTCAAACCTTCTTTGCCAGTAATTTTAGCAACTGAACCTTCAGAAGCCAAGTTACCACGCAAAATACGTAAGTGTGAATCCTTCTTAATAGGATTGTCTAGTGATTTGATAATATCTTGAGACTCGTCGTACGGCTTAATATCAGCTAAATTTTCAGCCATGGTTTTACCCGTTACCGTCATGCAATCACCATGTAGCATACCTGCATCTAGTAGTGTTTTCATTAATGGCAATGTTCCACCAATTTCAATTAGCTCACTCATCAGGTATTTTCCAGATGGCTTAAGATCAGCAATTACTGGTACGTTAGCGCCAATACGAGTAAAGTCATCAATGCTTAAATCAACGCCAGCAGCATCTGCCATAGCGATTAAATGCAATACTGCATTAGTCGAACCACCCAAAGTGATGATCACAGTAATAGCATTTTCAAACGCTTTCATGGTCATGATGTCATTCGGCTTAATGTCTTTTTCAAGTAAGTTGAGTACCGCCTCACCAGCACGAACACAATCGTTATTCTTATCCGCTGAAATTGCATCTTGCGCAGAAGAATTTGGCAAACTCATGCCTAGGGCTTCAATGGCTGAAGCCATGGTATTAGCGGTATACATACCACCACAAGAGCCAGGACCAGGGATGGCAGTTCTTTCGATGTTTTCAAGCTCAATCGCATTAATAGCATTGTTAGCATATTTACCTACTGCCTCAAATACACTCACTACATCCGTATGATTTTTACCAGGCTGAATAGTGCCACCATAAACAAAAATACCCGGGCGGTTTAATCGAGATAAGCCAATAATACAACCGGGCATATTTTTATCACAACCGCCAATCGCCACCACGCCATCAAAACCCTGACAACCGACTACTGTTTCAATTGAATCGGCAATCACTTCACGAGAAACCAGCGAATATTTCATGCCTTCAGAGCCCATTGAAATACCATCTGAAATTGTAATCGTATTAAAAATAACAGCCTTGCCACCAGCTGAATTAACGCCTTTTTCGGCTTCGTCTGCTAGTTTATTAATATGCATATTACAAGGGGTAACCATCGACCAAGTAGAGGCGATACCGACTTGCGGCTTATTAAAATCTTCCTTTTTAAATCCAACTGGATAGAGCATTGCACGCGAAGGCGCTCGCTCGTAACCATCCACAACCTGAGAGGAATATTTTCTTGTATTAGACATAATTACTTTGTATTGATATAAAGCATTATATTTTAGATTAAAATAGTGTACTTTTATCAACGTTTTAAACTGCATTTTGGATAATTCTGAACAAATTTTGACTTTAATCAAGCCTTTTGTAGATCAAGGAAAAATTCTATCTAGAAGTAAAGATGAGATTGAAAAAAATATCAACGACTTTGTCTTGTTATTTGAGAAAAATCAGCTAGTTGCGTGTGCAGGCTTAAAAGATTGTCAAGAAGGCTCTATGGGTGAGATCTATTCACTCGCTGTGGCTCAAGACTCTCAAAACACAGGACTTTCTAATCAATTATTAGATAAGATACTAGCCAATGCAAAACAAAGAAATTTTAGCAAGGTGTTTGCTTTAACTAAGTTTGGCACCGAATGGTTTATTAAAAATAATTTCACCAAAATGCAAATATCCGACCTTCCAAAAAAACGCCAAAAATATTTTAATTATGATCGAAACTCTTCTATCTTTTTTAAAGAGGTTAACTGATGAACATCAACGAACGAATTCGCGGCTATTTACCAGTTGTTATCGATATTGAAACAGCAGGGTTTAATCATCAAACTGATGCTATGTTAGAGATTTGTGCAGTGATCATTGGCTTTGATGAAGACGGAAAGCTTTATGCAAAAGAGCCTCAGCATTTTCACATTAAGCCTTTTAAGGGTGCTAATCTTGAGCCAGCTGCACTAAAATTTAATGGTATTGATGTGGACAACCCGTTGCGCGGCGCCATTGATGAAAAACTTGCCTTGGGCGATATGTTTAAAACCATTCGCACTGAAATGAAAGATCAAGACTGTACGCGCTCTATTTTAATTGGCCATAACGCATTTTTTGATTTAGGATTTTTGTACGCTGCAAGCGACAGATCAAAGCTTAAAAATCCATTTCATCAATTCTCTACTATTGATACAGTAAGCTTATCAGCTCTAGCTTTTGGTGAAACGGTACTAGCCAAGGCCATTGCTAAAGCAGGTATTGAATTTGACAACAAACAGGCACATTCAGCCTTGTATGACACGGTTAAAACCGCTGAATTGTTTTGTCAGATTTTTAATAATTTTGAATTTAATCCAGTCCAAAAAACTGATTAAACTTCAAACGCTGTTTTTGCGCTTGATGAATATCCATTAGCTCAAAACGGACTTTTGCATGAGGTTGTTTTTGTGCAAGCTTAGCCAGATCTAGCGAGAAAACCGTACCAATCTTGGGATAACCACCAATGGTTGGTGCATCTTTAAGCAGAACGATAGGCAAACCATCTGTGGCAATTTCCACACTACCATAACTCATCCCTTCAGAAATCATCTTACTTTTTTCTATTGCAATTGGCACGCCGTTTAGTCGGCAACCAGCACGATCATTAGCGTTGCTAATGGTGTAAGTTTGATTAAAAAATAAAACTCTTTGAGCCTTACTAAACTGATGATATTGATAACTCGGCAACAACCTTAAAACAACATCTTTATCGTAATTAGGAATGTATTGTGGCACAATAAAATGATCAAACTCAATATTCGATGAGTCACAAATAAGTACCTCGCCAACTTTAAGTTTTGAGCCGATATTTTCTCGTAAATTAACCGATCTAGAGTCAAACAAAACTTCAGTATCAAACCCACCTTTAACTGCCAAATAAGCACGTATCCCATGCTTGGGTAAAGTCCAGCTAAGAACATCACCTTTTTGTATTTGCACACTATGCCAACTAAGTGCAGTTTGATTGTTAACCTTAAAATCCAAATCTGCACCGCAAACACTTATAGCGCAATCATCAAGCGTTTGTAATTCAACGCCACCGAACGTAATCTCTAAAACGGCGTCAGTAGGGCTGTTCTCAAGTAGATGATTAGCCCAGCCATATGCATGCTCATCCATCACCCCTGATTGACTCAATCCATGCGCACCATGGGTGAATCTGCCATAATCTTGAATAGTGGTTAAAAACCCAGGTTTAATAACTTTGAAACTCATAACTGCCCACCATATTCAATAAACTCTTCGCGAGTAATTGGGTAGAATTTAACTTGATCACCGGTTTTAAATTTATTCAAATTATCAGGATTCTTAAGTGACAAATCTTGCACGGTTCTACCAATAATATTCCAGCCACCTGATGAATCAGTTGGGTAGACGGCCGTTTGACTATCGGCAATACCTACACTACCCGCAGGAATCTTGATTCTTGGTGTGGCTAAGCGTGGTGCTTGTATGCGCATATCCACTTCACCTAAAAAAGCAAACACTGGACTAAAACCAATCGCATAGACTAAATATTCTTGATCACTATGAATCTCGATAAATTCATCCAAATTCAAATTTTTTTCAGCAAGTAGTCTTTCCAAATCTAGCCCTGATTCAAATCCATAATAAACTGGAATACAAATTAAGTTGGAATCTTCGGTAGTGTTTGAAAATTCAAAATTGGTTAATAAATTTTGCACCTCAGCTGAAAAGGTTAAATAGTTAACTTTACTTAAATCGTAATGCACTAATAACGATGTATAAGAGGGTGTTAAGTTAATAATTAGCTGAGAAAATTCAACTTTTAACGTGTTTGCAAAATTTGCGATATTTTTAGGCAGCGCACTGTTAATCTTACTACCAAAGTATATAAGGATCGAGTCTTCTCCTGCAAGAATGATTTTATGCATCTTTGAGTCTTGTTAAGGCCTCTACAGAAGCTAGATTGTCACTATGAAAGCAAATTGTATCAATTTTTAGGGTTTTATTATTACTAAATCGCCAAAATTGCTCAATAATGGCATTATATTCATTTAAAACTGCACCTTTCTCACTTCTAGCGATCATGTGCATAGCGTTATAGCCACGATCAGCAAACACTTCGCGTAAAAATCCGCCATTTGCATTATTTTCAAAATTTTTAAAATGATCTTCATTGCCTGCTTGCACAACCAAAACCAAGCTTGGATCGATTGACTCAATTACCTTGCAAATAACCCTGAGCACTGATTGCTGATGAGTCATGTCATGATACAAAGCACCATGTGGCTTTATATACGCCAAAGTTGCGCCGTGCTGAATACAAAGATTTTGAAAATGAGACACTTGAGATTGAATCAAATCAAACAATTCATCGTCCGATAGCATGTAGCTAACACGGCCAAAATTAACGCTATCGTTGTAGCTAGGATGCACACCAATTTTAACGTTATTTTTTAGCGCCAATTTAATGGCGTCAATCATGCTTTTATCATTACCCACATGCCCACCGCAAGCAATATTAGCCATGCCAATCAGTGGCATTACTTGTGCATCTGGATTGGGCGTTAAACATTCCCCAAGATCGCAATTAATCATTAACATGGTTACAAATTATAAAGCAATCACGAATTAAAAAATGTCAGGATTAATTGGATATATTGGCGCCTTAGCTGATGACTTATCAGCAGTCGCTGCAAAAGTAGCGGCGGGATCACTGGATGATATTGCCAATCAAACGGCTAAGTCATTATCAAAAACCGCCGGCATCTTAATTGATGACACGGCCACCATTCCGCAATATGTTAGTAACACAGCTGCCAAACGTGAGATACCGGTTATTTGGAAAATTACCAAAAAGTCATTACGCAATAAAGCCATCATGATTCCAATTGCGATACTCATTACCTATTTTGCACCTTGGATTATGGCACCAATATTAATTTTAGGCGGCTCTTACTTAGCTTATGAAGGCACTGAATCTTTAGGTGAGAAGCTAGGACTCATTAAGCCGCATGAACATACTCGCGAGCATTCAATTCCTAATACTAATGATTTAACCGCTGCAGAAGATATTACGGTTAATTCAGCAGTGAGGACAGATACCATTTTATCGATTGAAATTATAGCCCTAACCATTGCTTCGGTGGCGACAGAGTCTTTATCAACCCAATTAGGCGTTTTGATTATTGTTGGACTGATTGCCACTTTTGCGGTGTATGGCATTGTCGGTATGATTATTAAGATGGATGATGTGGGTTTTTATCTACAAGAAAAACAAAATAAATTGTATCAAGCTATTGGCTCTTTTCTAATTAGAGCTATGCCAAAAATATTAAAATCACTAGGCTGGATTGGTATGGTAGCCATGCTCATGGTTGGTGGATCAATCATTATTCATAATATTGATCAGCTGCATTTTTTGGTAATTTTAGGTCATAACTTGCCGTCAATCCTACCGCTGGCCATGAAATTATTTTTTGTACCTATTGGAATTTCTTTAGCTGTTGGAAGTCTAATTATAATGAGTATTTTAAAATTTCAACAAAGGTACGCATAGCGTATTAGCAGCGACTTGTATATAATACAAAGCTGAAACAAATCACAAGCAAACTATGAATTACATTAAACAAATGTTCGAGTTGCAACAGCAGCTTAATGATGCCACAAATGGCGAAATATGGACCGAAGGTGCAACCAAAGAGGGTCGTCAGATTTCATGGCTGCGTTGTATTTATATGGAAGCTGCCGAAGCCATTGATTCATTTAATTGGAAACATTGGAAAGATCTTGATGCTAAACCTGATCTTGGTAATGCCAGAGTCGAGTTAGTTGATATCTGGCATTTCATAATGTCTGAAGCCATTCATTTTGGCGATGCTGGCTTTGCTGAAATGTACAACGATATGAAGCCTGAGCGCGACACCGATCCTGAAAAATTAGTTGAAATTTTAGAAAAAATGATTGCTGTTGCAGCAAGCGCTAACGTCGATCAATCACAAAATTCTTTGTACCAATTATTTGCTTTATTTTTCCAAGCGATTGCACACATGGAAATGGATGTGCCAGAATTGTACAGGCGCTACCTGGTTAAAAACCAGCTTAATACATTCAGACAAGATAACGGCTATAAAGATGGTTCATATGTAAAAATATGGGGTGATGTAGAAGATAACGTTGTTGCCTTTAAGATTATGGATGACAATCCTGAATTAACACCTGAGGATTTATACAAAAAACTAGAAGAAGCCTACAAGCAGGTTAGCTAGGTGTCTAACACAATCAAACTAACTGAATATAGCCATGGACAAGGCTGTGGTTGTAAAATCTCTCCTAAAGTTTTAGATAAAATTTTAGAATCTTCACTTACCGATATTAACGATCCTAATTTATTAGTAGGCAATGCATCGCGTGATGATGCAGCTGTGTATGATCTTGGCAATGGTGAAGCAATCATTAGTACCACTGATTTTTTTATGCCGATTGTTGACGATCCATTTACCTTTGGGCGCATTGCAGCGACTAATGCTATTAGTGATATTTATGCTATGGGCGGCTCACCGATTATGGCCATTGCCATTTTTGGTTGGCCACTTGATAAGCTCCCGCCAGAAGTGGGCCAACAAGTGATTGAAGGCGGACGCAGTGTTTGTATAGAGGCAGGCATCTCATTGGCTGGTGGACATAGTATTGATGCACCTGAGCCTATTTTTGGCCTAGCTGTAACTGGTAGGGTGGCGATCAAGCACCTTAAAGAAAATTCAAAAGCAAAAGTGGGTGACAAAATTTATTTAACCAAGCCACTAGGTATTGGCATTTTAACCACCGCGCAAAAACAAAAGAAAATTACCCTCGAGGACGAAACTCGCGCTATTAATACTATGTGCGCTTTAAATGATATTGGCACAAAACTATCTAAGATTGAAGGTGTTAACGCCATTACTGATGTGACTGGTTTTGGCTTGGGCGGGCATTTGATTGAAGTTTGTCAAGGCTCTAAAGTGTCTGCTACTATCGATTATGCCAAAGTGCCCACCTTGCCAAACATTAAAAACTATTTGGTCAATGGCTGTTCACCAGGTGGCGCACAGCGTAATTTTGATAGCTACGGCCAACATTTAAGCCCAATGAATAGCGAAGTTCAATCCATTATTTGCGATCCACAAACCAGTGGTGGCTTGCTCATTATGGTGAATGATAATGCTCAAAATGAATTTCAAAGCATTATGCGCTCAGCTGGATTTGAGCTTGAGGCTATTGGTGAAATTACTCAATTAGACAATAAGGTAGCAACTGTCACCATCAATGGATAAAACACTCACTCAAATTGAAGATTTTCGCTCGTTAGTAACAAGCGACACCCCGATGTTTGACACGCGTGCACCGATTGAGTTTATACAAGGCGCTTTTCCAAATACTCAAAACATACCCTTAATGAGTGACAAAGAGCGTGAGCTAGTTGGCACTTGTTATAAAAACAAAGGCCAAGAGCAGGCTATTGTTTTAGGGCATGAATTAGTACAAGGCGAGGCAAAACAAACTCGGCTTAATGCTTGGCTTAAATTTATCAAAAAACACCCTGATGGCGCTTTATATTGCTTTCGAGGTGGCATGCGTAGTCAAATCACTCAAGAGTGGATTTATGAAGCAACAAGCATTGACTATCCACGACTAAAGGGTGGCTACAAAGCACTGCGTCGTTATCTAATTGATGAAACTGATCGTATTATGAATAAAATCACCCCAGTGGTGATTGGTGGCCAAACAGGCTGTGGAAAAACTTTACTACTAGATAAAATCCATCAACAAATTGATTTAGAGGGTTTGGCCAATCATCGAGGCTCTGCTTTTGGTAATACCACAACTTCTCAACCTACTCAAATTGCATTTGAAAATGAGCTTGCTATTGAGCTAATTAAAAAACAAGATTATTCTCATTTGATCTTTGAAGATGAGGGTGCTAATGTTGGCACTGTGCATATCCCTGATTGTGTTAAAAACAAAACTTCTCAGGCTGATTTAATTCTATTGGAGGCAACCACGCAAGAGCGTATTGAGGTTAGTATGAATGCTTACGTGATTCATATGCATGATAACTTTATAAATCAAAATACTGAAAATGGCTTTGATAACTTTGCCAATTATTGGCTTAGAAGTCTAGAAAAAATTCAGAAACGATTAGGATTAAAGCGCTATAAAATCATGAGATCAGAAGTTGCGTTAGCTTTAAATGACTACCAAAATACTAATAATTTTGATGGTTTTTTACCTATTGTAAAATCACTATTAGTTGATTATTATGATCCGATGTACAACTACCAAATTCAAAAGAAACTAGATCGTGTAGTTTTTAAAGGCAACAGCCAAGAGGTGTTAGACTATATTCATCACTTATCAATCTCTTGATCCTATTTCAATATCAGTAATAGGCTTAGCCTGACAGGCTAATATTTCACCATGAGATAACGGCACTAAACAATCTTGATGCAAGACATCACCTTTTAGCAGCTGCAAAATGCAAGAGCCACAATGCCCTTGTCGGCACGAATGGCTAATTAGAATACTATGCTCTTCCAGCTCAGTAAGAATCGATTGTTCGCCATATACATACAGCGATTCAGTTTTGCCGTTAACATTGTTAACATCGATTTTAAACATAGATTAGTTATAGTTTAAAGTCACCAAAATCAGAATCATCTTGCTCTAGCGTGTTATCAATTGCACTCACCAAATAAGAGGTGATTTCAGTTTCTTGAGGAGCAACTTGTACATTGTCGGAATCTAGCCAATGATTGATCCATGGCAGAGGATTGCTACGCTCTTCAAAAATTGGCTTAAGATTAATAGCACTCATTCTAATGTTAGTGATATATTCTAAATATTGTTTTAGAATTTCAGCATTTAGGCCAATCATTGAGCCATCACGGAATAGATATTCCGCCCAATTTTTCTCTTGTTCGCAAGCATCCCTAAACATTTGAACCACTTCTTTTTCGCAGTCTTTAGCAATGCTGGCCATTTCCAGATCATCCTTACCTTCGCAAATAAGATTGATCATGTGCTGAGTGCCGGTTAAATGTAGCGCTTCATCACGTGCAATCATCTTAATAATCTTGGCATTACCCTCCATAACTTTACGCTCGGCAAAAGCAAACGAACAAGCAAAAGATACATAAAAACGCACCGCTTCAAGAATGTTAACCGACATAATGGTTAAATATAATTTACGTTTAAGGCACTTAAGATCGATGGTTGTTTGCTCACCATTTAGATCATGCGTACCTTCGCCATGCAACAAGTAGGCTTGAGAGCATTTGATCAGCTCATCATAATGCTTGGAAACGCTCTCGGCACGTTCAATAATTTGTTCGGTTTTCATGATGTCGTCAAATACTGCACCAGGTTCATTAACAATAGCGCGAATAATATGCGTGTAAGAGCGTGAGTGAATGGTTTCAGAAAAACTCCAAGTTTCAATCCAGTTTTCTAATTCTGGCAAAGAGACGATTGGCAAAAAAGCAATATTTGGACTGCGACCTTGGACAGAGTCCAACAAAATTTGATATTGTAAGTTTGATAAAAAGATGTGTTTTTCATTAGGCAAAAGCTTAGCAAAATCCATCTTATCTTTAGAAACATCAATCTCCTCGGGGCGCCAGAAAAATGACAACTGCTTTTCTGTCAATTTTTCAAACATTTCAAACTTTTGCTTATCAAAGCGGGCAACGTTCACACTCTCACCAAAAAACATGGGTTGAGTTAATGTGTCGACAATTTTTTTATTAAAGATAGAATATGACATAATTAATTCCTAAAGTTTACAAACGCCATCGGAACAGGCATTGTCGTCGTCTTTTTCAAGCATATCATCAGCACCACCATCACGCGTAGTATGGTAATAAAGCGTCTTAACGCCATATTTATAAGCTTTTAAAAGATCCATTAAAAACAACTTCATCGGCACTCTGTTGCCACTAAATTGAGATGGGTCGTAATGCGTATTGGTACTAATTGACTGATCAACAAACTTCTGCATAATTGCACATAATTGCAAATAACCTTCGTTGTTTTTAATATCCCAAAGCAATTCATACTTATCTTTTAAGTTTTCATAATCAGGCACAATTTGCTTTAAGATGCCATCTTTAGATTGCTTGATAGAGACAAAACCTCGCGGTGGCTCAATGCCGTTAGTTGAATTAGAAATTTGAGAAGAGCTTTCACACGGCATAAGTGCTGTTAAGGTAGAGTTTCTTAGGCCAGTTTTTTTAATATCACTACGCAACTGATCCCAATCTAGTTTTAGTTCGAAACCACAAAAATCATCAACATCCTTTTTATAAGTGTCGATTGGAAGCACGCCTTTTGCATACTGGGTCTCATTAAATAATGGGCAGGCGCCTTTTTCGTTAGCAAGTATATTCGACGCTTTAAGAGAATAATACTGCAAAGCTTCAAAAGCTTTATGAATCAACTCATTGCCTGATCCATCTGAATATTTAACATTATTTTTGGCTAGATAATAAGCCAAGTTTGTTACACCAATACCCAAAGTACGGCGATTCATACTAGCAATTTTCGCTGCTTTAATCGGATAATCTTGGTAGTCAAGCAGCGAATCCAAAGCACGCACAATAATATCGGTAATGTCTTCTAACTCATCGAGTGATTCAAGTGCGCCTAAATTAACCGCTGAAAGCGTACACAGGGCCACCTCACCTTTTTCATCTTGGACAGAGTGCAATGGTTTGGTTGGCAGGGTAATTTCCATACAAAGGTTTGACTGGCGAACTGGTGCAATTTTTGAATCAAAAGCGCCATGAGTATTACAATGATCAACATTTTGCAAGTAGATGCGCCCTGTATTGGCACGCTCTTGCATAAACTTAGCAAACAAATCTCTAGCCTTGATAGTTTGCTTTCGAATTGAATCATCTGCTTCATACAGCTCATACAAACGCTTAAATTCAGCCTGATCTTCAAAATACGCATCATACAAGCCTGGCACTTCATGTGGTGAAAATAACGTAATATCACCATCCGCCAAAAATCGCTGGTACATCAAACCATTAAACTGAACGCCATAATCTAAATGGCGGATTCTATTTTCATCAGTACCTGTGTTATTTTTAAGAACCAGTAAACTCTCAACCTCTAAGTGCCATAACGGATAGAACAGGGTGGCCGCACCACCACGAACACCACCTTGAGAACAAGACTTGACCGCCGTATGAAAATGCTTATAAAAAGGAATACAGCCTGTATGTGTTGCTTCGCCATTACGAATAGGACTACCAATAGCGCGAATACGGCCAGCATTAACACCGATACCTGCACGCTGAGAAACGTACTTAACAATAGCACCTGCTGTTGCGCTGATTGAATCAAGATCATCGTCTGTTTCAATTAATACGCAAGAAGAGAACTGACGCGTAGGTGTGCGAACACCTGCCATAATCGGTGTTGGCAATGAAATTTTAAACAAAGATACAGCATCATAAAAACGCTTAACAATAGCCATTCTAGCTTGCGCTTCATACTCTTGAAATAAACACATACCCACCAACATGTAAAGCTGCTGTGGAGATTCATAAATAGCACCAGTGACGCGGTTTTGAACAAGGTATTTACCTTCAAGCTGCTTAACAGCTGCGTAAGAAAACTTCATATCACGCCAATGATCAATACATTCATCAAGCTCTTCTATTTCAGCCTGAGTATATTTGTCCAAAATATCTTTATCGTAAATACCTAGATCAGTAAACTTTGCAACGTGTTCAAAAAGCGCTGGCGGGGTGAATGATTTAAAGGCTTTTTTACGTAAATGAAAGATTGCTAAACGCGCTGCTAAATATTGATAATCAGGCGAATCTGTAGAGATTAAATCAGCTGCAGATTTAATAATGGTTTCATGAATATCTTCAGTCTTAATTCCGTCGAAAAATGCCAATTGAGCATTGATCTCAACTTGACTAACGCTTACTCCTTTTAAGTCCTGAGAAGCCCAGTGTACAACACGGTGAATTTTCTCCATATCGATTGGCTCTTGCTGGCCATTTCGCTTGGTGACTTTGATATTTTGATTCATTTATTCCCCGAGTGGTAAACACTACATATAGTGTTTGTAAAAGATAACTGCAACTAAATATAGTGTATTTCATACTTTTTTGCAAGTGTTAAAAACATCAAAAAACACTCAAAAACGCCAAACAACTTGGTGCAAAAGGGATTGCGAGAATGAAAATAAATTAAAATAATTTTGGCTATTTTTAACCTTAAATATCATCAATTTATGATGTCATAATATTACTTTTTAGTAATAAAAAGCGCAAAGCCTGACACAGCAACTTTTGTTAAAAATTAGCAAAAATATTACCCAGAAAAACGATAATTTAAGTCAAAAAAACTTAAATTGGAGAAGCGATTAATTGAGACTCGTCTAGGCCGTTTTCAAGCAACATTTCACCTAAATAAATCAACACTTCAGCAGGGGTACAAATGTACACTTCTGATTGATTAATAATCTGATGATTAAGTGAATCATAAATTTGTTTGGCCACTTTATGGCAATCATTATGACTTGAGCGATCAAACTCACATGCAATTGTCTGATAATGATATTCATCCATAACCGCACTCCATGATTGAGCGTAGTTGTCAAAGTAGGGAATTGAGTCAGTAGCAGGGTAGGCCCAATAAAAATACACAGGATTGGGCATTTCAAGTGAAAATTCATGTTCAACAAGGCTTCTAATTGGGGCAAAACCACTATCCCAGGCAATAAAAACCATGGACTTGGTAGATAACTCTTTTAAGACAAACACCCCCTTAGGGCCATTTAAATCAAGCTTAGACTTAGTTTTAATTGATTTAGAGAAGATGGCTTGAGAAAACTCATCCTCTTTAAGTGAGCGAATATGAAATTCAAGCCCTATAGCATGACAAGGGCATGAAGCAATAGGGTAGCGAGAAACCATACCTTTAAAGCTTAATTCAACGTCTTGGCCTGCCATAAATTGTAGCGTTTTAGATCTGGGTGTTCGCACACTAACAATTGCCATATCATCACCAATAAAGTGAATGTCTTTAATCTTAACTTGAATCTTCTGAAGTGGAATTGACTTAACATCGCCAATCAAATCAACATCAATTTCAATATCTGATTTTGGAGAATAACAACACATTAAAAAAGTATTGTCATCTAATTCATCTTTAGAGAGTGCGTAGTCATGATGTTTTGATTTTTTAACGCTACCTTTAATAAGCTTAGCCTTGCATGCACCACAAGTACCATTACTGCATTCGTAGCGCATTGCCAAACCATGACGAAGCCCGCCTTCTAAAATCGAATCATTTTTCGAACATTCAAAATTCCGCTTATTTTTCTCAAATTGAATATTAAAAATATGACGATTCATATTTCCCATTATAAAGAGTAAGATCCTTTTAATGTCTTTAGCTTTAGGTGTTGTTAGATTATTTACACGGGTAAATACTAAGACTGTTGTGATAAATGTCATTTGCTGGCTTATTTGCTAAGCATTTAAATTTGTGAGTCAGGTTGACATTTCTTTAAATACCACTATATGCTATTTAAATAAATTCGTGCATACTGTTTAGGCGATAGTCGGTTACAATGTTACATCACTTGATGTTAACTGTGCTGACTGTTGTGATTTGCGTTTAGGCGATAGTCGGTTACAATCTTGGTTATTTGACGGATATACACGCTTGAGTTGTGATTTGCGTTTAGGCGATAGTCGGTTACAATTGATGAGAATTGCTTCATCACCCTAACTTAGTTGTGATTTGCGTTTAGGCGATAGTCGGTTACAATAAGGCTTATAACAAGCCATGGCTATAGACGGTTGTGATTTGCGTTTAGGCGATAGTCGGTTACAATTATTGGGAAGATAGGAGTTGCCATTCTAGCGTTGTGATTTGCGTTTAGGCGATAGTCGGTTACAATCTATTTTTTTATCTGTTCGATACGAATCGCGTTGTGATTTGCGTTTAGGCGATAGTCGGTTACAATTCCATTTTCTCAGGCTCTTCATGTTCATAGTTGTGATTTGCGTTTAGGCGATAGTCGGTTACAATGTCTTGTAAATTTTCATCTCTATACCACTGTTGTGATTTGCGTTTAGGCGATAGTCGGTTACAATGGTCTTGTAAATTTTCATCTCGGTACCATTGTTGTGATTTGCGTTTAGGCGATAGTCGGTTACAATATCATAATGTTCACCAGTATCGGCTTTTCTGTTGTGATTTGCGTTTAGGCGATAGTCGGTTACAATTTCACTTCAATATCTACTGAAATCTCTCTTGTTGTGATTTGCGTTTAGGCGATAGTCGGTTACAATTGTGTTCCATTTTAGAGTTTCCTTATTAGTGTTGTGATTTGCGTTTAGGCGATAGTCGGTTACAATCTGCCTGTTACAAACGCTTTGATACTGGGGTGGTTCTGGTTTTTTCTAGTCAAAAAAACGAGAGTTGCTCAGGCGCTGTTTCGACAGCTAGGCGTTTTTTGCCGTAAAAAACCTCGATACGTCCAAACTGTTTGTCAGTAATTTTGATAATTCTTACCTCGCCGTCTGGTGGTAGGTGGAGTTTGACTCTGCGCGCATGCACTTGGGCGTTTTCTTCACTACTCGAATGGCGCATATAAACCGAGTATTGCATCATCCTAAAACCATCCTCAAGCAAAAACTTGCGAAAGTACGTGTAATCTTTACGCATCCATTTATCATCCGTTGGTAAATCAAACAGTACAATTACCCACATGGTTTGTAAGCCTCCAAACATAAGTAAAACCAATGTTTAAAAACTTTATATTACACCTGTAATATGGGATATGTCAATGTTGAGCATTCTTTAGTGAAGTTACGTTTTAGATTTGCCATCAGATAATGCATCGACACCATCATTGGCATTTGTTTTTTCTCATAACGCACGTTGTGACTAATAAGGTTTAAAAATGGGGTTTTGCTCTCGATGGTGATGGTAATGTTGGAGTTAGCTTGATACAGCTTGTAAGCAATATTATCTACCCAGGGGCGTAATGGCTCCATCAAATCATCTGCCAAGCACAAAGCGTTATATTGGTTGTGATGAAACAACCCGATAGCTGGGTGTAAGCCCGCCGCACAAATATTACGCGCCACCATAGCGCGGATAATTGAATAGCCATAATTTAAAAT
This sequence comes from uncultured Candidatus Thioglobus sp., assembly GCA_900180385.1. Classification (GTDB taxonomy): domain Bacteria; phylum Pseudomonadota; class Gammaproteobacteria; order PS1; family Pseudothioglobaceae; genus Thioglobus_A. The sequence goes on along the minus strand of FXLX01000002.1, from coordinate 32,971 downwards.
AGCATTAATACCATCAGCATTTTGATCGCGAATAAAATTTGCCCCAAATAAAGCTTTCCAATAATACTGCGCCGCCAAGCCTTCGCAATTAGTACTGTCGCCTGATTTAACTTCGGTGGCTAACTTATCCAAGCGTGCATGAGGTTTGTTAAATTTTTTCAGTGTATCGGCTTGATTATTAATCTTTTGGATGATAACTTGCTTCCACAATCTTTTACGTATTGGCTCAGAGATGTTAATTTGTTGCTTGAGGATTTTTTGGTGCAAGGTATTACCCTCGGCAATCGGCAAAATGGTGGAATAGGGCAGGTGTTTTTCATCACAAAAAATAATTGCCACATGATGCTTTTGGCATTCGATGATCAGTGGCTGGGTAATACTAATAGCGCTGTGTTCTAAAACGAGCGCACCAATATCCTCAATTGGGATTTGTGCCACTAATTCGTGATCTTGATCAATCAGCAGTTGTTTATGTTTAAGGTGTAAATAACTGGGGTTACTAACCTCAACAATGCGTTTAATCATGCTCGATAAAATGACCGATGGTGTTCATATTGTGCTTTAAAATATTTTCTTGAAAAAGTCCGCTAATTGATTTTCTAATAGCCTCATCTTTGTTATCAATTGTTGAAGTTGTGTTAAGTCTTAGAGTTAATCTGCTTGGTGCTTCAAGTGTTTGCACTCGATAAAACACGCGTTCACCATCTTCCTGCTCAATACTCACCGTATCGTTGATATGCAGCGCCATGACAAATTCCCAATCTTCGCCATGATTAGTTTTGATGATGGCTTGTTTGGGCATGTTGATACCCTTAGTGCGGTGCGAGGCGAGCATAGTGGTTACAAATTCGCCTTTAACTTTACCTGTTTTGCTGTTTTTAATGATTTCCACATGGTGAGTGTTACCATACGACATGTATTTAAAAATTTTACCGGTTTTATCACGCACGCCAAATTTGGTTTGGGCGAGTTTATTTTCGTTAGTTTTAGATTGCAATACACGCACACGCTTAATGGGGTTTTTGCCAAGTTTAAGCAGGGCTAAGTGTTCAGCATTAAAAGCCTCTTTAGGATTTGGGTAGTTTTCAAAATGCTCTAAAACTTTGGTTTTAACAGCTTCGTCCACAATGCTTAAGGCATTTTTAAGAGTGAACTCTGGGCTTAGGGTTTTACGATAAACCAAACCACCGTGTTTTTCAATATAGCCTGCGCCTGTTTCTTCGTGCAAGCTACCGGCGAGTTTGCGCTGTGGCGCATGGGAGATAATGGTGTGTTTAAGACGCTCATTCAGCTCTTCACGAATGTGGGCATATGGTGGCACAATGTTAAGCTTATCACGCTTAATTTTCCTAACCGCATTTTGATATAGACTGCGTGACGTAGCAGCGATTACCACCGCATCAATCGCATGATGGCGATGATCAGTGCGATCTTTTTTGTTCACTTCGCCAATAATACTATTAAAACCCCATTGGTGGCGAATTTGGCTAACTACAAAGCCTTTGGTAATATTCACATCACAGCCGAGTTGGCGTACATAATCTTGCGCCAATTTTGACATATAACGTGTGTCATTAAGCTGGCTAGAAATAAAATCACGTTTTTGTAAATCAGCTTCTTTGGTATAGAAGCGCTTTATTTTGCTGTCGAGGGATTTGTCCCAATGACTAAGAGCCTGGGTAATTTGATTCCATTTGTCGTTATCACCGCCCCAAGCATCAACTGGGGTTTGGTCAGATTTGTTGCGGTTCTCTGCGGCGAAACACAAAACTTTATTCATGTAGGAATCATCGAGTGATTTTTTAAAGGGTAGAATATGATCCACTTCACACTCAGCTGAAAATACTTGGTTAAGGGCGATAGTTATACCACTGTAGGCGCATCTTTGATCTTGGTCTTGCCAAAGGCGATAGCGGATTTTATCATCTCTTGAAGCGTATTTTTTGCCCAAATTAAGCCCTTCAAAAGCAAGTTGAGCCGCTTTATTGGCTTCTTGATTTTTCTTTTGTCGAGATTCGTTTTCTTTATAACGCTTAGTATTCATTTCCAAATCGCGCGCCATTTCAATACGAATAACATCAGGTTTTCCGTATTGTTTGATAATGGCATTAATCAAACGCCTGAGTTCATGCATACCTTTATTGACAATTGGGTTGGATGTTTCGGGTGGCATACCCAATGTATCAACAACTTCAATCTTCGCTATTTCATAAGTGTAGCCCGCCGCTTGACGGGCATCCGAGTAAATCATGCCTTGCTCTAAAAATGGCAAGAGTTTGTTAATAGCTTTAAGAGAATGGTTAGAATGTGAAGGTTCAAACTCAATCAAACATAATTTAACAGCCACTTTCTTATCAAAATCCCAATGTGTAATTAATCGAGCTTTAAGCGCTGATTTTTTCTTAATGGTAAACAAATCTTCAAATAAATCATGTTGTTGTTTATCAGAATAAACATCCCAAGCATCGCCAATAATATGGCGAATGTCACCTGCTGTGATATTACCCTTTAGGTTTTTAGCTTCTAAATTGATTTTGGTAGGCCTGTCTAAGCCCAGCTCTTTTTTGAGCATTGTTACGGTGATTTTTGCATTATGTTCAAATAAAGCTTTTAGCTTAGATTTTTGCTCATCATTAATGCTTATCCACTTTTCTTGCCAACGGTCAAAAAATTGTAGATTGTTAATATCTTGTAAATATCTGAATTTTTGTACTTCTAGACGTGCGACATTAGCACGACGATGTTTAAGTTCTAGCGAGCATTGACCAACACGATCTTTTTTAAGTTTGAGCGGACGCTGATAAAAAATAATAGCCAAAACACCCTTATCTTTTTGCATAAAATCATTAGGTAGATGCTCAAAGTATTGTGATTGTTGCTTCCAAATTAAACAAAGCTCGTCTTGATACATTTTTCGATCAGTACGCAAGTGCCCGCCATCATGTGAGCGATTGCGCTTAACTTTTCCAGTTTCAAGGTTAAATAGATATTCACCTAAAGTTCTAGCATCAGTATCTTTAATCGCTTGATAAACATCAGCAATATCTGCCTTGAATTGTCCTTCTTCTTTGTCTTTAGTGGTGGACTTATCATCAAGAGTACTTAAATAATCTAACGTATCAGGGTCATCGATCAAATCACCTGCCACTTGTTTTTTAGTGGATAAAAAACCACGTCTTGCAACAAAATGTAATAATATTCTGCCAAATTCATAAGGTGATAACTCAATATCCAAGCCTTTGGCTCGCAACTCATAAGGATCACCAAGCTCATTAAGAACAGTCTCAGGCTGGGTAGAATTTTGCAACGCTTGTGGTAGTAAATCTAAAGATACCAAATAATTAAGCATGCGTTGTTTACGCCTAGCACGACGCTGAATAACGCGCCTACCAAGGCGCATATTTCGACGTTTTTCATTTTTTGGTGTGGGTACTTTTTTCTCAACTGCCTTAATAAAGATACGTGAACCCAAGTCGATAATTTCAGAGGCCTGTTTGTTTTCTTCTTTAAGCAATGCCCAGCCAATTGAATTTGACCCTAAATCTAAGCCTAAAACTTTTTGTTGCATAACGCCTTACCTTTGTGTAGAATATGTAGTATAGATTGTAACCGACTATCGCTTAAGAATTTTGCTTTTCATACCAATGAAATTTATTTTTCGTAGGCTCCGCTTTCATGCGACCAAAACCCTCCCAGTGGGGGTTTTTTATTGTCTAAAATTAAGTAAATCGCTTTATCAGCATCAGATATAAGTTTAGATACAGATATTGTTGCCAAAAGGATTGCAGGCTATTTTATATCTTATTTTTAATGCACCGTTTCAAGGCTACGCATAACCTTTACACGCCCCCTATAAGCCTTTTGCTTGCACTTCACCGAGCAAGAATCCCTTTAACCGTTGAGCAGGGGAGCATCGCAAATTACACAGTATTTATCCGCTAACGATTTAATCGATATCAAATCAACTTTTTTTGACAAAAAAATCGCGGTGACACTTATTAATAAACGCCGCCAAATTTCCGTTTTTTTTTGAAACAAATCAACCGTAATTAGAATATTTTTGCTTTGATTATCAAGCGGCAGATTTTTAATGCTAAAAATCTAAAACTCCTCATACGGAAAACCCAACAACTTGCACCAATTTTCTTTTGATATTTATACAATTTGATTAATAGAATTAAAATAGATCATGACACTTTTCTTATGGTTTAAAAAGCGTAGCACATTTTACTCAGGAAAACCAACGTATTTTTAGTAGGGTGCAACAATCTGCAATTATTAGTAGTAATTTAACATAATATAAATTATACGAACAAACTATAGATGAGCCGAAAGAATATCGACTAATGTATCAATATGATCTTGGCGTGTATTTAACGCAGGAATGTAACCAAACTCTTTGCCGCCAGCATTGATAAAATAACCGCGATTTTCATCATCAATCTCTTCCAGTGTTTCTAAGCAGTCAGCTGCAAAGCCTGGACACACAACTTGAACACTCTCAACACCAGAACCTGCAAAAGACTCAAGCGTATCTTTGGTATAAGGCTTGGTCCATTCCTCTCTGCCAAAAATTGACTGAAAGCTTGCTTGCCATTGGTCATCATGCAAATTAAGCGATTTAGCTAGTAGATCGGCCGTTTGCATGCAGTGTTGATAGTAAATATCGCCATTATCAACATAGCGCTGTGGAATACCATGGAATGAAATAAGCAATTTATCAGCCACACCGTGCTTAGCTTGATACTCGCTAATAGAATTATTTAAAGCTTGAATATAGCTTTGATTTTGGTAGTATTGATCAATAAACACAATTTCAGGCTGCTCTGACCAAGTATTTAGCTCCAAATTGATCGCATCTAGGGTTGAAAGTGTTGTGGTTTTTGAGTATTGTGGATAAAGTGGTAAAACAACTATTTTATCGCAGCCTTTGTCTTTTAACTTATTCAGCGCCTGAGAAATGGAGGGCTTGCCATAGCGCATACCCATTTCAAATTCTAGCTCTGCATTATCTTTCTGTAGTGCTTTTTTAACACCAAATAATTGCGCTTGAGTAATATTCAACAAGGGTGATCCAGGACCAAAACTATCCCAAATTTTGGCATAATTAAGTGCAGATTTTGCAGGTCTAACGTTCAAAATTACCAAGTTTAAAGCTAACCACCAGACAAGCTTATTGGGTGGATCAACCACTCTAGGGTCGGATAAAAATTCAGACAAATATCGCCTTAAAGCAGGCTTTGTAGGCTCATCAGGTGTGCCTAGATTGGTGAGCAATATGCCTGTTTTCATAACATTTTCCCTAGATTTTCATCAATAAAATCTTGTACAAAACCAGGCGTTTGTGCTGAATGAAAGCGATCCACCTCTTCGCCATTAATAAAGGCTATAACCGTTGGAAATCCACGAACACTATAGCGCCCAGCTATTTTCATATTTTCACCCTCAGCCTCAATTTTGGCCAGTAAAAATTCAGTTTCATTGAATTCTGAAGCAATAGAGGTGATTATTGGCTCCAAAATATTACAAGGACCGCACCATTCAGCTGAAATATCTAAAACCACCAAACGCTTAAAAGATTCTTCCAAAACCAGTGTATCAAACGTATCAATATTAATTTCTAATGCAGACATATATAACACCCTAAGGTATTTAAATAAATAAGTAAAAAAGTAGCCATAGTATAGCTGAAAACGACAAAACACTGAAAAATAAGCCTAAAAATAGATAAAATCATTAAAAATCAATAGGTTATGCTATTAAAATTATATTACTCATATTTGAACGATTTAAACCTTAGCCAGCCATCAACCTTATTTTTATAAAAAAATAGCTTAAATCTAAAATTTGAGAATATCCATTAAAAATCAGACTGAAAATGGATTTTTTTGTATTTTTTTAAACAAATACAGCTAGCTTGATTTAGCTCGTACAAATTTACTGGTTAGTCGGTATTTTTGTTTTGGGCTTTTTGGCTTTTCTGGAATGGTTCGTTCAAAAAATTCACAACCCAGTAAGGGGTTTAAAATATCATTCTTAAATCGAGTCTTATGAGTGCGTTTTAAAATTTTTATTAGCTCTTCGGCACTACTTTCTAACTTGCATTTTTTTAGAATTTCAACTTGGTCCGAGCTTATTTTTTCCAAATTACAACTTGGTCCCTTCTTGGTACTTGATGTATCTATAACTACTGATGTATCAGTGTTTTCTTTAAAATCAAAACCCTGTTGTTCTGAAGAATTAGCAATAGAGTTATTACGCTTTAAATCCTTATTCCAAACCTTATCTTTGTCAGAATTTTCTACGATTGTTGATTTTTTGCTTTTCCCAAACCAGGCCATTGTGTCGAATTGTTTTAAAGATTGAAATTAAGTTTACCAAAAAAATTCCCACGTTAGTTGTGAGGATTGGATTATTAACGCTTAAATAGATTTACTGGGTTAGTATTTGATCTAAAAATGTCTGTAATCGATCAGATTCAGGGCTTTCGAAGAATTTATCTGGTGTATTTTGCTCAATAACTTGGCCTGCATCCATGAAAATTACACGATCTGCGACCTTTTTAGCAAAACCCATCTCATGCGTTACACAAATCATGGTAATACCTTCTTTGGCAAGCTCAACCATTACATCAAGTACCTCTGAGATCATTTCAGGATCAAGCGCTGAAGTAGGCTCATCAAATAGCATAATCTTGGGCGATGTGCATAATGCTCTGGCAATAGCAACACGCTGCTGCTGACCACCAGAAAGCTGATTTGGATATTTTTCAGCTTGGTCCTTAATACCAACTCTATCTAGTAGCTTCAGGGCTTTCTCTCTTGCTTCTTGCCTAGTCTCGTTATGCACCCAAATTGGCGCCAAGGTTAGGTTATTAATAATACTCAGGTGCGGAAACAAGTTGAAATGTTGAAATACCATAGACACTTCTGATCGTATTTGTCTGATTTTTTTAACATCATCTGTAAGCTTTGTACCATCAACAGTAATAGAACCCTCTTGAAATTTTTCAAGAAAATTAACGCAACGGATTAAAGTAGATTTACCACTGCCTGATGGGCCGCAAATAACAATGATCTCACCCTCTTTAACGTTTAAATCAATATTTTTAAGTGCATGGAAGTCGCCATACCACTTATTCAGCCCTTTTATTTCAATAATATTGCAACAATCTTTTTTGCCTATTTCTTTATTTATTAATTCGCTCATTTTTTACCTACCTGTGTTCAGTACTAAAACGCACCTCTAATCTTTTTGAATAACGACTCATTGAATATAAAATCACCCAGATAACCATGGCAACAAATACGTAGCCTTCAGTTTCTCTGCCTAGCCAGCTAGAGTTGCTGCTGGCTGCACCTACAATCGCCAACATATCAAACAGTCCAATAATCAGTAGCAAGGTTGTATCTTTAAATAATGCGATAAACGAACCAACAATATTAGGGATAGAAATCTTAAGCGCCTGTGGCAAAATAATAAGAATTGTTTTTTGCATAAAACTAAGACCTGCAGCATCGGCAGCTTCATATTGCCCCTTAGGAATAGCCTGAAAACCACCGCGAATCACTTCCGCTATATAGGCTGTTTGGAACAAGGTTATACCAATTAAAGCTCTAAGTAGCTTGTCAAAATCCATACCTGCAGAGAAGAACAATGGCAACACAACAGAGGCCATAAATAAAATAGTAATAAGCGGAACACCACGTACAAATTCGATATATATCACTGAAATAAATCTCACAACACGCATTTCAGATTGTCGCCCCAAGGCAAATAAAATACCTAATGGAAAGGAGGCGATAATACCAATAGCAGCAACTATAACAGTCAGTGTAAGTCCACCCCATTTGTCAGTTTCAACGATCTCTAGGCCTAGTCCTCCGTATAGTAATACAAAAGCAACAACAGGATATATCAAAAAAGAACCGATAATATAATGCACTCTATATTGCGTTTTTTTAATAAGCGATCCAAACATAACCAGAACTGCAATAAGGCCGAACATGGTATTAACACGCCACAGTTCTTCTTTTGGATAAAACCCGTAAATAAACATTTTAAGATTGGCATTAATAAAGGACCAGCACGCACCCTCTCGGCCACAAGACTGGTTATCTGCAGTCAAATCAAAATTAGCATCAAAAATTGTCCAATTTAAAATCGGTGGCAGGAGTAAGTAGATGACATATAACGCGACAAAAGTAAGTGCCGCATTAGATATAGATGAGAACAAGTTATCTTTTAGCCATGCAATGGCCTTGGTTTGCGATTTAGGCGGTGTTCTTGTTTCTTTTAACGGGTAGATTGCCATAATAGTTACTTGCCCTTAATTTGCATTTTCTTATTAAAAATATTCAAGATTAATGATATGACAAGGGATATTGTTAAATACACCAACATCGTCAATATAATAATCTCAATCGCTTGGCCAACTACATTTAAGACCGTTCCTGAGAATATGGTCACTAATTCTGTATAGCCGACTGCCGCCGCTAAAGAAGAGTTCTTAGTAAGATTTAAGTATTGGTTAATAATCGGTGGTATGGCCACTCTTAGCGCTTGTGGCAATACTACCTGTCTTAGTGCTTGTGTCTGTGTTAAACCCATTGCTGCTGCTGCTTCTTTCTGCCCTTTATCTACAGACTCAATGCCAGAGCGAATAGCTTCAGCAATATAAGTAGCGGCATAAATACTCAAAGCAAAGGCTAAAGCAAAAAACTCAATAGATAAGTCTGTACCGCCTCTAAAGTTAAAACCCTTTAGTGCTGGATATTCTAATTGCGCACCAGAAACTAAATAGACTACAATCGGCAGCAGCACAACCAGACCTAAAAAGTGTGGAATGATATTAGTAACCACGCCTGTTTCATCATGCTTCTTATTACTATGTTTTTTAATAAAAATATAGCCAACAATACCAGCAACAAGACTTGCAAGTACAAAATAGAACTCACCCTCCATAATAGGCTTAGGAAAGTACAAGCCTCTTGAATTTAGGAAAATACTATCAAAGAAATTGATACTATTTTTAGGGGATGGGAAGGCACTTAGTGCGATTGAATACCAGAATAGAATTTGAAGCAATATTGGTATATTTCTAAAAATCTCAATATACACGGTGGCCATCTTTCTAATCAAATAATTGCTGGATAAGCGTGAAATACCAACAATAAGACCTAGAACTGTTGCAAAAAATATACCGGTTATTGCAACAATTAAAGTATTAACAATACCAACATAAAACGCTTGAAGATTGGTTGATGCTGGTGAATATTCCAAAAAAAAATTATCATTAACAGCAAAACCAGCTTCATCATTTAAAAAACCAAAACCACTTCTAATGCCTCTTTGCTCGATATTAAGCATCATGTTATCAAACGCTTGATAAGCAAAATAAGCAATAACAACAACAGCTAACACCTGAAATAAGATTGCTCGAACTTCGTTGTTATATAGTAGTGATTTTAGTTTTGTAAACACAAAAAACCTCAATAATAAAACGGCTAACCTTGTTGAGTTAGCCGTTTTATATTTAGTTTAGACTCTATCTAAACGCTGGAGCGTACAAGATACCACCTTTAATCCACAACTGGTTTACACCACGTGGAAGCTGAATTGGCGTAGACATGCCGATGTTTCTTTCAAAACTTTCGCCATAGTTACCTACTTGTGCAATAATATTGCGCGACCAATCTTTGCTAAGACCTAAGCTTTCATTAAGCTTGCCAGATTTTCCTTGTAATCTCTGGATACCAGGACTAGTAGAAGCATCATCGATAGTAGCTGAAGTAACACCCAACTCTTCTGCTTCAATCATTGCGTTAAGTGACCATCTAACGATATTAAGCCAAGTGTTGTCATCTTTACGTACAACTGGACCTAAAGGCTCTTTAGAGATAACGTCACCTAAAACTACAGCAGATGAAGGATCTTTAAGTGTTGATCTAAGGCCAGCAAGCTGAGATACGTCTGAAGTTAGTGCATCACAACGACCAGCTTCAAAACCAGATTTGGTTTGCGCAGAAGTATCATAAGCAACCGCTTTAAATTTCATTTTATTTGAACGGAAGTAATCAGCTAAATTATAAGCTCAGTTGTTGTTCCTGCTTGAATACAAAATGAAGCGCCATCTAGCTCTTTCACACTGTTAATGCCTAATGCTTTCTTAACCATGAAGCCTTGACCGTCATAGTAGTTTACGCCAGCAAATGTAAGACCTAATGAAGTATCACGAGTGTGCGTCCAAGTAGTGTTACGTGAAAGCATATCGATTTCACCAGATGATAATGCAACAAAACGCTCTTTAGCCGTTAATGGTACAAACTTTACTTTTTTAGCATCACCTAATGTAGCGGCAGCAACTGCACGACAAACATCAACATCAATACCAGTCCAATTACCACTTGAGTCAGGACTAGAAAAACCAGGTGTACCTGTAGATACGCCACATGTTAAGCTACCTTTAGCCTGCACATCTTTTAAAGTATCACTATGAAATATACCCGCTTGAACGCTAAAACTACCGACCGTTAATAACGATACAGCAGACAATTTTAATAATTGATTTATAAAACTTCCCCTTATTGAGATTAATAAAAAAAAGCAGTATTTAATTAAATACCACAGTTGAGAAGTTTAGCAAAAAAAACACCATGGGCAGGTGGTTTTTCAAAAAAAATTAATGCTGCTTTTGATAGAGTGCAACAAGACCTAGAAGTATAGTGACACTTATAATGATGCTTAAATGCTTAGAATCAACGATTGGTGCATAACTTGTGTAGGCCGAGACCAGTGTTGTGCTTGCTAATAAAGCAGCTAATAATGCCAATACCGGCTTAATGACGATGGATAAAGTCATTAGCTAGTGAATCAATGTTAAGCTAAGTGACATGATAACTGCTGCGGACGAATAGATAACTGTGTGTAGTGCGATGTTCACCCCCCCTTAAAGAGTAAATAGATTAATTTTAATGAATGATTGTGCTAATTAACTGGTTAATGATTGATTGTGTTGAGCTTGAATTTTTTAACGTTGCTCTAGCATACCACTTGTCTGCCAATTGCTCGTTTGCTTGTGTGCCTTCGCCTGTTAAGTAGGCATACCAAACATTAAATTGTGCTGCTAAATTACCTTGTTTAGCAGCTCTTTGGTACCAATAAAAAGCATTAGTTGAGTTCTTGGCAACATCTTTACCTTTTTGGAAAATATCAGCCAATTTGTATTGCGCTTCAGCATCACCTAAATAGGCTTGCTGCTGGATCTTAACAGTATCAATTTTTAGTTCAGATTCTGCCAGTAAATGTGCATGCATTTGATTCATTGCATTTTCCTTTTTTTGTTATTGAATTTGATCGAAATATACCGTGTTTTTTTGAGCCGTGTAAAGGCTTTTTTAAATAAAAATTAAATATATTTTAATTAGTTAAAAATCAATGAGTTATGTGTGTTTTATGTAATTTTTAACTGCTAGTTATTTTTTAACTAATTTAACCCTTATACACTAGTGGTAAAAATTAACTATAATAGGTAAAAAATTCAAGTAATAACTATATAAAAATATGGCAAATAAAACCAAAGATTATCTAGCTAAAGTCCGCAGAAAGACTGGCTTTTCAGACTACAAAATCTCTCAAGAATATGGCATCAACCAATCTAATTTAAGTAAATATAAATCAGGAAAATCTGCCCTTTCTGAAACTCATGCCTGGTTATTTGCCGATATTTTGAAACTCAACCCTGCTGAAGTAGTGGCTTACACCAAACTCGAAAGTGCAAAAATTAAAGGCGATAAATCAAAGGCCATATTTTGGCAGAAGCAGCTAGATAATCTTTCAACCACCTCAGAGTCTATCAAAATTGATATTGCGCAAATTAACCCAACTGTTGGCGATTTAGATAACAATGCTCAAAAAATTATAGATTTGAGTATTGAAGCTGCTAAACAAGAGTCTGATCTACTGGTATTTCCAGAATTAGCACTGGTTGGCTATCCGCCAGAAGATTTATTATTACGTCATGGCTTTATGCAACAAGTTGAGAAAAAAATAAACTTAATTAAAAATAGCATTCCTGGCGATATTACAATTGTTTTTGGTGCACCTTGCAAGCAAGGAAAATTTTTGTACAACTCTGCCTATCTTATTCAAGATGGTGAAATCCATACTTACCATAAGCAACAACTCCCTAATTACAGCGTCTTTGATGAAAAGCGCTATTTCACTGCTGGAAACAAACCTTTTATCTTTACCATTAAGGGTCAAAGATTGGGTCTACTAGTTTGCGCTGATATCTGGGATGCTGATATCGTTAATGAAACAGTCAAGTACGGCGTGCAAACCATTATTAGCATTAATGCTTCGCCTTTTCATATTGGTAAACACCAACAGCGCCTTGATGAGATTACAAAACGCATACTAGAGAATCAAGTTGAATTTGTGTATGCTAATTTAGTAGGTGGGCAAGATGAAATTGTCTTTGATGGTGGCTCATTCATCATGAATGCAAAGGCACAAATCACCCATCAACTACCCTTTTTTGAGGTGGCCAGTACATCATCAGCAACATTGGATACTACTGACGATAATAGTATTGAAAAAACTATTTATGCTGCTTTGGTGCTTGCAACCAAAGACTATATTAATAAAAATGGCGTCTTTAATGGTGTGGTCATCGGTCTATCGGGTGGTATTGATTCTGCGCTAACGCTTGCCATTGCTACCGATGCCATTGGTAGTGAGCATATTAAGGCTATTATGATGCCTTACACTTACACTTCGAGCATGAGCCTTGAAGATGCTAAAACACAAGCCAGTACTATGAATATTGACTACCATGAGATTGCCATTCACTCTATGGTTGAAAATTTCAACACACAGCTTAGTGGGTTGTTTAGTGGCATGAAAGCTGACACGACAGAAGAAAACCTACAAGCTCGTGTGCGCGGCACCCTGCTGATGGCCATTTCCAATAAGCTCAGAAAAATTGTTTTAACCACAGGCAATAAATCAGAAATGGCTGTAGGATATGCAACTCTGTATGGTGATATGTCTGGTGGCTTTGCGCCACTTAAGGATGTATCCAAAACTATGGTTTATCGATTGGCTAAATATCGCAACACTTTGTCTTATATCATTCCCAGACGTGTGATTGATCGCGAGCCTTCTGCAGAGCTCGCACCTGATCAAGTTGATCAAGACTCACTGCCACCATACGATGAGCTTGATGATATTCTAGAGTTATTTGTAGAGCAACGACACTCTATTGATTATATTGTCAAAATGGGTTTTGACAAACAGACGGTAACACGCATTAGTCGATTGGTACTTAACAATGAATACAAGCGTAGACAAAGCGCACCTGGGCCAAAAATTAGTAAAAATGCCTTTGGTAAAGAGCGCCGCTACCCTATGACTTCTAAATTCAAGCCTTAAGAAAAAACTTTAAGAATGCCTTGTGCTTTGTGCAAGGTTTCTTCTAGTTCTCGTTTTGACTCAGAGTCAAATACAATACCGGCACCCGCTCTAAAGCTTAAATTAGAGCCCTGTTTAATCATGGTTCTAATCAGAATATTAAAATCTACCTTTCCATTATTACTGACATAGCCTAATGAGCCAGTATAAGCTTCTCTAGCTTCGCCCTCCAATTCGGCAATAATCTCCATGCAGCGAATTTTAGGGCAGCCTGTAATCGTGCCTCCTGGAAACAAAGCACGAACCAATTGATCAATATTGGCTGAATGTTTCAACTTACCCTTGAGGTTAGACACAATATGATGCACATAAGGATAAGTCTCTAATGTCATCACCTCATTAACCTCAATACTGCCGTACTCGCACACCCTACCCAAGTCATTACGCTCAAGATCAAGCAGCATAATGTGCTCAGCTTGCTCTTTAGGATGGTTGATCAAGCTCTGTTTTAACACTTCATCATCCTCGCCCTGGCCACGTGGATGCGTACCAGCAATGGGTCTTGTTTCTATGGTGTCACCATCAACACTAAACAAACGCTCAGGCGAAGAGGAAACAATACTAAATTTTTCAAATTGAGCTAACGCTGAGAATGGTGCGGGATTTGATTTTTTTAAACTACTATAAAGCTGTGCAGCAGAACAGTCTTTTTTTAATGCGTAGTTCCAAGCTCGTGATAAGTTCACCTGAAACACATCTCCAGCTTTAATGTAGTTTTTAATTTTTCCAACACCTGATAAAAACTTATCATCCGCTTCGCAACTCAACTCTCCCGAAAAATTAGCCGATACAATAGGCTTAATCTTTTTAATATCTTCTAATATTTTCTCAATTCTACGCTGGTCATCATCCTCATCAAGCAGGTAAGTCTTATTCAGCTGATGATCAACAATTATCGCACTAGGAATTTTGACTGCAATAGCAATTGGTAGATTACTATTATGAGTGTGCTTAGCAAGTGTTGGCTCAATTTGACCAATCAGCTCATAAGCTAAGTAGACAAACCAGCCGCCTGTAAATGGCAGGTGTTGGTGGCTTTTATTATTAGGTAAGACGTTATCCGAAAGCTCTGCTAGAAAGTCAAATTCTGATAATTTGTTAAGCACTATCTCTTGCTGAGGGTGTGCAAATAATATCGAATAACGATTGTTATCGTTATGATTAACACTTTCTAGTAGAAATGGATAACGATGCTTGTCGAGCTGACACAAGCCATCCAAAGAAACGCCCTGAATCTCTAAAACATTCATCTTAATTTACTGAAAAGCCTTGTTATTGTCTAACTTTTTAGGTGTAATCTTACTTAACAATTGCTTAGCTCGATTAATTGAATTATGTGACGGGAACTTCAACAACATACTATTCAATAGTTTTTCAGCTTTTTTAGTTTGCTTAAGCTCTACATACACCCTGGCGAGCTCAAATAACGAATTTGAGTATTTATGATGCAGCGGACTACCTTGCTGAAAAGCCACAAAAGTATGTTTTGCTTGCTGATAGTCACCCATAGCTAAATAAGATTTGGCCAACCAATAATGTGCATCTGAAGCGTGATTACTGTCAGGATAAATATCTAAATATTGCTTAAAAAATATAATGGCTTGATTGTACTGATCAGTAACCAATAGCGAGCGGGCATTGGTATAGATTTTTTTAGCCTTTTTATTGTGCTCGCGTACACGTATCATGGTTTGCTTAACCACAACACTAGATTTTTTATACTCCATCAAATTGAATAATTCGGCAATTTTTTGACTACTTTCTTGTTGCTTTTGCTCTAGTTGCTCAATTTTGCCAATTAACGCTTTATTTTTACGCACCAATTTCTTGATTTTTTTATTATGATCCATGATCACTTTGTCAGTATTAATACCAGCATAAGCTGGCTGATAAGCAAATACAGCCAGAAAAATCATAAGTAAAAGACGCTGCATTATTATCTACTGATAAATAAATTCAACACGCCTGTTCTTTTCCCAGGCGCTTTCATCGTGTGTTTGCACAATTGGCATCTCTTCACCAAAGCTGATCACTTCTACACGCGAACTAAGATCGTACAAACCCAGCACTTCTTTAACTGCTAAAGCTCGATTTTCACCCAATGCAAGGTTGTACTCACGAGTACCGCGCTCATCCGCATGCCCTTCTAAACGTAGATTAAGACTTGGGTTGTCACGCATAAAGTTCGCATGCAAAATAATTTGCTTAGTTGCTGCTTCATTTATCTCACTGCCATCGTAAGAAAAATACAAAACAAACGACACACCTGTGCTTTTTAGTTCAGAAGTTGCTGCATGAATTGCGCTGTTTTTAACTGTGTAATTGCCGCCATATTCTTGCGACTCAAAACTAGAAGTATCTGCAGCAACAATACTCTCTTCAGTATTAACAACACTTGGTTTGGGCGCTACTTTTTGATACAACTCTTCAACTACGGTTGAGCAAGAGGATAAAAGCACAGTAGCTGTGATTAATGAGGTAATTTTTAACATAATAACTCCTGATTTTATTTAGAATAATGAGACCAATTCGGTTCTCTAACTTCGCCAGCTTTACTGGCAAGTTCAAAGGTTTGATGACCTAAGATTGAAACAACTGACAACACACCCATGTCACTTTTGTTAGTAGCAAAGATAATCATACTACCATTTGGCGAAAAGAAAGGTGACTCATCTAGTTTGTTATCAGTGATAACAATTAAATCTTTGGTGGCAATATCCAGCAAGGCAATGCGATAATCTCGATCAACCCGATGCACTAAAGCCAAGCTTTTGCCATCAGGTGAAAATACCGCTTTAGCGTTGTAACTACCCTCAAAGGTTGCTCGCTTGATTGTATTTGTTTTTAGATGTTTGATGTACACCTGAACCTGCCCCGATCGATTAGAGGTAAAGGCAATACGCTCGCCATCAGGCGAATAGCTTGCTTCGGTGTCAATGCCTACATCTTTGGTTAAACGAGTTAATTTTTCATCTTTTAAATGGTAAGAATAAATATCTTTATTGCCGTCTTTTGAAAGCGTCATAATAATACTTTCGCCACTTGGATGCCAGGCAGGTGCGGATGCAATGCCATTAAAATAAGGCAATTTTTGTGTTTTACGGCGCATAAATGGGTGCTGAATAAATACCTCAGAGCGGCCATTTTTAAACGACACATAGGCAATTTTATTTTGATCTGGCGACCAAGCTGGCGATAAAATCGGGCTTGCTGCTCTAAAAATAGTTTGCGGATTCTGCGCATCAGAATCTGAAATCTCTAGGCGATATTCACGTTTTCCATCACCCTTATTAGTAACAGTAACATAAGCTAGACGCGTATCAAATGAGCCTTTCTCACCCAATAAGGCAAAATAAATCTGATCAGATAAATAATGAGTAATGCGCCTAATACCACTATTATGAACAGCAAACTTTTTAGCGTATAACGTTTTTCTTGTATAAGTGTCAATCAGTTCGATTTCAACATTAAAGATTTTCTTGCTAACTTGCTCAAGCTTGCCAATAACAATGGCTTCAATTTTTTTAGCCTGCCATTTTTCAAAATCAATCTCGCTATTAATGATATGCTCAGCACTTGAGGCGTTAAATTCACCTGAGCGATTAAAGTTATCACGCATGATGTGAGCAATTGCCTCTCCTTGCCTAGCATCGCCTTTGACAGAAAATGGGGAAATGACAATTGGGAATGCGTTTTCATCTTGTTTTAAGATGGTTACTTCTAGTACGGCAAATGCAATAGTGGCATAAAGTGCTAAAAAAACAGCAGCTAGCTTTCTCATTCTCTTTCTTCAATCCAATTTATTTGAATAGCCTCAAGAATCTTTTCACCTGATTTTTCGCCGTCATCATCAAATTCTTCTAACGCCATCACCATTTCTCTTAAATCAACAAAACCAACTGTCAAAGGGTTTGTATCTGGATGTGCTTCATCTAACGCCATGGCGATGTCTAATGAGTCTGTCCATTTCATAAAAAATACCTAATAAAATAATTAACCTAATTTTAACCAAATAACACTAAGACATGTGTCATTTTAATAATGAGAATAACTTAAAACCGGTGCACACTTTGAACAAATTTTAGCGCTTTCAAGGATTTTGTTACTGCTTGCAAATGGTATGTATCTGCCACACTAATAACCAAATCTAAGGTTTTAATTGAATTATCCTTTTCATGAACTTTAATATGTTCAATATTACTCTCTAGTTTGGCAACCGTATTGGCAACTGAAGCTAGTGTACCTCGATGATTAGCCACATCAACAGTTAGTTTAACTTCAAAATTTTCATCGCCATCAGATTCCCAATCAACAGATAACCACTGTGCATGTTTCTCTTTAATACGAATAAAATTCGCACAATCAGTTCGATGCATAACCATGCCTTTTGATATGGTTAAGATGCCGGCTACTTTATCACCAGGGATAGGATAACAACAACGTGCAAAACTAATTGCTTTATCATGAGTAGTGTTAATCTTAATCTTTTGCATTATCTGCTGATCATCACCATGCTGTAATTTATTCAGCACAACTGAGACTAAAATTTCACTCAAGCCGATACGAAAATGCAAATCTTCTAGCGAATCACAACCTAATTCATCAAGACAAACTTTCCATTTATCACCACCAATACTACTCATGTCAATACTTTGATAATCAAATGCATTGGACAATAAATACTCACCCAAACGAATTAGCTCAGTTGCGGATTGTGACTTAAGGTATGCCTTAATAGCGGACTTAGCCTTAGCGGTAGCCACCATTTGCAGCCAAGATGGATGTGGCTTAGCTTTATCATCAGTAATAATTTCTACTGTTTGGCCAGAGTGCAATTGCGTTGAAATCGAAGCGCTAACTTGGTCAATTCTAGCTTTCATTGCTCGATGGCCAACATTGGTATGCACCATATAAGCAAAATCAAGCGCCGTAGATCGATATGGCAACTGCATAATATCGCCTCCAGGGGTAAATACAAATACCTCTGAAGGAAATAAATCATTTTTGGTTTCTTCTAAAAATTCTATCGAAGTGCCAGAGTTTTTCTGAATGTCAAGCAAAGATCCGAGCCAACTACTCGCCAATTCAGAATCGTTGTCAGAATCACTTTTATAATGCCAATGTGCTGCAATACCGTATTCGGAGACAAAGTGCATATCCTCTGAACGAATCTGAACCTCAACAAAGATTTTATTTGGACCGAATAAAATAGTATGTAATGATTGATAACCGTTAGATTTTGGCAGTGCCACATAATCTTTAAATTTACCCGGCAAAGGTTTGTACAAATTATGAATAACGCCTAACGCTTGATAACACTGGGGAACATCGCTTACAATTACCCTAAAGGCATACATATCAAGCACTTGAGAAAATCTCAAACGCTTATTTTTCATCTTTTTGTAGATACTACAGGGCTGCTTGCGTCGACCACTAATATTAACATTTGGCAAGCCTTCTTGCTGCAGGCGAGTATTAAGCTGCTCTTGAATATGGGTAATTACTTTGGTTCTATTGCCGCATTGTTTTTTAATCTGACTAACTAATACTCGATAACGAAAAGGATAAATAGCCTCAAAACATAGGTTGTCTAATTCAACCCTAATACTGTTCAAACCCAACCTTCTGGCAATTGGCGCATGTATCTCAGCGGTTTCTTTAGCAATTCGAAGTTGTTTATCTCGCCCCATCGATCCCAGGGTGCGCATATTATGTAAGCGATCGGCAAGTTTAATGACCATAACGCGCATATCGCCACTCATGGCTAAAAATAATTTACGGAAATTTTGCGCCTGCTTATCAACATTGGTATGGAACTCTAAATCCGTTAGCTTTGAAACACCTTCAACAATGTGTGCAATTTCATAGCCAAAATCATACTTAATCTCTTCGTAAGTAACACTGGTATCTTCAATACAATCATGCAGTATTGCAGCAACAATGCAATAATAGTCAAGCTGCAATTCAGCCAAAATCATTGCCACTGAAAGTGGATGAAATACATAAGCTTCGCCTGACTTTCGATATTGACCATCATGTGCTGTTGCAGCAATAATATATGCCTGATATACGCCTTCCACTTGGGATTTGGGCATGTAATTTTCAAGCACCTCACATAGCTCGCTAATTAGAATTCTTGGACTATCTTTTGACATTTAATTAAGATTAAATCTTGGATTAAGTTTTGCCATTATAATACTTATGCGTCAGTATAATGATGTGCATATTTATAATAAATTTACACACCAATTCATGAAAAAACTTATTCTTATCCTACCTTTACTAACTTTATTTTTAGGCGGTTGCTTCTGGGAGGAAGAGAAAAAACGCGAATCAATCACCAAAGGCTGGTCGCCAAAAACCTTTTTCACTCAGGCAAAAGATCAGATTTCTGTCGGATCTATGGATAAAGCCATTGAGTTGTTTGAACAATTGCAAGCAGCTTATCCAGGCTCTAAGTACGCCCTACAATCCAAGCTTGAAATTGCTTATGCACTTTATAAAAATGAAGATTACGATCAAGCTATTGATCGCTTAAATAGCTATATCAAGCTTTACCCTGATCACTTTTCTACTCCATATGCTTATTATTTACGCGGTGTTATTTCAGAAGACAAATCTCGCTCAATCCTGGATGACTATATCACTGACAATGCTCAGCGTGACGTAAATTCAGTACGTGATGCGTTTAATTACTACTTGGCGCTAATCGATAAATTTCCTAAAACTGAGTACACTGAAGAGGCCAAAACCCGTTTAGTAATTTTAAGAAACATTTTATCTCGTCATGAATTATTTGTTGCTATTTACTATACGAAAAAAGGCGCTAATATTGCTGCAATTAATCGTAGCAAATACATCATTGAAAAATACCCGAACACACCTTCAGTACCAGCGGCACTGCATTTAATGGCACACAACTACGATATTATCAATACACCGATATTAGCCAAAGATGCGCGTCGTGTGCTTAAAAATAGCTACCCGCTATACACACCACATTACACACTAGAAGACTAATTTAGCCCCTAATCAATGACCAAACTAGAGCGAAGCTTTGCACTAAAGATATCTTTAATCATGGCAACCCGTATGCTCGGCTTGTTCATAATTTTTCCGATTTTTTCAGTCTATGCTGATCACTATGAAAATGTAACGCCACTTTATATTGGCCTTGCTATTGGTGCTTACGGACTAACCCAGGCTTTTTTCCAAATACCATTTGGCTACCTATCAGACAAATATGGTCGCAAACCTTTGCTTGTATTAGGTCTCATTATTTTCTTTATCGGTAGTGTTGTTGCCGCTAATGCTACTGATATCTACCAAGTGGTTGCTGGTAGAGCTTTGCAAGGCGCTGGTGCAATTTCTGCCGTTCTAATGGCATTTTTAGCTGACTACGTCAGTGAAGAGGAGCGCCCTAAAGCGAATGCTTTTGTTGGTGTGCAAATTGGCATGGCATTTATGCTAGCTTTACTATTAGGCCCAATTATTGGCCATCAGTTTGGTATATCAGGTATGTTTTGGATCATTGCAGCACTATCAATTGTGGCGCTAATTATTGTTACAACATTGCCAAGCGCTAAACCCATAAAACAATACAAACTCTCTGTCGCTAATTTTAAAAAAATCCTAACAACTGATTTACTAAGATTAGATTTTAGTATTTTTGCGCTTCACCTAATCCTAACCAGTTCGTTTATTGCAATACCAATTTTCTTGGTTGATAACAACATCCTTAGTATTCAAGATAACTGGCAAATATACTTGCCTGTTATCGTGTTGTCATTCCTAGGCATGATCCCAATGATTATTGTTGCCACCAAGTATCAAAAAACAAAAACAGTTTTTTTACTTTCAATTTTTATACTGGCATTCAGTCAAATCCTATTTTATAAAAGTGAGCTAAATTACACGACATTTTTTGTGATTTTGACTTTATTTTTTGTCGCCTTTAATGCACTAGAAGCCCTACTACCATCACTCATCGCTAAAACTGCAAGCAGCGATAAACGCGGGCTAGCAATGGGTTTTTATTCTAGTTCACAATTCTTTGGTGCATTTGTTGGCGGTGTAATTGGCGGATGGATTTACAACAATTTTGGTTTGAATAGTGTATTCTTATTCACCACATTTACTGCAATTATCTGGTGGCTAATCGCCCTAAGTATGCGCACTGAAAAAACTTAAAAATTAACGGGAGAAAATTCAATGGCAGGCATTAACAAAGTAATTTTAGTAGGTAATCTAGGTCAAAAACCTGAGGTTAAATACGCATCAAATGGCAATGCAATTGCAAATCTTTCGGTAGCAACAAGTGAGTCTTGGACAGATAAAAACACTGGTCAAAAGCAAGAAAAAACTGAATGGCACCGCGTTAGTTTATTTGGTAAATTAGCAGAAATTGCTGGCCAATATTTAGACAAAGGCTCTAAGGTTTACGTTGAAGGTAAATTACAAACTCGTAAATGGCAAGATAAATCTGGTGCTGATCGTTACACTACTGAAATCGTTGTTTCAGGTTTTAACGGTACATTGCAAATGCTAGATCGTCGTGATGGCCCTGGTGCTGGTGCGCCGCAAGCTGGCGGACAACAAGCGCCAAATGCACCACGCGTGCAAGCCCCAACTCAAGATCCAATTACCCCAGTTGACAACGGCTTTGATGATGATATTCCTTTTTAGGACTTAGTAAGATCCAATAAAAAACCCGCTAACGCGGGTTTTTTTTTCGACCTTTAAAATTTAAACTCGCTTGAGGCCATGGTTATACATTTTTGACATACCTTTAAGTCCATTGTCATTTAACTTAGACCAAGACTTAACAACTTGTTGATAACCTTTATGCCAAGGTTGAAGTGCTTCAATACCAATTTTGGCCTGCGTGTGTACAGATTGCGCATAATCTTTAGCCAATGTTTGCACTACTACTGAAGTGCCAGAGGCTGACAATGTTTCTGTGACAGTCGTTAACATACTCTTAAGTTTCATACCAACTCCTTTTATAATGTACTTGTCTTTTACTATACACCTCATCAACAATAGATTCAACAAGTATCAAAATACATTAAAGTCACACGGTGAGCATCAGATGGGATAATCATCTTAGCTAATTATTTTTTGATTGATTATTTATGAGTGGTATAGAATCAGCACAAATCTGGATCGATGCAGACGCCTGCCCTGTTGTTATTAAAGAAATCTTATTTAAGGCTGCTGATCGCACACAAACCCAAATCACGCTAGTGGCTAATCATGCTTTGCACCTACCGCCCTCTTGCTATTTAAGTTTTATTCAAGTGCCATTAGGATTTGATATTGCTGATAATGAAATCGTTAAACGACTAAACCCAGGGGATTTAGTAATTACCAGTGACATACCCTTGGCAGATGAAGCAATTACCAAAGGTGCAACAGCATTAAGCCCAAGAGGTGAATTGTTTAATGCCAATAATATTAAGTCAAAGCTTAGTATGCGTGATTTTATGGATGTGATTCGATCAAGTGGCGTGCAAACTGGCGGCCTACCACCCTTAAGCCAAGCTGACCGACAAAGCTTCGCCAGCCACTTGGAGCGCTGGTTTAATCAGAATTAAAGACTAGCGCCAAGTTGGCTTCATGTACATGCCAGGTGTCGCCTCTTCAGCCATAATTTTTCCTGGCTCCATCATTGAGCGAATACCTTGATCCATACCCAGCATCATAAATGATGATGACTGCGGCTGACGTACTTGTTGCTGAGGTATGCCCGGATTAAATGGCATCATACTCATACCTCCAAAAGATTGTGCCGGTTGAGCCTGACGAACCGGGGCGCTATTCATAGACCATGGCATCGAATTATAAGCAGGCTGAGCATAACGTTGTCTTGGCGCTGCGTATCGAGAATTAGAATATCTAGGCTGATTATAAGCTTGAGCACCCCACGGCATAGAATTACCACCAAACTGCTGCATTTGCGTTTGTGGTTGAGCGAAATTCTGCCCGTCAAATGATGACATTATCGACGTTGGATTGCCAAAATTAGCAAAACTCGCAGCACTAATGCTGAGTGTTAAACCGATACAAGTTTTAATTAAATTATGCTTTGTGTTGTTCATCTCTTCCTCAAGAATTATAAGTATGAAGTTGAACTATACACCGTACTTATTAGATATACAAGCAAATCTTCTAGTAAAAACCCCATTCTTGAAATTTCCGAAATTTTATTAAAAAACCATACTAAGATATCCTAGAGTCTTAAAAAGACCCTAAAAACAACCTTTAAAGACCTTGTAATCAAATTTTTGACTACTTTCTTTAGTTAAACCCCTCCATTTAAACAATTTCCAATATTTTTAATAATAAAAAGCCCACAATTAACGGACTTTTTGAATTGTTTAATCTTTTTTAACTTTATCTCGATCATTCCAATAATTGGCTTTATTTTTTAATATCCAACGCACGCCACCTTTTGGATCTTCAACATCACCTTTGTATCTTGGAATTAAATGCACGTGTAAATGCTTAACACTTTGCCCTGCTGCTTCGCCATTGTTGATGCCAATATTGTAGGCATCCGGCTCAAACTCTTTATCTAAAAACACCTTGGCTTTTTGCACAGCAATACCAATAGCCAAAAGCTCAGCTTCTGTGGCTTCAAAATAAGTAGCAAAATGGCGTTTTGGGATAACCAATGTATGGCCTGGAGATGCGGGGAAATTATCAATAAATGTCAGGGTTAAATCACATTCACCGATAATTCTTTCTTGATTTCTTAATTTACAAAATAAACATTCTGCACTCATGTTATTAGCCTAGATTAAAGATAGATAATTTGGACAATAATTTTACCTCAATCAAACATCTGACGTTTGCATGCTTGTTTTTAAAATTCTGTTTTTTGAGCGAAAAAAAAGTCGGCCTATGGCCGACTCTTTAATAAACAACTAAAAACTACTTAGCTGCTTCTGGTGCTACGTTTGTTTCAGCTGTTGTTGGAATAGCTTGGTTGTAGCCATAGTTCCAAGGTGTGCTGTTCATGTTCATAGGGCCAAAAGAATTTGAGCCTCTGCCCATATTGAACGGAGAAGTGCTTGTGCCAAAGTTAAACGGCTGACCATTGCCACCGTTGTTAAATGGACTCATATTTGAATCCATCTTCATTGGGCCAAAGCTCTTATCATTGTTCCAAGGTGCGTTGTTAAAGTGGCCGTTGTTCATTGGCATATTTTGACCCCAGCCATTGTTATTCCAAGGGCCGTTGTTCATGTTGCCAAAATTGCCACCATTACTCCATGGTGTATTACTACCAAAGTTCATTGGATCATTGCTATTCCAGTTGTTACTAAAAGCAGAAGCACTAAGTACTACTGTCATTAATGTTAGTGCAATAATTTTTTTCATTATATTTCCTTATTTAGTTAGTTTTATTTTGTTGTTGGTTGAACTGATCTATTAGTGTTATTCCATGGGCCGTTATTCATAGGTCCAAAAGAATTGTTGCGGAAGTTAAAAGGCTGTGAATTTCCCCACGGACCTTGGTTCCAGTTACGATTTTGCATTGGGTTAGAGTTGTTATTCCAAGGGCCTTGATTCCAATTACGGTTTTGCATTGGGCCGTAATTATTATTCCATGGTCTTTGATTATTAAAATTGTTGTTATTACGCCAAGGCGTGTTGTTTGAATCAAACTCATCCATCATGTCGTCCATCTCTTCGCTAAACCAATCTGGCGTAAACATTGAGTATGGATTGTGAGCAATAAAACCATTGTTCCAGCCATTATTGCTCCACGGACCATTGCCAAAGTTTGCAGATGCATTAAGTGCTACTATCATTAATGATACTGATACCATTTTTTTCATTTCCTCTCCCCTTATTGTTTTAATAATAACTTTTAATTATAAACCACTTCTAGTTTTTAATAGACGAAAAAAAAACCAGCAACTTGTGCTGGTTTTTTTTGAACTAACTAAAACTTACTTAGTTGGCGCAACAGGTCCTTGTGTGCGGTTCCAAGGGTTGTTAAAGTTGTTGTATGGGTTGTAACCACCGTAGTTGTTGTTATTCCAACCGTTGTTGTCATTATTGAATTCATCATCAAATTCATCTACCATGTTTGACATTTCTTCCATATACCAACGTGGATCCCAGTAATCGTATGGGTTGTAACCGAACATGCCGTTATCATCTTGGTAGCCGTTGTTGTTATAACCATTGCTATTACTCCATGGCATATCGTTGCTGTTAAAAAATGCGTTTGCACTAAGAGAAGCTGCTACTAATATCATTGCTAAAAGTTTTTTCATTTGTCTTATCTCCATATCTAAATTATTATTAAGAAACTATATTATAACATGATAATATAAAATAACAAGCTTTAATTAAAACCCGCGGCCCTGGGGTCTTCTTGGCTCAATAAAATTATAATTAGCTGGATATGGGCTTGGCAACTCATTTGACTGCGATGAAGATATACCATTCGGATTAGAAAAAGACATTGCTGCAGGTGTCATATAGTTAGGCCTTGGCATACTTTGAGATTCGGCCTGAAATGCTTGATCAGGCGTTGGCATTTTCGACATATCAAACTGTGAAGCACCAACGTTATAAGGGCGATTATTATAAGGATAGTCATAATTAGAATTATGTTTGTCACCAAACATATCGTTATCTGTTACCTTTTCCATCCAAAACATCGGTGTCCAAACTGGCCAATCGTTATCTTTATAATCAGAGTCATAACTATTAAAGTCTAAAAACGCCTGTGCATTAAAACTACTGACCAGCAACCCTGCTATTAATATTTTTTTCATCCCTACCCTTGTTTGAAATTTAAGGGCTATTATAAAGCTGAACTTATGATGCATGGGCACTTATAAGCTTTGGGTATAATAGCGATAATGAATACGAAACAGATATTACAAGGCCTTTTAGAACGGCGAATTTTGGTATTAGATGGCGCCATGGGCACCATGATTCAAAAGCATAAACTCAGTGAAGAAGAGTATCGTGGTGAACGATTTAAAAATTGGCACATTTTGGTTCAAGGCAACAATGATCTCTTATCATTAACTCAGCCAAAAATTATTCAAGATATTCACCGCTCTTATTTAGAAGTGGGTGCAGATATTATTGAGACCAATACTTTTAATGCTACTCAAACTTCCATGTCTGATTACAAGATGGAAGAATTCGCTTATGAAATTAATGTTGAAAGTGCGCGCTTAGCCAAAGTGGCTTGTGATAAA
Source organism: uncultured Candidatus Thioglobus sp. (assembly GCA_900180385.1). GTDB lineage: Bacteria > Pseudomonadota > Gammaproteobacteria > PS1 > Pseudothioglobaceae > Thioglobus_A. Next base: position 6,266 of record FXLX01000002.1, on the reverse strand, counting down.
TTTTCAACTAAAGATAAGCCTCGCTTTGTTGCGGGCGTTATTGGCCCCACATCTCGTACTTGTTCACTATCACCCGATGTAAATGATCCTGGTTTTAGGAATGTCACCTTTGATGAACTGGTTGGCGTTTACATGGAGTCAACTCGCGGCTTAATCGAGGGTGGTTCAGACATTATTCTAATTGAAACTATCTTTGATACGCTTAACGCTAAAGCGGCTATTTTTGCCGTACAGCAAGTGTTTGAAGATGACAACATTGAATTACCAATTATGATCTCAGGCACTATTACTGATGCCTCTGGTCGTACGCTTTCAGGGCAAATGACCGAAGCCTTTTATAATTCATTACGTCATGCTGATCCTATTTCTATTGGCCTTAACTGTGCACTAGGCCCTGATTTATTACGTCAATATGTGGCTGAACTCTCACGTGTGTCCAATATTTATGTGTCAGCTCATCCAAATGCTGGCTTACCTAATGAGTTTGGTGAATACGACTTAGGCGCCATCACCATGAGTGAGCAAGTTGGCGAATGGGGAACTTCAGGTTTAGTGAACATCTTGGGTGGTTGTTGCGGATCAACACCCGAACACATCAAATGTATCGCTGACGCAGTTGAAGGCGTTAGTCCTCGAAAAATTCCTAACATCAAACCAGAGTGTCGCTTATCAGGCCTAGAAGCCTTTAATATTGGCGATGATTCTTTATTTGTAAATGTTGGTGAGCGTGCTAACGTTACTGGATCTGCCAAATTTAAACGCCTAATTCTTAATGAAGAATTTGAAGAAGCGCTAGATATTTGTCGTGCGCAAGTAGAGGACGGCGCCCAAATTGTTGATATTAATATGGACGAAGGCATGCTTGATGGCAAAGCGGCCATGGTTCGTTTTATGAATTTAATTGCTTCAGAGCCTGATATTTCCAAAGTACCACTAATGGTAGATTCTTCAAAGTGGGAAATTATTGAAGCTGGGCTTAAATGCACACAAGGCAAAGCGATTGTTAACTCAATCTCACTAAAAGAAGGTAAGGAAAACTTTGTTAAGTATGCCAAACTTTGTAAGCGCTACGGTGCGGCAATTATTGTGATGGCTTTTGATGAAGTTGGTCAAGCTGATACGCAAGAACGAAAAATTGAGATTTGCACTGACGCTTATAATATCTTGGTGAATGAAGTTGGCTTCCCACCAGAAGACATTATTTTTGACCCAAACATCTTTGCAATTGCAACCGGTATTGAAGAGCATGATAACTACGGTGTAGACTTTATCGAAGCTACACGTGAGATCACTAAAAATCTGCCTTATGCAAAAATATCTGGTGGCGTGTCTAACGTATCCTTCTCATTTAGAGGTAATAATCCAGTACGTGAAGCCATTCACTCGGTGTTTTTATATCATGCAGTGAAAGCTGGCATGACCATGGGGATTGTTAATGCTGGTCAATTAGTGATTTATGATGATATCGATTCAGAGCTTAAAAAAGCTGTGAAGAATGTAGTGCTTAATAGTGATGCGCAAGCAGGAGAGCGCCTGGTTGATATTGCTGGAAAATTCTCCAGCACCGGTGAACTAAAAGAAAATCCTAGGGATTTAGAATGGCGAACTTGGAGTGTTGAAAAACGCTTACAGCACGCTTTAGTAAAAGGCATTACCAAATTTATTGACGAAGACACGCAAGAAGCCTATGACAAATTAGGCCGCCCTATTTTGGTTATCGAAGGTCCGCTGATGGATGGCATGAATGTAGTCGGTGATTTGTTTGGCGCTGGAAAAATGTTTTTACCTCAAGTGGTTAAATCTGCACGAGTGATGAAAAAATCAGTGGCATATTTGGACCCATACCTAGAGGCAGAAAAAGAAGATTGTGCCTCAACTTCACAAGGCAAGATTTTAATGGCCACAGTCAAAGGTGATGTTCACGATATCGGTAAAAATATTGTTGGTGTTGTGTTATCTTGTAATAATTACGAAATTATTGATCTTGGTGTTATGGTGCCAACAGAAACCATTCTAGAAACTGCCAAAAGAGAAAATGTTGATATTATTGGCCTGTCTGGGCTAATTACTCCATCGCTTGATGAAATGGTATTTGTTGCCAAAGAAATGACCCGTCAAGGCTTTACGCTGCCGCTAATGATTGGTGGCGCAACCACCTCTAAAGCGCATACTGCCGTTAAGATTGAGCCAGAGTATGACAAGGGTGTGTTCTACGTACAAGATGCCTCTAAGGCAGTTGGTGTGGCTTCCAATCTACTCTCATCAGAAGCTAAGCCGAAGCTAATGGCACAAGCTAAAGAAGAGTACGAGGTGGTACGCCAGCGCCGTGCTAATAAAGGCAAGAATAAACTTGTTTCAATGGATAAAGCGCGTGCCAACAAGCCAAAGCTAAAATTTGATACCATTACCACACCAAATCAAATCGGCGTACAAGTCTTTAAGGATTACGATTTAGCTGAAATTTTTGAATACATTGACTGGGTGCCATTTTTCCGCACCTGGGAGCTCGCTGGTAAATTTCCTGATATCTTAACCGATAAGGTGGTGGGTGAATCCGCCTCTGATCTGTATAAAGATGCACAAGCTATGTTTAAAAAAGTTATCGATGAAAAGCTATTAACAGCCAATGCGGTTGTTGGTTTGTTTGCTGCCAATAGTGTTAATGAAGATATTGAACTGTATGATGAAAATGGCGATGCGTTAATGACGCTAAATCATCTGCGTCAACAACTTGATAAAAAAGGCAACACACCTAACTTCTGTTTAAGTGATTTTATCGCACCTAAAAATACTAATATTCAAGACTACATGGGTGCATTTGCGGTTACCGCAGGCATTAACATTGATCCCCTAGTTGAGGCTTACGAAGCTGATTATGATGATTACAACTCAATTATGATTAAAGCGGTGGCTGATCGTTTGGCCGAAGCTTTTGCTGAAATGATGCATTATAAATTTCGTACAGAACTTTGGGGTTATAGTGATGAAGGTTTTAATAATAATGAATTTATTGAAGAAAAATATCGCGGCATCCGCCCTGCACCTGGCTACCCCGCTTGCCCTGAACACAGTGAAAAAGACAAAATTTGGGAATTACTCGATGTTGAAAAAAATATCGGCATGACACTCACTAGCTCATATGCAATGCTACCAACAGCAAGTGTGAGCGGCTGGTACTTTGCTCATCCTGACTCGCGTTATTTTGGTGTAGCAAAAATAAACCAAGAGCAGCTTGAAGATTACGCCAGCAGGAAAGGTATTTCGCCAGATCAAGCAGAGAGATTGCTTTCGCCTAATTTAGAATAACGCCCAGTTGAGGGGCTAACGGATTGATGGCACAGAACTTGAATCTACGACTTACTTACCGAACATAAATAAAGTAAATCAACCGCTTAGTCAGTTAGCCCCTTCGAACGTCTTGTTAGCTGTTTTACTCAGCAGGAATAGCAAAAATAATAACGTATAATAATATTAACGCAATGACAATATAAAGCCATCTATTGATAAGTGTCATTCTAGAATCAAGAGCACAATCCTTATAACAGTAAAAAAGTGCTAACAATGTTTGCAATAAGTAATAGGTTGCAAAAGCTCTGGATGCCAGTGCTATAATTTCCATTAAATCAACAGACCAAACTAGCAAAATTGCACTTATTGAGACGCCAACATAGCTAAGTTTAGTGGATAAGCGGTTGTTACTGTTTTCATTTAAAAGTCCTCCAGCACCTCCTGTATCCGCAACAGCGGCACTAAATTGACTCATAAGAGCGGCAACAATTAGCATAAGTGGTAGAACAAGTGCAGCAGAGCCAGTAGCTTCAATAATTTGAGCCAGTTCAATGTGCATTAGATCAATTTTTTGTACAATGGGCATAAATAATATAACCGATACAACATACAAAATAGCGGATATTATTTGAGCATTTCGCATGCTGGCAACACGCACTTCTGGGGAGTATTTCTCACCTATGAATCGAGATGTTTCAAAACCTTGAACGACCAATAATGCTCCTGCCAACATCTGAATTTTAGTTGATATGGGTCTATCTTGATAAGTAAATTTAAGCATTTCATCAGACGCTAAGAATGTCATTCCAAAAATCCCTAAGCCAATCAACAAAGCGACTACAATAGCTAATTGAACGGTCATTGATAAAAATTCCAGCTTCTCCAAACCGCCCAAGCCTTTTAAGTAACCAATTACGGCTATGAAAGTGATGATAATTGTTGTGAGCCAACGCTCATAAACCAAGTTTGAAAAGCCAAGATAGCTTAATAAGAATGAAGACAGTAGCGATAGATAGAAAGCAACAGCTACCATGTATGCTAAAACTAAGACAATATTTCCAAGATACTCTACTTTTTTTGCTCCTTTAGAAAGGGTACCGTCATTGCTTCTCGGCTCCACATGTAAAATATTAAACCTGATAACGTGACCGATACCATATGCAAGCGTAACAATCCCTAAAACAGCCAGTGGAGAAAGCTTACCAACAATACTTGCAAGTAATGGTGCCATTATAAGAAACCCGCTTCCGACTATTGATGAAAGCGGTGTTAGCATGGCTTGCCATGTTTCATTATTTCGTAGCTTAGGTCGAGATAGAAAAATAACCATAATGACAGAACAAGCGACCAAAAGTGAATTGAAAATTATATTAGTTTCTGTCATGTCTTCCTTTTCTACTAGAAATACAAATTTAGTTCATCAGTATATGAAAAACAAAGCTAGTAGATATTATGCTATGTTAGTTGTCTTCTGGTTATTTTTTTTGAACAGTAACGAGTTGTACAATATATGTTCCTTTGCTTGGTTATAAACTAATATTTGAATTTTGTACAGCTAACAACCCAGCTCACCGGCGGTAATGGAGCGTAGCGGAATTGCCGTCCGAGTGCAGTGCCTTGTTAAATTCATTTTAGTGCGTAAGTCTCCACACTAACTAATTGCAAAATAGCCCCTTCTTTTGAAGACTCAGCTGACTCAACACACTGATCTGAATTAGCAAAAATAACTATTGCCTTTTTTCCATCATTTTTAGAGCTAGGATACATAATTCCATCAATTTGATTTTCTTTCTCACTCTTAAAAAGGTACCTAATATATTCAGTTACAACTTGTGTTGGAACGTAATCAATATGTGCTCGGTCACTTCTTTCAATTGGCCTTGTGAAGTCACTTACAAAGTCAAAAAGAAACCTCATGTAGTCACGATTATCTCTCTCATGCTCATCAAACAAGCTTGGAATATATAGTTTTTCCGATAGGTCTATTACAGATAGTGGTTTGATGGGCTCAAATATTCCTGAAACCGCTTTTTTCTCTATTTCACCTGGCTCATAGGTTTCTTTGATAGCAGTTTCAACATCAAAAGCCCCATAAAACATTGATATCCCAGCGGGACTCATCCTATTTGCCATCGTAGCAAACTCGTTCGGTGGAGAGCCTAACTCCTGTGCTGTTTCTAGATTATCGTCTGGATTTACAACCCTAACTCGATGGATTTGAGTATCCACACTAATTTCCTCAACAAGGCCAATCTTATTAATAATTGTTTCTAAAGCGTCAAGAATATTAACCGGATCCATTTCGTCATGCTGATCTTCATCATAGTCTGGGTTTTTAGCTTTAAAAAAAACATACCTAGCTTTATTTTTTATAAAAGCACAAAAATTCTGCCATCCAAAGAATAGCGTTCTATCGGTGCTTAGAGAGCCCGGGTTTCTTTCACACCATTCTTGGTTATGGATCGAATTACAAATGTCTTCATAAGTATCACCATGGATATTATCTAAGCCAATATTATCCAGTAAATCCCAAATGTCATATACAGTTGAAAATTGCCAGCCCCCCTCCCAACGAAGGCCTTCATCTGCTGGATGTCCCCATTCGAGATGAATGCTAGTTAGAATATGCTCAATTAAAGAATCTAGTTCACAAGCAGCGACTTCATTATCAGTTTCACAATATGAGCAGCTAGAGTGAGTCTGGTGTTCTTCAATAAACTGTTTTAGCCCATATTCATCAAAGCAATTTGAGCACACAGTTTTTTCTTCATTTGAACTGTATCCACGTTCTTGTTCTTCCAGCCACATCCCCTTTACTATGCCCACTTATATAATGCTCCTTTGAAGAATTTAACGCCTGAACTCACCTGACACGTCAGTGGTCAGGTGGAGTGATTTGTTAGGTGTTTAAAAATTATAGATAAAATTCAACGAGGTTCTGCTAAATTTTAAATCTGAGCCGTTTATATTAAAACTTC
>FXLX01000001.1 GCA_900180385.1 uncultured Candidatus Thioglobus sp. | reverse complement strand
CTTGGACGTAAGTTAGCTCTTGAATGTCAGTATTGAATTCACTAATAGGCTGAATGGTATCGATACTATAGCTTGGCTTATCTGATTCAATACCCTTGATGCTGATTGAAGTTCTACCTTTGCCAAAGTTATTAATAAACTCGTTGGCTTGGGTGTTGATATAGCCCTCAGTAGTACTGATGGCTTTATTGACTATTTGAGATTGTATTTGCTCGCCTGCTTGGCGAGCATCAACGGCGGTAGTGTTGAGTGATAGGGTTAGTAATAAAAATACAAAAAGCTGTTTAAGCTTGGTTAGCGCACTAGAGTGCGCCTTGCCTAGAGATGTGAGTGCTTGGTTAGTTTTTTTGTTTTTTAATGTTGTCATTCTAATTGATCAAAAGATAGTTTTATAAAAATTTCGGGTATTTTACCACGTGTGCCCTTGCAGTGCAAGATTACGAATACCCCAATCCAAAAATAGAAACTTAAATTCACATCATAAACGCACCACTAAAAATCATAACGGAATATTCTTAGATAGATAAGCCAAAATTTATATAACATCATAGATTGAATATTTTTTCCTTAAATTAGGGATCCCTAATTTGAAAATTTTTTTCCGCATAGGAGATGGATTTATAAGGTTAAATTTTAATTCTCAGCATTTAATATATTATTTAAACATGTCGATATCGTCGCCTTCAGGGGAAATTTTGCATATATTAAATAAAAATAGCATTTAAATAATAAAAGATCTAAGGCGTTTGATTTTTTGGCTTTGCAGTAGCCGCCAAAAAAATCAAACGCCTTAGATCTTCTAGGTATCAATTTATCTTTATATGAAATAAGATTATCGTTAACAATATAAAGTTCATCCGTTAATCGATTAACTTTAAATCCCATTTGACGTAATTTTGATAATGAAATACTAGGTATATTAATATTTTTCAATTCTGAATGTAATGAAAAATACGGACTTCCGCTAATTATCATTCCATTTAAATAAATAACTGGGTAACCATAAAGTATATTTATTTTTAAATATTTATCAATTGGAATAATATTAATTTGTTGACTTGATACTGATTTTGAAATATTTACAGAATTATTTGAAGTTAAATTAGAATTTTCTAATTTAGAATTAGGATTTAAATCTTCAAAAATAGTGGATAAAAAGAAATAATATATTAAAAATAATATCATTGGGGTCGCGATAAAAAATTGTACTAAGCGATTACTAAAAATTGTTTTTTCTTTAATTAATTTTTCTTGAATTTGAACAACACCTTCAGATGATGAAATATTTTGAGAATTTGATGAATAATATCGATAAACATCTTCTAAATATTTACCATTAGCTGTTGAAAGCGGATGTGATTTATTAATAATTGAGCCACCAGACATTTCATATTGCTTTATCTGATATCTTTTTGAAGAGCCAATAGCTGTCATTTTACGACACTTATACAATGTATCTATTAATGCCTTAATTGGCTTGCCAATACCATCCAAAGTTTGAGAAATGACGACAATATTAATAGCTCTACCTTTGTCAACCTTATGACGAGATTTTGAAAAAAACTCTAATAATTCATTAGAAATTTTCGTGTAAGTAACTCCAGCTCCACAAATTAGCTGAATTTCATCAATAACCAATATTGTGCCTGCAGGCGTACTAATTATATCTTGTTCGGTCATTTCATCAATAACAACTACATCTGCATGAATAAAGTCCTTACGAATTAAATCAACATTAAGCGGTATATTGGTAACTACTGGAATACCTTGTTTGAAAGCAGGTAAGCAAACATTTTGAACACAAGAATAAGATTTTCCGGAGCCTTTACCGCCAACATAACAATACATTAATTCACCTTTTCAAATAAATTTTCAGATGGAAGAATAGAATTAATATTTTTGATATTATTAGTACCGATATTGTCAATAATTTCATCAGATAAAATTGTAGGTCTTAAAAATATTAACAAATTACGCTTTTCTTTAGTTTTATTAGTCTGTTTAAACAAATCGCCAAAAATTGGGACATCGCTTAATAATGGTACTGACATTCCAGTATCTCTTTCGGAGTCATCAATTAAACCACCAAGAATGAGCAGTTGATTGTTGTTGACAATTACTGTAGTTTTGATTTTTCTTTTAGAAGTGATAACATCAGAAGCATTCGAGCTAGGCAAAAGATAAGACATTTCTTGCTCAATACTCAAGGTTATATTACCATTGTTGTTAATTTGAGGTTTTACTTTTAACTTGAGCCCAACATCCTTTCTTTCTAAATTTTGAAATAATTTTGAATCAGTATTTGTTTCTCTGCTGGTAATAAAAGGCACTTCTTGACCAACAATAATTTCACCTTGCATATCATCCAATATAACAATAGATGGAGTAGATAAAATATTTGCATTGCCAAAAGAATTTAAAGCACTTAGCACAACTCCAAAACCTTTATTATTCGAAATATTACCTATACCAATACTTCCACTTTTTTTCAAAAAAGATAAATCGGTAGAATCAGTTAATAATGATGAAATAAGATTATTGAAATTAAGCAAGCCAACACCATTAGCACCTTTAGCTAGCCATTGAATGCCTAAATTTTTAGCATCTGATGAGCTAATTTCTAAAATAATAGCCTCAATAAGAACTTGAGATTTTTTAGTATCTAAACTAGCTATTGTACTTTCAATATTTTTAATAAATGTATCAGAACCAGTTGCAATAATTGAATTAGTGTAAGAATCAAATTGTAAATATCACATCTCTATGATATAATTTTTGCTCAATTTTGACCTTAAAGATTAAAAAGTAAGGTTGATTTTTTTATTAACTTATTCCAAGGAAACATTATGAAATTAATTCTTTTAGGTGCGCCAGGTGCAGGCAAAGGTACTGTTGCAAAATTACTAACTAAGCTTGACGGTTCGGTTCAAATTTCTACGGGCGACATCTTACGTGGTGCAGTTGCAGCAGGTACTGAGCTTGGCAAGCAAGCACAAGCAGCTATGAAAGCAGGTGATTTAGTATCTGACGACCTGATCATGGGCATTATGGAAGAGCGTCTTAAAGAAGACGATTGTAAATCTGGCTACTTATTAGACGGTTTCCCACGCACAATTCCACAAGCAGAAGCTTTAAAAGCACTACTTGAAAAAATGGGCGAAAAATTAGATGCAGCTGTTGAAATCGATGTTCCACGTGATGTGATTCTTGATCGTTTAACGACACGTCGCACTTGTAAAGCTTGTGGTGCAATTTACAACACCAAGTCTAACCCGACTAAAGTTGAAGGCGTATGTGACAAATGTGGTGGTGCTGCCGTACAACGTGAAGACGAAACTGAAGAAGCAATCAGCAATCGTTTGAATGTATACAATGATCAAACTGCGCCTTTAGTAGGATTCTACAAAGAAGAAGGCTTGTTACTTAGCGTTGATGCAACTTCATCGCAAGCTGTACTTGATGCAATTACAGCAAGAATTGGCTAAATTAGCCTTTTATTCATTTGTTTTAAAAACAGGTGGATAATGAAACTTTAAAAAACCCCAAACGTATAAATGTTTGGGGTTTTTTAAAGTTTATTTTAAAGCGCCACATAACTTATAATTAACCCATCTTATTTTGAGGAGAGATTTATGAAGCGATTTTTATTGCCTTTATTTTTACTGTTATTTTCAAGTTTTTCTAATGCACAAGGCGAACTGCTTCCTGCTGATGAGGCCTTTGCTTTTAAGGCTAAATTGGTTAATGATGAGATCATTTTAAACTGGGATATTGCTCAAGGTTATTACCTTTATAAAGAAAAAATAAAAACATCAAGTGATCTTTCTCATCAACTTGGTGTGGCTAAATTTCCACCAGCAAAAATCAAAAACGATGAGTTTTTTGGAAAAATTGGCGTTTATAGAAATTCAGTAGTCGTCAAAATTCCAGTTTCAAAAGGTGATGCGGATTCTTTGCTACTCAATATTACCTTCCAAGGCTGTGCCGATTTAGGTGTTTGCTATCCACCCATCAGCAAAACTGTTGAGCTTGATATTAGTAATCTAAAAAAACCTTCATTGGCTGAAAACGCTTTTGAAATGTTTTCAAAAGTCAAAAAAGGCGCGCAATCAATCGTTGAAAAAATGATACCAATCTCTGATGAGCCACTGCCTGCTGATGAAGCCTTTAAATTTTCAGTTAATACATTTGATGCCAAAACGTTGTTAGTTACTTGGGATGTTCATCCTGAATATTATTTATATCATGATAAATTTTTTATTGATGTCAAAGGCGCAGAAATTGGCAAGATTGATTTTCCTAAAGGAAAAATTAAAGACGATCCTTTATTTGGCAAGGTTCAAATTCACAAGGGCAGGTTAGAGCTTGAAGTGCCTTTACGCAATATTAAAAGTCAGAATATTAGTTTTATTGCCAAATACCAAGGTTGTTGGACGGGTGGAATTTGCTACCCTCCACAAGAGAAAAAGGTTGATTTAGTTTTGCCAATACAAGGCTCATCCAATGCGACGAGCACTACTTCAGATACAATACAAACTGCATTACAGCCCAACGCAGAATTAAACGAAACAGATCAAATTGCGGCTCTACTTCAGCAAGATAATTTATTTTGGGTATTAATCAGTTTCTTTGGTTTTGGCTTATTATTATCGCTAACACCTTGCGTATTCCCAATGATTCCGATTTTATCGGGCATTATTGTTGGTCAAAAAGGTGAAATAACCACGCGCAAAGCGCTAATTATGTCGATCGTTTTCGTTTTAGCGATGAGTGTTACTTACTCAATGGCTGGCGTTTTAGCAGGCTATTTTGGTGAAAATTTACAAGTGCTGTTCCAGACGCCTTGGATTCTCGCAGTCTTCAGTTTAATCTTTGTAGCACTTGCCTTCTCAATGTTTGGATATTATGAAATCCAATTGCCGGCCGGCTTACAAAATAAAATTACCAATATTAGTAATAATCAAAAAGGTGGCCATTTAATTGGTGTTGCAATTATGGGCTTCTTATCGGCATTGATTGTTGGCCCTTGTGTGGCGCCGCCATTGGCAGGTGCTCTAATCTACATCGGCCAAACTGGCGATGCTTTGTTGGGCGGATTGTCCTTATTTGTAATGAGTTTAGGCATGGGTGCGCCGCTAATCCTAATTGGCGCTGGCGTATCTAAATTGCCACGTGCTGGTGGCTGGATGGATAATGTTAAATACATCTTCGGCATCTTGATGTTAGCGGTTGCTATTTGGCTAATTGAGCGTGTTATTCCATCAATCGCCTCATTAGTGCTTTGGGCGGCAATCTTTAGTATTGCACCAATTGCCATGGGTGTACTTAACAAACTTGGTGATACACCGAGCGCCTGGATTCGACTCTTTAAAGCTGTTGGCTTACTAATCATGTTCTACGGAATTCTGTTGTGGGGCTTGGTGGCCAGAGGTGGTGGCGACATGCTAGCACCACTATCTGGCTGGAGTGCATCAGGCGCTCAGGTAGCACAGGTTCATATACAATTTGAGAAAATTAAAAGCATTGAAGATTTAGACCAAGCACTGGTTCGCTCTCAAAAGAATAACCAGATTGTCATGCTTGATTTTTATGCTGATTGGTGTATCTCTTGTAAAGAGCTCGAACGCTTTGTATTTTCAAACAACAGCGTTGTTGACGCTATGAAAAATGTCATCGCTCTACAAGCTGACGTCACTGCTAACGACGCTGCTGATAAAGCATTAATGGCCAAGTTTAATATCATCGGTCCGCCGGGGATTTTATTCTTCAAAGATGGTATTGAACATCGCGGCCAACGTATTGTTGGTGAAATTAATGCACAAGGCTATCTTGAACACCTCAATAAGGTTAAATAAACATAAAACTTAGTCGCTAAAAGTCAGTCAAAAACGACTAAGATGCGTGATGTTGGTGGTAAAATCATGTTTATTTGAAACTTGTTGTGAGTGTTATGGACATCTTATTACTAAATGGCCCAAATCTAAACATGCTCGGTACACGTGAGCCAGATCTTTACGGCGCTCAAACACTTGATGACATTGTTAACAACTTAACCAAATTAGCAGCAGATGCAGGTCTTGTACTTGAGCATCATCAAGATAACGCAGAAGTTGGCTTGATTGAAAAAATTCACGCAGCAAGTAGCAACGGCACAAAATACATTATTATTAATCCGGCAGCATTCACGCATACATCCGTTGCACTACGTGACGCCTTATTAGCAGTTGGTGTTGAATTTACAGAAGTGCACTTGTCTAACGTTTACAAGCGTGAAGACTTCCGTAAAAAATCTTATTTTTCAGACATCGCACAAGGCGTTATTTCTGGCTTTGGCTCACAAGGCTATGAATTCGCACTCAGTGCAGCAATTAAACACATTAAATCAAAGGGGTAGAAGAACATGGACATTCGTAAAGTAAAAAAAATAATGGAATTGCTAGAGCAATCTGGCATGGCAGAAATTGAAATTGTTGAAGGTGAAGAGTCAGTTCGCATCTCACGTTATGGCAATACACCTATGGCAGCACCAGTTGCAATGGCTGCGCCCACACCAATTGCAGCGCCAGTAGCGGCAGTTGAATCAGCAATTGATGCGCCAGCAACTATTGATGGCCATCCAATCACCTCTCCAATGGTTGGTACTTTTTACGGCTCAGCTTCACCAACTTCAGATGCTTTTGTTACAATCGGTCAGCATGTTAATCAAGGTGACACCATTTGTATCGTTGAAGCGATGAAAATCATGAACCAAATTGAAGCGGATCAATCAGGCACTGTAACTGAAATCTTATGCAAAGATGACGACGCCGTTGAATTTGGTCAAACGCTTGTTGTTATTAAATGATTGCCTTAAATAAAATTCAAAAAGTTCTAATTGCCAATCGCGGTGAGATTGCTCTTAGAATTTTAAGAGCTTGTAGAGAGCTTGGCATTAAAACGGTTGCTGTCTATTCAACAGCAGATAAAGATCTTAAGCACGTACGACTTGCTGATGAAGCAGTTTGTATCGGCCCACCCCCTTCGGCTGATAGCTATTTAAACATTCCGGCATTGATTGCTGCAGCAGAAGTAACGCATGCAGATGCGATTCATCCAGGCTATGGATTCTTATCAGAAAGCGCTGACTTCTCTCAGCGTGTTGAAGAAAGTGGATTTATCTTTATTGGACCTCGTGCGGAAAATATCCGCGTAATGGGTGATAAGGTTGCGGCCATTGAAGCCATGCAAAAATCTGGCGTGCCTTGCGTGCCTGGATCTGATGGCGCACTAGGCGAAAACCCAATTAAAAATATGGAAATTGCCCGCAACATTGGCTTGCCGATTATTATTAAAGCTTCTGGTGGTGGTGGTGGACGTGGCATGCAAGTAGTAGAAAAAGAAGAAGACTTGCTTGCTTCAATTGAGCTTGCCAAAACTGAAGGATTAAGCTTTTTTGGCAATGCAGAAGTTTACATGGAGAAGTTTTTAACCACGCCTCGCCATGTTGAAATTCAAATTTTAGCTGACGAGCACGGCAACGCTGTGCATCTTGGTGAGCGTGATTGCTCTATGCAGCGTCGCCATCAGAAAGTTGTCGAAGAGGCACCAGCTCCTGGTATCACCCCTGAACTTCGTAACAAAATTGGTGCAGTTTGCGCTGATGCTTGTAAAGCTATCAACTATCGTGGTGCAGGCACATTTGAATTCTTGTTTGAAAATGATAAATTTTATTTCATCGAAATGAATACGCGTGTGCAAGTTGAGCATCCTGTTACTGAAATGATTACCGGTGTTGATATTGTTCGTGAGCAAATTTTAATTGCTGATGGTCAGCCACTATCTTTCACTCAAGATGAAGTTGTTATTAAAGGCTATTCTATTGAGTGTCGTATTAATGCTGAAGATCCGAACAACTTTATGCCGTCTCCTGGCAAGATCACCCAATACCATGTTGCAGGTGGATTAGGCGTTCGTGTTGATTCGCATGTTTACAACGGCTACACAGTGCCGCCTCATTACGATTCAATGATTGGCAAGCTGATTACTTATTCTGACACGCGTCTTGGTGCGATTATCAAAATGCAAAATGCACTCAGTGAAATGGTCATTGACGGTATTAAAACCAACATCCCTTTGCAGGCTCGCATCATGGAAGATAAAGTATTTCAAAAAGGTGGCATGAACATTCATTACCTTGAAAAAATGCTTGGTGAGACGCACTAACTTTTAAGATATTATGATTAAAGCAGGCATTATTGGCGGCACCGGTTATACCGGAATCGAACTACTAAGACACCTTCATAACCATGAAGACGTAGAAGTGATTGCAATCAGCTCTCGCTCAGAAGCAGGACAGCTTGTTGGTGAATTCTTCCCTTCTTTAGCGGGACAAACAAAGCTAGCCTTTACAGCGCCTGATGATGCAATTCTAGATGAATGCGACGTTATTTTCTTTGCAACACCGCATGGTGTGGCCATGAAAACTGCCGGCAACTTTATCGATAAAGGCATCAAAGTAATTGACCTAGGGCCAGATTTCCGCTTGCGTGACAAAGATGAGTATGCACAATGGTACGGCCTGGAAAATTTCCAAGATGAATTATTAGCGTCATCCGTGTACGGATTGTCTGAAATTAATCGTTCGCAAATTAGAGATGCTCAATTAATTGGCAATCCAGGTTGCTTCCCAACTACCGTTTTATTGGCACTTAAACCTTTAATTGAAAAGAATTTAATTGATTTATCAAACATTATTGTTGATTCTAAAACGGGTGTGAGCGGTGCAGGGCGTGGTGCAAACCAAGCAATGCTACTATGTGAAACCAGCGAATCTGTTAAGGCTTATGGCGTGAGTGGCCATCGTCACTATCCAGAAATTAAACAAGAGTTAAGCTTATTAGCAGGTGGAAAATCCATTGGTCTAACCTTCATCCCGCACTTAGTACCAATGATTCGCGGCATGGAATCCACAATTTATGTGGACTTATTAGAGTCTGACGTTGATGTACAATTAATCCTTGAGAATGCTTACAAAGATGAGCATTTTGTTACCGTACTTGGCGCAGGTATCGTGCCTGCAACGCGTAATGTCAAATCAAGTAACTTCTGCCAAATTGCTGCACAAAAAGCAGTTGGCGGTAAGTTGGTAATAACATCCGTCATTGATAATTTAGTCAAGGGCGCATCAGGCCAAGCTGTTCAAAATATGAACATCATGTTCGGTCTAGACGAGAGGTCTGGGCTATCATCTATTGGCTTGCTACCTTAAATTAGGAGACACCATGTCAGAAGTATTAGAAGAAGCAGATATTATTTTTAGTAATAGCGCTGCCAGCAAAGTTTCAACTTTAATAGAAGAAGAGAAAAACGACAATTTGCGTCTACGCGTCTATATTACTGGCGGCGGCTGTTCCGGATTTTCTTACGGATTTACCTTTGATGAAGAGCACAAGGAGGGAGATTCTGGCGTTGAAAATAACGGTGTTCAACTGGTTGTAGACCCAATGAGTTATCAATATTTAGTGGGTGCAACGGTTGACTATCTTGAAGACTTACAAGGCTCTCGCTTTATCATTCACAACCCAAATGCAAAAACAACTTGTGGCTGTGGCTCGTCTTTTTCGGTTTAACGCTTAAGCGCTTATTATGATTGAATACATTCCAGGTCTCGCAGGCGTTCCAGCAACAGAATCATCCATTTCCTCTATTGATGGAAAAAATGGTATCTTGGCTTATCGTGGCTACTCTATCGAAGATTTAGCAAAGAATGCCTCTTTTGAAGAAGTTGCAATGCTGCTTAGAGATGGCGAATTACCAAGCGAAACAGCTCTAGAAGAATTTCGCTGTGTGCTGCACAAGCGCTATGAAGTAAAGCGAAATATTAGACAAATGATGTGGGCGCTGCCGGCTAGCGGACACCCTATGGATGTATTACAAACTGCTATTGCAGCTATGGCTACCTTCTATCCAGATGCCGGCGCCAAAGATCCTGACTCGGCTTTTACTCAAAGTGCACTGACTAAAATTATTGCCAACATGAGTACTTTAGTTGCCATGTGGGCAAGAATTAGCGCTGG
The DNA here is from genome assembly GCA_900180385.1 of uncultured Candidatus Thioglobus sp. Classification (GTDB taxonomy): domain Bacteria; phylum Pseudomonadota; class Gammaproteobacteria; order PS1; family Pseudothioglobaceae; genus Thioglobus_A. The sequence continues at coordinate 169,389 of FXLX01000001.1, read as the reverse complement.
CTATGACCCTATTCCACCTAGCAAGAATATGTCTTATGCAAAAAACTTTTTGTACATGTCTTTTGGTGAAGAGCCAGATGATGACATCGTGCAATTATTTGATGCCTGCCTAATTTTGCATGCAGAACACACGATTAATGCCAGTACTTTTTCAGCCATGGTGACCGCCTCAACATTAGCAAACCCTTTTGCTTCAATCTCTGCAGCAGTTGGCACATTAGCAGGATCGCTACATGGTGGCGCTAATGAAGACGTGCTTAAAATGTTAGATGAAATTGGTGAAGCTAAAAATGCACGTGGCTATATTGAAAATCGCCTAAAGAATAAACAAGTTATTTGGGGCATGGGCCATAGGGAATATAGTGTCAAAGACCCTAGGGCAAAAATATTGCAAGAAATGATTAGCGCCTATGTCAAAAAAGCCAAAATTACTTTGTCTAAACGTTTTGAAACAGCACTAGAGGTAGAGCGAGTTTGCGAAGAGTTACTTTCTGAAAAAGGCGTATTTCCAAATGTAGATTTCTACTCAGGCATCTTATATTCGGAAATTTTCAAAATTCCGAAGGAACACTTTACACCAATTTTTGCCATGGCAAGATCAGCAGGCTGGGCAGCACACTGGCACGAGCAAGTGGCACATAATCGAATTTTCCGTCCTACTCAAATTTATACAGGTAGCGACTTCAGAGCCTACCCAATAAAATAAGACTTATGGATAATACAACACATTTTGGCTTTAAAGACGTCGCTACCGAAGATAAGCAAAATTTAGTTCGAGGTGTGTTCGACTCTGTTGCCAGCAAATACGACCTGATGAATGATGTGCTATCGTTCGGCGCGCACCGATTATGGAAGCGCTACACCATCGCCTCTTCTAATGTTAAAACGGGTGACAAAATTTTAGATATTGCTGGTGGAACAGGAGATTTAGCCATTGCATTTCGCAAAAAAGTAGGTGAATCTGGCCATGTTATCCTGTCTGACATTAACGCTGCAATGCTTGGTGAAGGGCGTAAAAATTTAATCAATAAAGGAATTTTTGGCGTAGATTTTGTTCAGCTAAACGCTCAGTTTTTACCCTTTGCAGACAATACTTTTGATTGCGTTTCTATTGCCTTTGGCCTTAGAAATGTTACCGATAAAGATCAGGCGTTAGCTGAAATGCACCGAATTTTAAAACCAGGTGGCTGCTTGTTAATTTTAGAATTTTCAAAAACAGATTCTGAATTTCTTAAAAAATTCTACGACTTTTATTCATTCAATGTTATGCCGACCCTTGGCGATCTCATTGCTGACGATAAAGAATCTTACCAATATCTAGCTGAATCTATCCGCAAACACCCTGATCAAGAGACCTTGAAAAATATGGTACTGGATGCGGGCTTTGGCTTTTGCGAATACCACAACCTGTCAGGTGGCATTGTTGCTCTGCATAAAGGCATAAAAGTCTAACGTCGCCTTATGCAACATTTTGCTCTTGAACAGGCGCTCAATTACTTAATTCAAACTGGTGCAATTAACCTTAAGCCTTTAGACAATAAAACCATTCGATTTTCATTGAAAGACTTACCGCTCGATGTCAATTTTATTTGCACTAATAATCGGATTTTTGTTGTCAGTGATACAAGTCAACATAGTGACGTCAATATCAGCCTCAGTGCTGGTGTATTTTTTGCCTTGTTTAAAGGTGAAGATTTAACCGATCTCCTTAGACAAGATAAAATTGTTATTCATGGTGACGTTAAAATCGCACAATTACTGGTTGACATACTTCAATCTGTTGATATTGATTTAGAAGAGGTTTTATCTCAGTACACAGGCGATATAGTTGCTCATAAGGCGGGGAAAATAGCCAAAAACTTTAAACAAGCTGTGCAAAATTCAAGCAATCCTATTGATACTATAAAGGATGGATTAAGCAAGCTGATGATTACACCAGTCGTATCAAAATTGTATAAAAATAAGCATCACTAATCGTGAACAGTCTATTTAGATTTTTTAAAATTTCACGAGTGTTAATGCGCTATCGCCTGGACTCTCTTATACTTTCAACGCCACTACTAAAAGACTTTAAGCCTCTTTTATACTTAATCCCTTGGCATTATTTTCCAGTTAAAAAATTTACACGAGGCGAGCGCATACGTCTAGCCCTTGAAGAGCTCGGCCCTATTTATATTAAATTTGGCCAAACCCTTTCAACTAGGCCTGATTTATTGCCTGCTGATATCAGCCTTGAATTGAAGAAACTACAGGACAGCTGCCCAGCTTTCGATACTCAATCTGCAAGAAGCATTATTGAGCAAGAACTTGGATCTAGCATTGATCAGCTATTTAAAACATTTGATGATCAGCCTTTGGCCAGCGCCTCAATTGCACAAGTACATACAGCAACCACGCTAGACGGCCATGAAGTTGTTGTAAAAATTGTACGTCCTGATATTGATACATTAATTGCTGGCGATATCAAGCTAATGCGCAGCTTGGCGAAATTAGTCAGCAATCACCCAATGGCTAAAAAAATTAGGCCAATTAAAATTGTTAAAGAGTTTGAGTCGATCATTAATGATGAGCTAGACATGCGTATTGAGGCAGGTCATTGTGACAAACTTAGAACAAATTTTAAAGACTCTGGCCTTTTATACGTACCTAAAGTTTATCATCAGCTTAGTGGCATCAAAGTACTAACAACAGAACGCATTTACGGCACTCCAATTGGTGAGATTGAAACCCTTAAGGCTAAAAACATTGACATGAGGCGCCTGGCTGAAGAAGGTGTAGTTATCTTTTTTACCCAAGTTTTCAAGCATAATTTTTTCCATGCAGATATGCATCCAGGCAATATTTTTGTCTCTGATGAGGGTCAATACATTGGTGTAGATTTTGGCATCATGGGTACATTAACCGAAGAAGACAAAGATTTCTTGGGGGACATATTTCTAGCTTTTTTCAATCAGGATTATCAAAAAGTAGCACAGGTTTATATTGACTCTGGCTGGATTGGTGCGCATACTGATGAAAAAGCATTTGAAGCTGCTGTGAAAAAAATCTGCAGTCCAATGTTTGACAAGCCCTTGGGGGAAATTTCTTTTGGTCAAGTGCTGTTGGATTTAATCCAAGAGGCTAAAAATTTTGATATCAGTGTTCAGCCGCAGTTATTATTATTAGATAAAACCTTATTAAACATCGAGGGATTAGGTAGACAGCTTTACCCTCAATTAGACCTATGGTCAACCGCCAAACCATTTTTAGAAGATTTAATGAAAGAGAGATACAGTATGAAAAACACCTTTGAAAAACTCAAACAAGAGGCGCCTCAAATATTAAAAGATATTCCTGAGCTGCCCTCTCTCGTCATCAATGCGCTTAAGCAGCTAGGCAAGATGAAAAATATTAACAAGCTTTACGCACAGCAAACTAATCAAATTGTTGATCAGCTCAAAGACAATGCCAATAAACAGACCTCTGCTATTTTTGCAGGATCATTGCTCATTCTAGGTGGTGTATTTGCCGTTAATAACTCATGGATTGCTAGTGGCGTAAGCACTACTATCGCATTAATCTTTTGGCTAAAGTCTAGATAATACGCCAAAGATATTACAATTAAGGTAAAATCAACCCTTTGATATATTTGGTCGCAAAATATATCGTTTAAGTTAACACCTTAATTATGGTGTTTTTTTTATTTTATGGAGTACAAACATGAGTTTAACTATCAATGCAACAGTGCGTGAAGATCAAGGTAAAGGTGCGAGCCGCCGCCTACGTCACGCTGAACAAATCCCTGCAATTATTTATGGCGCTGGCAAAGCGCCCACTAATATCACTTTAAGCATTCACGAAATTACACACCTATTAGAAAACAAAACGGCTTACACGTCGGTTCTAGATTTAATGGTAGATAAGAAAAAAGAAGCGGTGATTATTAAAGATTTGCAGCGTCATCCTGCAAAAAGCATTGTTACTCATGTTGACTTCTTGCGCATTAACATGAATCAAGCGCTTGTTACAAACATTCCATTACACTTTATTGGTGCTGATGAAAACGAAGGTATTCGTCTAGGCGCCATCCTTAATCAGTTTGTTACTTCAGTTGAAGTTTCATGTCTTCCTGCAGATTTACCGACATCTATCGATGTAGATATTACCAATCTTGAGTTAGGTGATCATATCAGCTTAACTGGTCTTGAAATGCCTAAAGGTGTTACTTTAACCGCACTAACTCATGGTGATATTGAAGCACACGACCAAAGTGTTGTTGCGGTTCAAGAAGCTAAGATTATGGCTGAAATTGAAGACGATGCACCAGTTGCACCTGAAACTGAAGTTGCTGGTGATGAAGCTACTGATGACGATGAAGGCGACAAGTAATATTACTGAGTAAGAACATTATGGCGATTAAACTGATTGTTGGTCTGGGAAACCCAGGCAAGGACTATCAGTCGCATCGTCATAATGTTGGTTTTTGGTTTTGTGACGCGTTGGCCAATTTGTATTCGGCCACCTTTAAAAAAGAAGCTAAGTTTTTTGGCGATGTGACGCAAGTCACCATTGCTGGTTTAAGCGTTCGTCTATTAAAACCTAATACCTTTATGAATCGCTCTGGTCAGTCAATCCAGGCGTTGGCAAAATTTTACCAACTTGATGCGGCAGAAATACTTGTTGTTCATGATGAGCTTGATTTAGACTCTGGCACAGCCAAGCTTAAAGCTGAAGGCGGCCATGGTGGGCACAACGGTTTGCGTGATACAATCAAAGCGCTTAGCACAAAGTCTTTCTATCGCTTACGCCTTGGCATTGGCCATCCTAGCGACAAATCTCAGGTGGCTGATTATGTCTTACATGCGCCCAATAAAAGTGAATTAACACAAATTCAGAATGCTATGATTGATGCTTTGCAAGTGATTGATGATGTTGTTAAAGGTGATACTGACAAAGCTATGAAAAACTTACATACAAAAGATTAAATGCTAATGTTTTTACAAACATTAGCGCCAATCAAAAGGAGAAAAAATGGGATTTAAATGCGGCATTGTTGGGCTACCCAACGTTGGAAAATCAACCTTATTTAATGCACTAACCCAAGCAGGCATCGAATCGGCAAACTATCCTTTTTGTACGATTGAGCCAAATGTTGGTATTGTTCCTATTAATGACAAGCGCCTTCAAGCATTGGCTGATATCGTTAATCCTGAAAAAATCCTGCCAACAACCATGGAATTTGTTGACATTGCCGGCTTAGTTGAGGGCGCCTCAAAAGGCGAAGGATTAGGCAATCAATTCTTAACCAATATTCGCGAAACAGATGCAATTGTTCATGTGGTTCGCTGCTTTGAAGATGATGACATCATTCATGTTGCTGGCAAAATATCGCCCCTAGATGATATTGAAATTATTAATACAGAGCTGATTTTAGCCGACCTAGATGTCGTTGAAAAATTATTACAAAAGGCAGTTAAAAATACCAAGTCTGGGCAAAAAGATGGTCTACCTCTACGAGAGCTTTTAGAGAAAATTTTGCCCACACTTGAAGCTGGAAAAAGCGCAAGAAGTCTAGACTTTGATGAAGAAGAGTTAAAACTTTTACGTGGCTTCCAGTTACTAACTATTAAGCCTGTTTTATATATGACAAATGTTAGCGAGAGCGGCTTTGAAAACAATCCTCATCTTGATGTAGTAAAAAATTTCGCCAGTACTGAAGGTGCTGAAGTAGTAGCTATCTGTGCTGATATTGAAGCAGAAATTTCAGAACTTGATGTTGAAGAAAAACAAGAATTTCTTGATGAGATGGGGCAAACAGAGTCTGGTCTTGATCGCCTAATCAGTGCAGGCTATACATTACTCGGCTTACAGACTTACTTTACAGCTGGCGTTCAAGAGGTTCGTGCATGGACGATTAACATCGGTGACAGTGCGCCACAAGCTGCTGGAAAAATCCATGGTGATTTTGAAAAAGGCTTTATTCGCGCTGAAACCATTAGCTTTAAAGACTTTGTCAAATTTGGCGGGGAAAAAGGCGCCAAAGAAGCCGGGAAATTACGCTCTGAAGGTAAGGAATACATCGTTCAAGACGGTGATGTGGTACACTTCTTATTTAATGTTTAACTCTTTTATTTAAAGCATTTGTTATTGTTATGAAATCTAAAAAGAACACCAAAGTATTACTCATTCTTGATGGCTGGGGACACTCCGAAACAACAGAAAATAATGCCATCGCTTTAGCCAAAACACCAGTTTGGGACCGATTTAACGAACAGTTTGCACACTCTCTTATTCTCACGAGTGGCAAGCAAGTAGGCCTTCCTGGGGAGCAAATGGGCAACTCTGAAGTGGGTCATTTAAATTTAGGTGCAGGTCGTGTTGTTAAACAAGCCTTTACTCGTATTCATAATGATATTAATAATGGTGATTTTTTTAGAAACCCTATTCTAAAAAACGCTCTAGAATACGCTAACGACAATAACAAAGCTGTCCATATTATGGGGCTACTATCTGATGGTGGCGTCCACTCTCATGAAGAGCAAATTTATGGCATGCTGGAAATGGCGCACGAACAAGGCTGTAAAGATGTTTATTTACATGTCTTTACTGATGGTAGAGATTGCGCTCAAAAAAGTGCCAAAAAATACATCCAAAACCTGGAAGATAAAATTTCTGAACTTGGCACGGGAGAAATTGCAACTGTCATTGGTCGCTACTTCTCTCTAGACAGAGACAATCGCTGGTCTCGTGTTCGTTGCGCCTATGAATTAATTGCCAAAGGCAAAGGAAAATTCTTGGCAAAATCAGCAATCAATGCAGTTGAGCAAGCTTACGAAAGAGATGAAACAGATGAATTTATTCAATCAACCGTCATCAATGCGCCAATCAAACTTCATAAAGACGACGTATTAATCTTTATGAATTATCGTGCTGATCGTGCGCGTCAAATAACCCAAGCTTTTACTGATGAAGACTTTCAAGGGTTTTCACGTGGCACCTTTGTTCCTACTCAATTCATTTGCCTTACCGAATATAAAAAGAGTTTCAATCTGCCGGTTGCCTATCCTTCATCAACACTCAATAATGTCTTGGGCGAATACTTGGCTAATCTAGGCATGACACAGCTCAGGATTGCTGAAACAGAAAAATATGCGCATGTGACTTTCTTTTTAAATGGTGGCGTTGAGCGTCCATTTAATGGTGAAGATAGAGTGCTCATTCCATCACCTGAAGTTGCCACTTATGATCTTCAGCCAGAAATGAGTGCTTTTGAGCTAACCGATGAATTGGTTGAAAATATTGAAAGCCAAAAATATGACTTAATTATTTGCAATTATGCCAATACTGACATGGTTGGGCATTCTGGAAAACTCGATGCAGCCATCAAGGCAGTTGAGGCGGTTGATGCTTGTTTGGGCATTGTATTCCAAGCAGTTAAAACCATCAATGGTGAAATTTTAATTACCGCCGATCATGGCAATGCTGAACAAATGGTCAATCCGGAAACTCAAGAAGTGCATACAGCCCATACCAACAACCCAGTGCCATTAGTTTTTGTTAGTTCAAAAAAAGTGGATATCGTACCTCCTTGTGAGGGCGCCCTGTCCGATATTGCGCCAACGCTACTTGCGATGATGGATATTGAGCAGCCTGATGAAATGACTGGCAAAAGCTTACTAACTTTTAAGTAAAATAAACACTAGATATATATTCAGGAGAAAAAATATGAAACAAGAAAATTTTATTGCGCCATCAATTTTGGCGGCAGACTTTGCCAGACTTGGTGAAGAAGTTGATAATGTATTACGTGACGGCGCAGATATTGTTCACTTTGACGTAATGGACAACCACTACGTGCCCAATCTAACGATTGGTCCACTAGTTTGTGAAGCGCTTAGAAATCATGGCGTCACTGCACCAATTGATGTGCACCTAATGGTTAAACCTGTTGATAGACTAATCCCTGATTTTATTTCAGCTGGCGCTTCATACATTACTTTTCACCCAGAAGCATCTGAGCACATTGACAGAACTTTAGCCATGATTCAAGAAGCTGGCTGTAAAGCTGGGCTAGTATTCAACCCTGCAACACCATTGCATGTTCTTGAAAATGTCATGGACAAACTAGACATGATTCTATTAATGTCTGTAAATCCGGGTTTTGGCGGACAATCATTCATTCCACAAACCTTAGTAAAATGTCGTCAAGTGCGTGAACTAATTGATGCAAGTGGCAGAGACATTCGTTTAGAGATTGATGGTGGCGTTAAGATTGACAATATTCGTGAAGTTGCAGAAGCGGGCGCAGATACATTTGTTGCCGGTTCAGCGATCTTTAATACCGATGATTACAAAACCACTATTGACGCGATGCGCGCCGAATTAGCAAAAGCTAAATAGCAAGCATTACTATCGTCTTAGCGCTTGATACATCAAGGTTAATTCGGTATAATTGCATCTTTTAGGATTTTTACTTAGCGCTTTATTTAGCTTTAAGAAAAAAATCTAATGTTGAGTTAGGCGCTTGTATATCAGGCGCCTAACTCGTTTTAATGTATCACACAGCTCGACATAGCTATCAGGGTGCCCTTTGAAAACAAGGGTTGATTGTTAGGAGTTGTGGAAGGAAGTATCAAAAAGATACTTCACCAACCCCATGGAGAAATAAAATGGCAAAAACGTCAATGAAAAAAATGCTTGAAGCAGGTGTACACTTTGGTCACCGCTCACGCTTCTGGCACCCAAAAATGGATAAATACATCTACGGTACTCGTAACGGTGTTCATATCATCAACCTAGAAAAAACATTACCAATGTTTAATGATGTACTTAACTTTACATCAAAAACTACTGCTGCAGGTGGCTCAATTCTTTTTGTTGGTACTAAGCGTGCAGCTTCTGACATCATGAAAGAAGAAGCAATCCGTTGTGGCATGCCTTACGTTAACCATCGCTGGTTAGGTGGCATGATGACAAACTATAAAACCATCAAAGCATCTATCAAACGCCTTAAAGATCTTGAATTTTTAGCAGAAGACAACTTTGCCCAATTCGGCAAAAAAGAGGCGCTAATGATGACTCGTGAAATGGAAAAATTAGAGCGTAGCTTAGGTGGTATTAAAGATCTAAGTGGTATTCCAGATGTAGTATTCGTGATCGATATTGGTCATGAGAAAAATGCTATTGCAGAATCTAAAAAATTAGGCCTTCCAATTATCGGTATTGTTGATACTAATCACAATCCTGAAGGCATTGATTATGTTGTACCTGGTAACGACGACTCTATTAGAGCAATCGGCTACTACGCAAGAGAAATTGCCAACTCAATTCTAGAGGCTAAAGCTGCTGCTGGCACTACAAGAGTTAAAGAGTCTGTTGTTAAGCAAAAGGCACCTGTTAAAAAAGCTAAAACTGAAGCGCCAGTAGCTGAGAAGGCTGCTAAACCTGCTGCTGCAGATCTTAATGCAATGTTAAAAGCTGACCTAGTTACACTTGCAAAAAAACAAGGCGTTGAAATTGCTGGCAAAGACACTAAAGCTGACATTATTGCAAAACTTGCATAATTTATAAAAAATAACTGCTTACAAAAGGCGAAAATATGCCTTTTGTGCAAAATATTCATAGGAGATAATTATGGCAATTACAGCTGCTCTAGTTAAAGAATTAAGAGAAAGAACGGGCTCAGGCATGATGGACTGTAAAAAAGCCCTAACTGAAACCAATGGTGATCTTGAGGCTGCAATCGATTTAATGCGCTCTTCGGGCGCTGCAAAGGCTGCTAAAAAATCTAGCCGTGTTGCTGCTGAAGGCTTAGTTAAAGTTAACATTAGTGATGACCACAAAACAGCAACCATCTTAGAAATCAATTCTGAGACTGACTTCGTTACTAAGGGCGATGCTTTTATTGACTTCGTTGATACTTTAGGTGCATTGGCATTAAAAACAAAGCCGGCTAACATTGAAGAATTCATGACACAAACACTAAGCAATGGCGATTCACTTGAGAAATCTCGCGAAGATATCGTTGCTAAAGTTGGTGAAAATGTATCAGTTAGACGCGTTCAAACAATTACTGTTGATTCAGGTGTTATCGGTGCTTACAAGCACGGTGAGCGTATCGCAGTACTAGCTGTTTTAGAGGGTGGCAATGAAGCTCTAGCAAAAGACATTGCAATGCATGTTGCGGCAACACGCCCCGAGTGTATTACTGAAGATGAGCTTGACGACTCTCTATTAGAAAGAGAAAAGGCAATTTTTGTTGAACAAGCTCGTGAATCTGGCAAGCCTGATAACATCATTGAAAAAATGATTGGCGGACGCATGAAAAAGTTCATCAATGAGGTGACACTTTACGGCCAAGCTTTTGTTAAGGACCCGGATACTACTGTTGGCGCTTTAGCTAAGAAAAACAACGCGACAGTAGTTTCTTTCATTAGATACGAAGTAGGTGAAGGCATTGAAAAGAAAGAAGAAAACTTTGCTGAAGAGGTTGCTGCTCAAATGAAAGGCTAACCCCTTACCTTTGAAACGTTAAAAAAGAGCGCTAAAGCGCTCTTTTTTATTGCCCAAAATAAGCCATATAATAATATTGTTAGCATTAGAGAGTTCAATTTCACCAACTACCTGTATTTTTATTAGACGAAAAAAAACCACTCCGAAGAGTGGCTTTTACTAAAAGCGAAAGAGTTAACTCAATCGCTTAACGTGGATGCTAATTACTTAGCGTCACGTGAGTCTACAGCAGCATTAGTTTTAGCGTCTGCGTAACCTTTAGCATATGCATCAGCTTGAGCCTTAGCAAAAGCGTCAGCTTGACCTTTAGCGTATGCATCAGCAACACCTTTAGCGTCAGCAGTTGCAACACCAGCAAACTTACCGTCTGTAGTAGCGTTAGACTTGTTAGAAGTTTTGTTCTTGTTGTTGTAATGGAAACCCCAATCAGAATCGTTGTTCATGTCGTTGCTGTTAGCAAAAGGACCCATGTTTTGAGCGCCATTGAAAGGACCCATGTTTGAACCACCGTTGAAAGGACCCATGTTGTTGCCGCCGTTGAAAGGACCCATGTTAGAGCCACCGTCAAAAGGACCCCAGTTAGACATGCCGTTTGAGTTACCAAAACCGTTGTTGTTTGAGTTACCAAAGAAAGCTGAAGCTGAAGTAGCTGCTACTAATGTAGTAATTGCGATAATTTTTTTCATGTTAATCTCCTAGATTATTATGTTGTTCTAACACCTTCATTAGTGAGGTGTTTTAAAGTGCTGAACTGTTGTTCTGCATGGGGAGTATTATATAACAATTATATTAGAAGTCAATGATATTCTAATATATTTTTAACTATTTCCAATAAAACCCTTGTGCATAGCTATTTAACAGCCAAAAAAAAATATTGAAAAAAATTAAAACCAGTCAAATTTATGGGCTAAATTACACCAAAAATCGATTAAAGTCTATTTTTAAGCCTGTTTATATGCTTTTATTACAATAAACACCCCTTGATTAATAAAATTTAGCAAAAATTAAGAATGAGCTCATATAAACAAAAAATCGCCAATAATGGCGATTTTAATAAGACAAAACATTAATTAACGACTAATCAGATTCGACCCTTGATGTTGATGAGGCTGCAGGCGATAGTGAGTACCCTTGCTTACCATAGATGCTGTCTGTATTTCCATAATTCTGCATTTGCGTTTCTACAGCTTTACGAATTTCCAAAGACTTGTCTTGTATGCGTTGATAACCAGTTTCAAAACTAACCGGCATTTCATTAACAAAAAAAGCCTTGCTGTCTGAATTTTTAATTTGCTCAAGTGTTTGACTAAAATCCGTATCCTTTAACCAGTTGCTTGGTTGAACTTGATTAGGCATTGCCATAACTGCATTATTAGGTAAAAATCTTGGATCTTGATGATAATTTCTAAGAGAGTCTGGGCGTACACCATAACGATTCATATTACGTGCATCATTAGCAGGCGAATACTCAGTGCCTGTGAACATAGGATTCCAATTAGAGTTATTACTCCATGGAGTGGCGCTGTTATAGCCTGTGCCATTGCCAAATGGGGAAAGACTGTCTGCGTTAAAAAATGCGCCGGCGCTTAGAGTTAAAACACTTAGCGGAATAGCAATTAGCCTTGTCTTTTTCATGATGTCAAAATAGATAATTTTCAATATATATTATTATACCATAATATAGATAAAAATTCAAATTGGGCTAAAAAGATCGACTAATCGTTACAAATATTCTGTCGTTATCCTTATAGGCATCAATGGCAAGATTGTCTCCGCCAATATAATCAATTACACCGCCACTTACTGCGGTCTCATCGTCTATCGCATAATCAAGTGACACTCTTGCAGAGCCACCGTCTTGTGCTGATGAGCCCATTGCACTAAGCACTACACTCAGATCTAACGTCTGATTAAGATAAGATTGGTTAAAGCGTACCACTTGCTGATACTCTTCTTTGCGCTTATAGCCATTTGCCACACCACCAATTGTGGCTTCATAATCATGGATTTTTCTCAGTGCAACCTCGTAGCCAATTGAACCATCAGTAATGCCGTTATATTCAATGCCTAACAATGTATCTGTTCTAGCTTTGGCATTAGTCACACCATTATATTTGATAGTGTCAAAATGTACCGCCTCAGCTTTTAACAAAAAACTACCGCTAACCTGATTGTAAGCCGCACCAAACATTTTTGATTTATTATCGTATTGTAGGGTGCTACCCTCTAAATAAGGCTTGTCAATATAAGTGTCTGCATAATACAGGCCCATATCGTAACCTTCAAAAACGCCTGTAAGACTTAACGCCGTACCTGTATTTTTTAAATTATCTTCAGGCTTATTTTCAGCTGCATCGGCAGTAGATTTAAAATCAGAACCAAACTTTGGATTTTCACTAAAACGATTTTCATGAATGGCAATAACTGACAAATTTAAATTATCAACATAATAATCAAGCTTACTCATGGTTCGGCCTAAACGTAAATTCTTAATATCGACCAATCCAGGAGTGCGATTGTCTAATGGGTTCAGAACATCTGTTATTCGGATAGAATCAGACTTTCCCCATACTACGATCTGCCTACCTGTCTTAAAATCCAAATTTGGAAGTATTTCGAGCTCAATATTCAACTCATTTAACTCAATTTCATTTTCATAGCCATTTGGCACAGCATGATTTTCAAGAGTGTAAATAAAATCATGGTAGCCTTTTAAATTTCCTGAGAGCCTAATATCATTATCAAATTTATAATCTCCCAAGATATCGACTAAAGTTTTCAATGAAGATAAATCTTTATCATTACTTAAATTGTAATGAGCCTCTAAATCAATCGATCCATAAAGATTACCTTTAGCATCTATAACAGGCGCTTGAAAAACTTCAATAATCTCGTCATCAAAACCGTCATCATCAAAACCATCCTCTGCTTGCAAACTCAAAGACATAACTATCGCCATAGTGACAAACAACCCTTTCATTTTCTATAAACCTTTTTCAATCGTACGAATGGTAAACATATCACTATCAATAGTCGTATTAATCTTAACATCAGAATTGGTTAGTATGGTTTTATGCAGTGTCTGTTTGCCTTGCTTGGTGGTCATAGTAGTTTGCATGGCTACCCAAATACCATCAATTTTCTCTAGCTTACGAACATCCATATACTTAACTCTTGAGCCTTTTTTCAAATAAAATTTAGCACGAGTAAGTACGTAATTATCCTTACGGATATAAAGTATGCTTTTGGTATAGCCTGTTTCATCAATAACATCTTGACTCACGGGTGTTGATTCAATCACCCAAACTGGAACTTTGCCTTCTTTACGCGTGATCGTTGCCTCTTTAATAAGTTTAAAAGTATAGTCATCTAATTCTTTGTCAGTCATATCTGCATAGGAAAAATCACTACCCATAAAAGCCGCATCTTTATCACTAGCAGGAATTCTCTTGGTTTTTTTCAAGGCTGGTAAGTACATCCACTGATCATCGTCCTGATCATCGCCACTGTAGTCGTAGGTTAAAAATGCCGTATTTTTAACATCACTTGGCGATAAAAAGAAAATAGTTTTATGCTCAGTATTGGCGTCAATATCGGTTGAATAAGTACGCATTTGTCGAATGCGTTGTTTGCCTTTTTTGTCAATCAAAGTCATTTGCATGGTTGAAATAACACTAGACCCATCATCTCTTGCATCCACTTTTTCCATGATATCTCTTGCTTGGTTTCCAGCTACTACAGATGTAGCCAAAAGCGCGCCCATGGCAACGGTTAAAAATTTATTCATTATAAGCCTCCCTTATTGTGGATCATTAATTTCATAATGGCTGACACTAAGAAAAAGTCAGCCATTAAAGCGATAAAAATAGCGCTAGCGGTTAGCACGCCAAAGTTAAACATAGAGCTCATTGAAGCAAATAGTAGCACTAAAAACCCTACTGATAAAACAATTGAAGTTACTACGATAGCTCTTCCAGTTCCCATCAAAGTTAATCTTACCGCCTTATCAACATCGTTATATTCGAACTCATAGCGTCTAAAGTTATGCATAAAATGCACGGTATCATCCACCGCCAAGCCGAGTGCAATTGCGCCAATAAGCATCGTAAACATATCCAATGGCATGTCAAAAATTACCATAATAGTAGACAAGAATAGAATCGGCAATATATTAGGAATCATACTGATGAGTCCAATTTTGACGTTACCAATTAACACCACCATCATGATTGAAATTAAACCAAAAGCAATCAGATAACTCACTGCACTCGAGTGAATTGATTTTTCCATAATAACGGCTAATAAAGTTGAGATACCTGTTAATGAAACGCTGGCCACACCTTTAAACTCTTTGTCTAATTCTGTCTGAACTAGAGAAATAAATTCATTGTATTGCAGTGCGTCAATATAAGGCACTTTAACGGTAATGCGCGCCTTTGAAAAACTAGAATCTACAAAATCTTGCAAGTCGTCACTGCCGCTGTTTTCAAATAAAAATAACTCCTGAGCAATCAAATCCCTGTCTTGAGGAATTACATAAAAATCTGACTGGTTTTCATTTAGTGCTCGATTTGTCTCTTTTAACACGTCCACTAAACTGAGTGTTTTTCCGACAAAATAGGTCTCGGTTTGGATGCTATTTAAATACTCAGTAGCGCTCTGTATTTTATTAAGCACAGCGGGATCATATAAGCCGTTCTCTTTATGGGTGTCAACAATCACCTCAAGGGTAATGGAGCCTCTAAGTTTGTCATCAACCACTTCAGTAGCCACACGAGAAGCATGATTCTCTGGAAACCACTCCAGCGGAAAGTGTGCAAATCTTAGCTGTGAAGCAAAGAAAATAGCGATGACAATCATCAGCCCGCTAATGGCAACAATGGCTTTTGGGTAGCTGGTAGAAATACGGCTAATGCTCAAAAGCATGGTATCCATTTTGGTATGCTCATGCGCCTCTTCTTTATCTGTCTTTATCTTAATTTTCATCGTGCTCAGCAGTGCTGGAATTAACACCAAAGTAAATAGCAAACCTATCAATACACCGCTACTGGCAAAAACACCCAAATCTGCAACAGGTGATAATTCTGAAAAAGAGAATGACCACAATCCTGCTGCTGTGGTGAGTGACGTCATTACAATAGCCAAACCAGAGTGACCCATTGCATAACGCAAAGAGGCTTTTACCTCATGTGTCTTGGCAAAATCTTGATAAAAAATAGCCAACAAATGGATGGAGCCGCCAGCAATAACAGCCAATAAAAATGAAGGCATAATTTGGGTAACAATGGTAAATGGCGTGCCCGTTATTGCCATCATTGATAGCGTCATTGTGATGGTAAAGGTAACAGCTAAAAGTGGCAAGATTACACCAGAGGCACGTTTGAATAAGATCGCCAGAACCAGAACAATCATCAACACCATCTTCTGAATAAAACTCTTAGTATCGGCCATCATGCTTTGTTTTAAGGTGCCAGCAATAACTGCAGATCCTGTTAGATAAATCTTAAAATCTGCTGATTCAAACTCTTTAATAATGGACTGAGTTTTTTTAACGATCTCAGTATTTTCAGAATCAGATAGGTAAATCTTGATTGTTTCACGTGGATCATCATCTGAAAACTCATCCTCTTCCTCAACAATAATTTTATTTCCATCTTCATCAAATGAAGAATAAGTTTGTGTATCAATTACAATTGTAGTGAATGTTTGATCTTCACTATAAAGCAGATTTTCAAATAATGGATTGTTGAGTGCTCTATTTTTTTGAGGAATAATATCGGCTTGACGGTCTGGTAATTCTTCAAACAGATCTTCAACAATCAAACTCTCGTTATCGCCATAAGTATTTCGAGCATTAATAAGAGAATTTACATCATCAATATACGGCAGCTCACTTTCAAGGCGCTTGTGTAATTTTTCTAATTTTTTTAAAAACTCGAGATCAAATATATTGTTAGTTTTAATGGCAACTAGCAACTTCTCGTCACGTCCGAACTGATCTCTAAACTCATCATAAGCAACGCGCATTGGGTCAGTTTTGTGCAAAAAACCTTCCGTTGATGTATCCATGGTTAGTGTCGGCAATTGCGACCCAAATGCAAATACAACTAGTAATATTACAAAAATAGTTTTCTTACTATTGTCAAATATTAGATCTGAAAAACCTTCAAATTTTCTTTCCGCACGATTACGCCAATTCATAATGCTACCTTCCAATTAATAAACACAAGTTAATAAAATAAATATTGTTTCGGGTTGCGCTGTATTTGGTGAATGCTTACTTACTGCCTCTTGCCAAACCACACTCTTTATCATCAAATGTTTCTGGCAACGGTGCGCCAGATACAAAAAATACAATCTCACCCAATCCTGTTAGTTTTACCGTAACAATACCACTAACAGACATAAGAATTGCTATCGCGTATAAAGCGTAATGGCCAGCAGTACTCGCCTGATTTGACTGCACCAGCATTAATTGGCTCTAGTTTAACACTACGTACGCGCACTACTAGACGTGCCAACATTAATACCAACTGCCATATGCGCTCTAAGTGAGTTGATTTTTTCTGGGTCGCTATTTGGTATTTCGCTTAAGATGTTACTACCCATTAGCAACCAAAGACTAATTGTAATGGCTAAAATCCAGTGCAGTGTTATTAAAAATGGGTGATATCTTTTCATAGCGCTTCTTCCTTTTAATGTATGGCATTCTGTTTATTGCTGAATCTATGTTTAGAGCAATTGCTACACGTTGTTTCTGATTTTATATCTATTATATATCCAAAACCAGCACTATCTATATCGCAATCTACAGTCACTACTTACTCTTGTTTTATTTATTAAAAAAGCCTTAGCAATTAAGGATTTTTTGATTTAATTAAATTACCGCTCTAAAAAAATGAATTTCTCCAGCTGATGGCAATTGATGAATCTTTATCAGCTTGAATGCCGTTTCTATCTTGGGAAATTGGTTTAGTAATCTCAATACTGATATTCCTAGCTGGTGCATACATGTAGTTCACACCCACACTGGCCTCAGTAATTTTGCCGCCATAATTAGCAGTTTGCACACCTAAACCTAGGCCATATATATTGGAATCAATACCGTGAATTGCATCTTGATGCTCAGTGCGTAATCTAAATGATGAAACTAGGGCTGGCTCCCAAGAGTAACCACCCCAAGCCGTTAGCTCATGCTTAGCACCATAACGCCAGCCTTTTTATCGTTTAGAGAAGTCTCGTAATAGTGACACAGGTGGAAGTGGCTTGGGGCTTGCTATTGTTCGACAGCTCGCAAACTCACACAATTGGATAGCGACCTTATCGCCACGAAAAAACGGTGGCACCAGGGCCACCGTTGTCATCAAGCTGTAATATGGTGCCGATAGCCAGAGTCGAACTGGCACGAGCGTAGCTCACCACCCCCTCAAGGTGACGCGTCTACCAATTCCGCCATATCGGCAAATTCTTAACTATTCAGGAACGTCGCTAATATCTGTTTCAGTACTCACAGGTGCGATCATAGGAATGTCAGAAGGAGCAATTTGCTCCATAATACTTGTGGGTTCATCGCTACCATTCACTTCATTAGTTGCTAAGTAAGCCAACGTTAAGCTAGTAACAAAAAAACCAAAAGCAACACTAGCGGTTAATTTGTACATAAAGGAGTTAGCGCCACGGGCACCAAATACCGAGCCAGAGGCGCCAGCACCAAACGCTGCGCCAGCATCTGCACCTTTGCCGTGTTGCATTAAAATTAGTGCAACTAGGCTTAACGCCAATAACACATGAATAATTAAAATAATTTGAAATGACATAATTAACCCGCTTTGCAAATTTGTAAAAAATCTTCTGCCTTTAAAGATGCGCCGCCAATTAGGCCGCCATCAATATCCTTACAACCAATTAACTCAACAGCATTACCAGGATTCATACTGCCACCATATAAAATTGATGTTGACTGTGCAATATCAGCATCGTTACTTGCTAACATTGAACGAATAAACTCATGTGCATCTTGTGCTTGCTGTGGTGTAGCTGTAACACCAGTGCCAATCGCCCAAACAGGCTCGTAAGCAATGATAATATTTTTAAATGCATCAATACCCGATAAATCAATAACTGCTTGAATTTGACGAATTACAACACTTTCCATGTTGCCAGCCTCTCTTTCTTCTAATGTTTCACCAATACAGAAAAGCGGTATTAAGCTATTATCAAGAGCAACCTGAACTTTTTTGGCAACAACTTCGTCAGTTTCGCCGTACATGCTTCTACGCTCAGAATGACCAACAACAACATATTGTACACCAAAATCTTTAATCATATCTGCACTAACTTCGCCAGTAAAGGCGCCTGAAGCGTTTACATTGAGATCCTGCGCACCAAGGTTTAATTGAGAGTGAGTAATTAACACCTCAACTTGTGACATGTAAGGAGATGGCACACAAACAATAACTTTTGATTCGACATCTGACATGCCGGCAAGAATGCCCATTACCAATGTATTGACCGTCTCTTTTGAAGCGTTCATCTTCCAGTTGCCTGCAACAATAACTTGACGCATAATAACTCTCTAAATAAAAAGGATTGAATGTTACGCTATTTAACAATAAAAATCAATAGCTAAAAGCCTTAGTGTGATGACTTAGAGCCAAAATATAAGGCTAAAGAAACCATTAAAATTCCCATAGAAAAGTAAACCAAATCTAATGCACCAACGAAAGTCATTGACAACGAGACCTCAAAAAAAGTAACCACTAAAATCATCAAAATAACCTTAGCCAGTTTTGACTTTAAATCATCCAAAGAGTTAATAACCAACACCTTAGAAGATTGCCCACTCTCTTTGGCTTCATCAATTTCACTAATAAACAACTCATACAAGCCAAGTGCAAAAATCAACAAAATAGTGGCTAACAAAAACCCGTCAATAGCGCCCACTGTATGCGCCACCATTTCAATTTTTAATATTTTTCTAGCTTCGGCTGATGCGCCAATATAATCGCCCGCATGTATAATCAAACCACCAACATCAACAGCCGTTACAACAAACAACATTAAAGAGAGTAATAGCGAGGAAACAACCGCTGCTAAAACCATTAGCCTAGAGCTCCATAGTAATTTTTCAAAATACTTTTCTAAACCATTCATCTACTTCTCTCTCAAAACAATATAATGCTTAAGTATATCATTACTTAAATTTAAATAACAGTTATGTCTCAAACTTGGGCTCAATGCTTAAACACACTCAAAGACACTATCCCATTAGCTCAATACAGTGTTTGGGTGCAGCCATTAAAAGCGCTTGAAGATAAAAACACTCTGTCTTTATTGGCGCCAAATACTCAAGTTAAAGACTACATTAACAAGAATTTAAAAGCGCAAATTAAAAATGCCGTTCACCAGCACAATAAACAACTAAAAATATTTATCGGCGTTACACCCAAAACTAATCAAAAATCGTCAACTGCAAGACAACACTCAACCCCCTTATATGAAGATTATACTTTTGATAATCTGGTGCTTGGTAACGCTAATCAAATGGCATATGGTGCCACTAGACAGATTGCAGAAAACATTAAGGGCTCGCCTTACAACCCGTTTATTATTTATGGCGGATCAGGCCTAGGAAAAACACACTTAATGCAGGCTGCAGGACATTTGGCCAAAGCTCAAAATCCTGGTTTAAAAGTGTTGTATGTACCATTAATGGATTTTGTTAGAAATATCACCTCAAGCCTTAGACACAACACCATTGAAGAGATCAAAATATTTTACCAATCTGCCGACTTATTGTTGGTTGATGATATCCATTTAATTGCGGGCAAGGAAAAATCCCAAGAAGAGTTTTTTCATATATTTAACTTTCTATTTAATGGCAAGAAGCAAATTATCTTTACTTGTGACCAGCCACCAAATAAGATTAGATCATTAGAAGATCGACTTAAAACAAGGTTTTCTCAGGGCTTAAACCTGCATTTAACGCCGCCAGAACTTGAGATGCGTGCAGCAATTTTGTTGAAAAAATCACAAAATGAAAAAATCAATATTAACCTAACTGAGGATGTAGCTCTGTTTATCGCTGGACACATCACCTCAAATGTCAGAGATTTAGAAGGTGCCTTATTAAAACTAAAAGCCTTTGTAGACTTTTCTAAAATGGATCAATCCTTGATTTCTAAAGAAGTGGTCGAAGCTGCATTGGGTGATTTAATAAAACCCCAAATTAAAAATATCGATGTTAACGACATTCAAAAAGTAGTGTCAAAACACTACGCCCTAACCATTTCAGACTTGACTTCAAAATCTCGCAAGCAGCACACTGTATTAGCTCGACAAATGGCTATCTACATTTGTCATGAGTTGAGCTCTTTATCTCTTAACAAAATCGGAAAACAATTCGGAAATAGAGATCATTCCACAGTTATCCACACCATTAAAAAGATAAAGGAAAAGCTACTAGAAAGCACTGAAATAAAGAACGATTACGACATAATTAAACTTAAATTAACCAACTTATAAACATTTTCACAACTAGGTTTTACACCCACCAGTGGATAACAATAACAACTTGAGTAAAAAATGAATTTTATAACTATATACACAATTTATTACATAAAATACCAACAAGATATCAACAACTTAAATAATTAATTTTTAAAGAAAAAAAGCACTTATTCACCAAAAAAAGCACCACTAATAATAACAATAATATTTAATAAAAGGATTTTTGAATGAACACTCAACTCACTGTTAAAGAATTACTCGAACCTTTACAAACTGTTATTGGCGTTGTTGAAAAAAAACAAACTTTACCTATACTGTCACATGTTCTAATCCAATTAAAAAATAACCAACTAACATTAACAACAACAGACATGGAAATTGAGATACGCGCTTCTCACCCTATCCAAACCCAAGAAGAAATTTCTTTTACAATTTATGCAAAAGATCTTATTGATATTATTAGAAAATTACCAGACATAACTATTATTGAATTTATTATTGAAGAGTCAAAAATCTATATTAAAACTAATAAAAATTCATTCGAATTAAATACTTTTAATCATCAAGATTTTCCATCATTACCAAAAATTGAAAACAGTGATATTATTAAAGTTAATCGTCAACAATTAAAAGAATTAATTGAAAACACAAGTTTTTCAATGGGTAATCAAGATATTAGAGCATATTTAAACGGTTTATATTTTGAAGTAGATAAAAACAGTATTACTGTTGTTGCAACAGATGGTCACCGTTTATCTATTGGTGAAATTAAACAATCAAACAATTTATCTGACAAAAAGACAGTTATCTTGCCAAGAAAAGCGGTGATGGAATTAACAAAAATATTAAACAAAAGTGATCATACTGAAGTTGATATTCATTTATCAAATAACTATTTTTATCTAATTAGTGACGATACAACTATCATTAGTCGATTAATTGATGGTAATTTTCCTAATTATGCGCAAGTCTTACCAACTGATTTTGAAAATACAATTATTATTGATAGATTGGAGTTTTTAAATTCATTACAACAAGCTTCTATTTTTGTTGAAGAGCGTACTAAAGGTGTTAAGTTAGTATTTAAAGATTCACAATTAAATATTTTTTCACACTCTGAAAGAGGGCAAGCTAAAACCCAAATTAGTATTAAAAATTTTGATAAGGAAATTGAAATTGCATTTAACATTCATTATCTAATTTCTATTTTAGAAAAACTAGACACTGATGAAATTAACATGGTAGTTCCTGGTGGTGAAAATCAGTCTTGTATGCTTAGTAGTCCAGATGATGAAATTTATCAATATGTTGTTATGCCGATGCGTATTTAATCATCCTTTAATTAAAATACCATGGCAGTTATTCATAAACTGGCAATCACACAGTTTCGTAATTTAAATCATCAATTTATTAAGCCAAGTAAGCACTTAAACCTGTTTATTGCTAATAACGCCCATGGAAAAACTAATCTAATTGAGGCTATTTATTATCTTGGCCATAACCGTTCTTTTAAAACAAAATCTTTAAAAGAGTTAATTGAACTGGATCAGCAAAAATTTCAATTAGACGCTCAAGTCGATGATTACCGTATTAAGTTAGAAAAATCTAAACAAAAAACCAATATTAGTATTAATCAAATTCGATTAAAAAATAGTAGTGAGTTATCTAAGGTTCTACCTATTCAAATTATTACACCGGATAAAGGTTTTATTGTTAACGGAACCCCAAAAAACAAAAGATCTTATTTAGATTGGGGAGTGTTTCACGTGGAACCTGAATTTTTAACTAATTTTAAAAAATACAATAAAGCATTAAAAAATATTAATATTTTATTATCTCAACAAAAAGATCAAGAGTTAGATTATTGGTTTTTAGAAATTTCTAAACTATCAAAATTAATTAACCAAGCAAGGAAAAATTATCTAGAACAGTTAAAACAAACAAATTCAACAGAGTTAATTAAAGATTTATCTGATTTATTTAAATCAGTAGAGTTATTTGATTATGAATTTAAATCCGGCTGGCCAAAAGAAGTTAATGCATTTGATGTTGATAATATTTACCAGTATTTATTAAAAAGCAAAGGTTTTTTATTTAAATCAAAATACTTGAATTACGGCCCACACAAGGCTAATCTTAAATTTTATTTAAATGATCGAGAAGAGTGTTTTCTTTCAAGAGGTGAGCAAAAGACTTTATCTATTGTTTTTTGGTTAACCCAAGTATCAATGATGGTGAAAAATAACATTCATCCTATTGTGTTAATTGATGATATTTCTTCAGAGTTAGATGCGACAAAAATTCAAACAATTTTGTATTTTTTAAAGCGATTAAACATTCAAATATTTATGACGGATATCGGTTTAAATTCATTAAAAATAAATCCTGAAAATACGCGTATTTTTAAGATTGATCAAGGGGTTATTACTCAACAATAATTATTGTAGTTTATTTCTGACAAATAGGCTTACACCCCTTTAAAAACAACAAATTATAAAATTAAATTAACTGGTAAAAAATATTGCATAGCAATACGTGTTTCAATTGCCCGTGGTATAATAATTTTATTTTTTCAAGCACTTATGTCTGAAGATCAATCGCAAGAATATCAAGCATCTAATATTAAAGTTTTAAAAGGTTTAGATGCTGTTCGAAAACGCCCGGGAATGTACATTGGTGACACTGATGATGGTTCTGGTTTACACCACATGGTGTTTGAAGTTGTTGATAATGCGATTGACGAAGCATTAGCTGGCCACTGTTCTAAAATCAACATTACCATTCATGAAGATCAATCAGTATCTGTTACTGACGATGGTCGTGGTATTCCTGTTGATATTCATCCGGAAGAGGGTGTGTCCGCTGCAGAAGTTATTATGACAATACTTCATGCGGGTGGTAAATTCGATGATAATTCATATAAAGTTTCAGGTGGTTTGCACGGTGTTGGTGTTTCAGTTGTTAATGCATTGAGTGAATGGGTTGAGTTAACCGTTCATCGTAGTGGTGAAATCCATCATCAGCGTTATAGTATTGGCGTACCTGACGAACCAATGAAAACTATTGGTAAATCAGATACAACGGGTACTACTATTCATTTTAAACCTAGTAAAGGTGTGTTTGCAATCACTGAGTTTAAATATGATATTCTAGCTAATCGAGTCAGAGAGTTATCTTTTTTAAATTCAGGTGTTTATATTGAAATTGAAGAGGTAGCTACCAATAGAAAAGATGTATTTATGTATGAAGGCGGTATTAAAGCCTTTGTTGAACATCTTAATAAAGCTAAAAATCCAATTCATAATGATATTATTTACATTACTGTTGAACGTGATGATATTGTTATTGATGTTGCTTTGCAATGGTCTGATGCTTATCAAGAGAGTATTTATTGCTTTACCAATAATATTCCTCAGCGTGATGGTGGTTCTCACTTAGCTGGTTTTAGAGGCGCACTAACTCGAACCTTAAATAACTATATTGATAATTCTGGTATGGCTAAAAAAGAAAAAGTATCTATTACTGGCGATGATACTCGTGAAGGCTTAACAGCAATTATTTCAGTTAAAGTACCTGATCCAAAATTTTCTTCACAAACTAAAGATAAACTTGTTTCAAGTGAAGTGCGCGCACCAGTTGAATCAGCCTTAAATGAAAAATTAGGTGAATACTTATTAGAAAATCCAACCGAAGCTAAAATTATTGTCGGTAAGATTTTAGATGCATCTAGAGCTCGTAATGCAGCTAGAAAAGCAAGAGAGATGACTCGTCGTAAAGGTGTGTTAGATATCGCCGGATTACCAGGTAAATTAAGTGACTGTCAAACTAAAGATCCAGCTGAAAGTGAAATATTCCTCGTGGAGGGTGATTCAGCTGGTGGCTCTGCTAAGCAAGGTCGTGATCGACGCACTCAAGCAATTTTACCGTTAAAAGGTAAAATTCTGAATGTTGAAAAAGCACGATTTGAAAAAATGCTCGGTTCTGCTGAAGTAGGTACTTTAATTACCGCATTAGGTTGTGGTATTGGTAAAGAAGAATACGACCTAAGTAAATTAAGATATCATAAAATTGTGATCATGACGGATGCGGATGTTGATGGTGCTCATATTCGTACATTATTACTAACTTTCTTTTATCGTTATTTGCCAGAGTTGATTGAAAATGGTTATTTATATATCGCCCAGCCACCTCTTTACAAAATTAAAAAAGGTAAGCAAGAGCGTTATTTAAAAGATGATCAAGAACTAAATGATTACTTGTTGCAAGAAGCAGTAACAGATGCCAACTTATTTTTTAGTGCTGATGTACCTCCTATTTCAGGTATTGCCCTTGAGTCGGCAGTTAAAGAATATTATAAAATTAATACGGTTATTTCAAAATTATCAAAACACTACAACCCAGCCTTGTTAAAAGCGATTGCAAGCAGTCCGGCTGTTGAAGATTTATCTAACACCAAAATTATGCAATCTTGGTGTGAGTTGGTGACTAAAAAGCTTAATCAAGATTTAACACCGGCACAAAAACATACAGTTGTTTATAACAATAACGAAGTGCAGCACACCTTGTGTGTGTACGGTGTTGATACAGATCAAACTGTATTGAATCAAGCGTTCTTTGATTCAGCTGATTATCAAACCATTAAAGAATTTTCAAATAAAATTGAAAGTGCGATTGACGATCAATCTTTTATAGAAAAGAAAAGCAAACAAGTAAAAATTAATAACTTTAGCGAAGTTGTTAAATTCATAATTGATGACGCCAAAAAAGGTCAAAGTTTTCAGCGTTACAAGGGCTTGGGTGAAATGAACCCTGAGCAGCTTTGGGAGACCACTATGGATCCTGAGCAAAGAACCCTACTCAAAGTTAAAATTGAAGATGCAATTGCTGCCGATGAAGTATTCTCAACTCTAATGGGTGATGAGGTTGAACCTCGACGAAAATTTATCGAAGATAATGCATTATCAGTTGATAACTTAGATTTTTAATATAAACAAACACATAAGGAGAAACACATGTCAAAACAACATCCTGTCGTCGTAGTAACTGGATCATCTGGTGCTGGAACCACTTTTGTAAAGCGTGCATTTGAAAGTATTTTTAAAAAAGAAGGAATCACAGCATTAATTGTTGAGGGTGATAGTTTTCATAAGTATGATCGTGCTGCAATGAAAAAAATGGTGAAAATAGAAGAAGAAAAAGGAAATAATCATTTTTCTCACTTTGGTCCAGATGCCAATGAATTTAATAAAATTGAAGATACCTTCAAAGACTATGGCACAACTGGCACATGTAATCGTCGTTACTATATTCATTCAGATGAAGAAGCGGTTGAGCATAATGCAAGATTAAACTCTAATCTAAACCCGGGTGAGTTTACACCTTGGGAAGAGGTAGGTGCTGGTACAGACTTGTTGTTCTATGAAGGTTTGCATGGTGCGGTTGTTGCTGACGGTGTAAATATGGCGAAATATGGCGATCTAAAAGTTGGTGTTGTTCCAAGCATCAACCTTGAGTGGATTCAGAAAATTAGTCGTGATAATGCAGAGCGTGGTTATTCAGCAGAAGACACAATTGATACAATCCTACGTAGAATGCCTGATTACATTAATTACATCACTCCTCAGTTCTCAGAAACAGATATTAACTTTCAGCGTATTGCAACAGTTGATACCTCTAATCCTTTCATTTGTAGAGATATTCCAACACCAGATGAGTCGCTTGTCGTTATTCGATTTAAGGATTTAGAGAAAACACCGGTTGATTTTACTGCTGTTAAAGATATGATTGAAGGATCGTTTATCTCTAGAAGAAATACAATAGTAGTGCCAGGTAACAAAATGAGCCTAGCAATGGAAATTATTTTGTATCCTATTATTAATAGATTGGTCGCCAATAAATAGCACTATACTTTTCTATTAAACAACCCTGGTGATTGTATTGATTACTAGGGTTTTTTTTATTTTATGGAGTAAATAATGAACAACAACACACCTGAAAATCCTAGTTTTTATCAATTTTTTATCTATTGGTTAAAGTTAGGGTTTATTAGTTTTGGTGGTCCAGCAGGTCAAATTGCTATGATGCATCAAGAGTTAGTAGAAAGACGACGCTGGATTTCTGAACATCGTTTTTTACATGCACTTAACTATACCATGGTGTTACCCGGCCCTGAAGCACAGCAATTAGCGACGTATATTGGCTGGTTGATGTTTGGTGTGAGTGGCGGTATTGTTGCCGGTGTATTATTTGTATTGCCATCATTGTTTATTCTGAGTGGATTGACCTGGGTTTATTTAAGTTATGGTGAGGTTGATGCTGTTGTCGGAATTTTGTACGGAATTAAGCCAGCAGTAACAGCAATTATTCTTTTTGCTGCTTATCGCATTGGCTCAAAAGCCCTATCAAATATAGTATTAAAAGGTTTGGCGGTATTAGCATTCGTTGCTATTTATCAGTTTGAAATCGCTTTTCCTTATATTGTTTTGATTGCTGCAGCAATTGGTTTTTTGGGAGCGATGATGTCACCAAAAACCTTTACTATGAGTGCTCATAATGGCGACTCTAAATCAGGCTATGGCCCCGCTTTGATAGATGATGATACGCCAACACCAGAACATGCAAAGTTTAAATGGTCACGTTTAGTATCTTTTTCAGCTATTGGTCTAGGCTTGGGTGTGGCAATGTTTGCCTTATTAACTGATCCAGTTTTAAATAATATGGCTGAATTTTTTACCAAAGCAGCTATGGTTACTTTTGGAGGTGCATATGCAGTTTTGCCGTATATTTATCAGGGCGGTGTTGATCAATACCAATGGCTAACTAGCGTGCAAATGATGGATGGATTGGCTCTTGGTGAGACAACGCCAGGTCCATTAATTATGATTGTGGCTTTTGTTGGTTTTGTGGGTGCTTGGACAAAAGAGATTTTTGGTCCAGAGGCTCAGTTTTTGGCAGGATTTTCTGGTGCAGCAGTGGCAACATTTTTTACCTTTCTTCCCTCTTTTTTGTTTATTTTTATTGGTGGTCCAGGTGTAGAGGCAACGCGCGGAGATCTTAAATTCAGCGCACCTCTTTCTGCTGTAACTGCAGCAGTTGTTGGTGTGATTATCAATCTAGCAGTATTCTTTGCACAAAATACTTTGTGGCCTAGTGGTGGTAATGAGTTTGATATAGTGGCAGCGCTAATTGGACTGCTGGCTTTTATTGCACTGTTCCGATTTAAAGTTGGAATAATGACGGTTATCGCAGTTTGTGCAGCGATTGGATTGGGTCTTACAATGTTTTAGTGTGGCTGTTTTACTTAACAACGATATTAACAAGCTTGTTGGGCACAACAATCACTTTAACAATGATTTTTCCATCAGTAAACTTGGTAACATTTTCATCCGCTAACGCTTGAGCTTCGACAACTGATTTTTCAGTATTAGCAGTCAGCATTATTTTGGCTCGTAATTTACCATTCACCTGAACAATAATTTGCACCTCATCTTGCTCTAATGCTTTTTTGTCAACCTTAGGCCAGGCTATGTTGATAATTGCTTCTTGACGCCCTATTTGCTGCCATAGGTAATGACATAAATGCGGTGTAACTGGACTTAATGTACGTAGAATAATGTCGATTGTCTCAAGGCGTACAGCCATTGATTGCTCGTCAGTTTGTTTGAATTTACCCAGTGTATTGGTTAGCTTCATCAAAGCGGCAATGGCAGTATTGAAAGAATGTCTGCGTTCAATGTCATTCGTAATTTTTGATAATGTTTGATGCGTCTTTTGACGAATTTGCTTTTGCTCTTTGGTTAAATCACCAGTAGATAGCTTGGAGGTATTGTGAGTTTTTGCATCTGTTAGATAGTTTTCTACCAAGCGATATACTTTATTGACAAATCGATAAGAGCCTTCTAAGCCAGAGTCACTCCATTCAAGGTCTTGAGTTGGTGGTGCGGCAAACAAAATAAATAGACGCACCGTATCGGCACCATATTTTTCAATCATTTGTGCAGGGTCAACTGTATTGCCCTTGGATTTGCTCATTTTCGCACCGTCTTTCAGAACCATGCCTTGAGTTAATAAGTTTTTAAATGGCTCGTCATGTTTGATCAAACCTTCATCACGTAGTAATTTACTAAAGAATCTTGCGTATAGTAGGTGCAAGATCGCGTGCTCAATACCGCCAATGTATTGATTCACTTCTAGCCAATAATCTGCACGATCATCGAGCATGGCTTGCGTATTATCAGCGCAAGCATACCTTGCAAAATACCACGAAGATTCAAAGAAAGTATCAAAGGTATCGGTTTCACGCTGTGCATTTGCGCCACACGACGGACAGGTGGTTTCATAAAATTCTGGCATTTTTTTGATTGGCGAGCCGATACCATCAAAACTAACATCCTCTGGTAGAGTGACGGGCAAATCTTCTTCAGGCACACCTACTGATCCACAAGAATCACAATTGATAATTGGAATTGGACAACCCCAATAGCGCTGGCGGGAGATGCCCCAGTCACGTAAGCGGTAATTGGTTTGTTTTTCACCTAGGTTGGAAGTACTAAGTTTTTGTGCAATGGCTTCAAATGCTTGATCAAAATTAAGACCATCAAATTCACCAGAGTTATACAGTATGCCTTTGCTGCTAAAAGCACTTTGAGTAATATTGTGCTCGCCTTTTGCGGGCTTAATAACCTCAAGCATAGGGATGTTGTATTTCTGTGCGAATTCATAGTCACGCTGATCGTGTGCTGGAACGCTCATTACTGCACCTGTGCCGTAACCCATAAGTACAAAGTTAGCAATCCAAATTTGTACTTCTTGACCACTAACAGGGTGGATACAAGTTAATCCAGAATTAATACCCTTTTTTTCCATGGTTTCCATGGCGGCCTCAGAGGTCTCCATAGTTTTACAATCATCAATAAAAGTTTGAATTGCAAGGTTATTAGCGCCAGCTTCTAAAGCTAATGGATGTTCACTAGCAATGGCTAAATAAGTAACACCCATGAGTGTGTCTGGGCGTGTTGTGTAAACCTTTAAAGGTTTATCATCTATTCTTTTAAAGCTTATCTCAAGACCAACTGATTTTCCAATCCAGTTTTTTTGCATGGTTTTGACCGCATCTGGCCAACCATCCAAAGAATCTAAAGATTCAAGTAGTTCGTCTGCATAATCAGTAATTCGCATAAACCATTGAGAAATTTCTTTTTTCTCAATTGGAGCATCAGAGCGCCATCCACGACCATCAATTACTTGCTCATTAGCCAATACAGTTTGATCTACTGGATCCCAGTTAACCACTGCATTTTTTTTGTAAACCAGTCCTTTTTTAAATAATTTAACAAATAGCCATTGCTCCCATTTGTAATATTTTGGGTTGCAAGTAGCGATCTCTCTAGACCAATCATAACCAAAGCCTAGTTGAGATAGTTGTTCGCGCATGTAGTCTATATTTTCATAGGTCCATTTTGCTGGTGCAACTTTGTTTTTTAAAGCGGCATTTTCTGCGGGCAGTCCGAATGCGTCCCAACCAATTGGCTGCATGACATTTTTGCCTTGCATTCTTTGGAATCTAGAGATTACATCACCAATAGAATAATTACGTACATGGCCCATGTGCAGGCGCCCTGATGGGTATGGGAACATGCTTAAACAGTAGTATTTTTCCTTTAACGGATCCTCAACAACCTCAAACGATTTGTTTTCTTTCCAATATTGTTGAGCTTGATTCTCAATCTCTAGAGCGTTGTATTCTGAATTCATAATTTAAGTTTATTTGCTACCGGTATCACACTGTGAAACGGCTGAATTAAGTTGTAATGTGCCGACTAATTCGTCGATACTATTAAGCTTATGGTCAATTAGATACTGGCTAATACCGTCATTAATTTTTGGACAGACAAGTGGATCATAAAATAAAGCTGTGCCTATGCCTACAGTAGCTGCACCAGCAATGATAAATTCAATCGCGTCATTGGCTGTCATGATGCCACCTTGGCCAATAATGGGCACATTGTGATACTTACTAACTTGATAGACTTGATGGACTTTTAATAAGGCTACTGGTTTAATGGCCGGCCCAGATAGCCCGCCTTGGTTGTTACCAATTACAGGAGTACGAGTTGCTGTATTAATAGACATGCCCATTAGTGTATTAATCACCGCCAAACCATCTGTGCCACCATCAATACAGCGTTGTGCGCTGAGCGCTATATTTGTCTGATTAGGAGAGAGTTTTGTAATCAATGGTTTGGTTGTGTTTTTACGACAAATATCAACAACGCGATAAGACATATCTGGATCATTACCAAATGCAACACCACCCTCTTTAACGTTTGGACAAGAGATGTTAATTTCAATAGCATCAATATCTGAATCATCAAAACGCTTAGCTATCTCGCCGTATTCTTCAACAGAAGAGCCAGAGATGTTAATAATAAAGCGTGTTTCTTGCTTATCTAGATTTGGCATAATGTCATTAATAACAACATCAGTTCCTGGGTTTTGCAAACCAATGGCATTAATCATGCCTTGTGGTGTTTCGGTAGCACGACTTGGAATATTGCCTAATCTTGGTTCTAAAGTAGTACCTTTTAAGCAAATGGCGCCAACATCAGTATTCGAAAATCCCTCAATTCGAGTGTACTCTTCACCAAAACCAACACAGCCAGAAAGAAGGATAATTGGCGAGTCTAATTGCAGACCGCAAAATTGAGTTTTTAAGTTATTATGCATACGCAGTATTATACATTTTTGCTGTTTAGGGCAGCTCTAAAAACCCTGATAATTTTTGACAGTGACAACTAACCCTTGGGTAAAATAAAATTATGAAAGGCTTGTTTATTAGTGGTAGTGGGACTGAAGTTGGCAAAACGTTTATTGCTGAACGGTTGGTGCGTTTGCTGTCAAAAACAAAATCTGTTGCCGTTAGAAAACCCATAGAGAGTGATTGTAAAATAATTGATGAGCAGCTTGTCACTAAAGATGCAGTTGCACTGCAAAAAGCAAGTAATGTAGCAGAGGATATTAATCGCATTTGTGGCTACCAATTTACCCAGTGCTGTAGTGGCGAAAGTGCTAGTAGCGCATCAGGCGCAATAATTGGCTTGACAGATCTTGTTAAAGCATGTCAAAGTGCTCACTATGTAGTGGTTGAAGGGGCGGGAGGGCTGCTCTCTCCAATTGCACAAGGTACGCTAAATATTGATTTAGCCACAGCACTTCAACTGCCTCTTATATTGGTTGTTAAAGATGAGTTGGGTGCAGTTAATCAAGCTTTGCTAGTGATTAAAACCGCTGAACAATATAAGCTAGAGATTGCTTGTGTTGTTTTAAATCAAATCAAAGGAAATATACTAGATAATGCAAGTGCCATTCGACGCTATAGCAATTGTAAAGTGGTAGTCTACAATGACGAGGCGACTGATTTATTTGAACAGCAGATTAGTCAAATTCTGATTTAGTTTTTAATCTAGCAGTGTTAGCTTGGGTTTTTTATCAACCGCCCGCTCTTGATCTTTAGCTTCAAAAAACATGCCCTCTCCGTTCTCACCTGCATAGATACTCATTACCGCATCGGTAGGAATGTAAACATCAACTGATTGCCCTGAAAATCGCGCTTTAAAGCCGATATGACTATTGTCAAGCACTAGAGATTGCGTTGCAGTGCCAGCAATATTTAAGAC
This sequence comes from uncultured Candidatus Thioglobus sp., assembly GCA_900180385.1. Lineage (GTDB taxonomy): Bacteria > Pseudomonadota > Gammaproteobacteria > PS1 > Pseudothioglobaceae > Thioglobus_A. The sequence goes on along the minus strand of FXLX01000001.1, from coordinate 136,714 downwards.
AATGCGATCATCTTGAATAAATTGTGTAGGCACAACTACTTCTGTATTTGTACAGTCTACAAGAATATGTGCACTAAGCCCCGAGTCTTCCATCCACTGATGATAGGCTCTAATTAAATAGGGTGCAACAGCAGCCATTTTAATTTAGTTATATTCTTTTTCGCAGTCAGTCAAAGACTCTTTAAATGAATCTCTTACAAACAATCTCTTGGCGTAGTCAGTAACCACTTTCCCTGGTGCGCCTAGTTCTATATCTAGTTTTTTTATGCGCCATAATAATGCACCAAGACAAGCATCAACAATTGTCATATCATCACTTTTAAAGAAAGGCTTGTAAGCAAATAAAGGTACTAATTCGATTAGATTACTTTTCAGAATTTTACGAGCTTCAGTTGCCGCTTTTTTGTCACCATTTTCAATTGTATCAGCCAGCTCAAACCAGCAGCCTGCAGAACGTGTAAATCTAAAGATCATTAATCTTTTTTCTGATTTTTCAATTGGGTCAACGGGTAATAGCGGTGGGAATGGGAATCTTTCATCAAGATATTCCATAATCACTGATAAATCATAAAGAACAATGCCGCGATCAAATAGTGTTGGCAGCGATTGACAAGGGTTCAGTTCTAAAATTTCTTCTGGCATTTCATTAATTTCAATGTTGAAAATATCTCTTTCGATATTTTTTTCAGCCATGATAAAGCGAACAACATGAGACTCAATCTCGTGTGGAGATGAGTATAAAGTTGTTGAAGATGGATTAGGTTTTATTAACATGATTGATTACCCCTTTAAAGTAAAAAAAACAGCACCCCTATTTTAAGAGCGCTGTTATGTGTTTCTAATATTAGCAACTAATTAGTCTTTTGCACGCCATTTGCCATACTTGACATCTTTCCAATATTCTTGCTTAAGTAAATAAGACAAAATGAATAAGATAAACAAGAATCCTAGGACCTTGAAGCCAATCTCGACCCTGATTAGCTTAACAGGTTCTGAGACATAATCCAAGAAGTTGGTGATATCTCTCACCTCTTGATTGAATTCTTTTTCAGATTTGTCCTGCTTTGACTTCCATAAGATATCAGGCATAGATGCATTCTCTAATACGTGATTATTTACGCCATAAGGGCGAGTTTCATCAGCATAAAAGCCTTTAAGATAGGTATAAATCCAATTCGTACCACGCGCTCTGCCCGTTAGTGATAAATCTGGTGGCGTTGTACCAAACCATTCTTTTGCACCATCTTCAGGCATTGAAGAGAAAATCAGACTACCTGTTTTTTCAGCATTAAACATTAGATTGTTAGCCATATCTGCATCGCTAATATTTAAATCTTTAGCAATACGATTATAGCGCATCAATTCAATTGAGTGGCAACCTGAACAATTGTTCATAAATGATCTAGCGCCACGTTGCAAAGAAGCTTGGTCAGTAATATCTGTATTGGCCGCCTCTAAATGAACGCCAGCACCTGAAGCGTTTGCGTTAAAAGAGATAACCATTGCAGCCATCGCTGATAATGTTGTATTTAGTAATGTTTTCATATTAATGCTCCGTTGTTCTTTCAGGCACTGGTTTGGTTTTTCCAATTGAGGTAAACCAAGGCATTAGAATAAAGAATGCAAAATAAAGTGCTGTGAAAATCTGAGCCATTAGACTGTATAGCGGTGTTACTGCTTGCATTCCTAACCAACCTAAGACGATAAAGGAAACAACAAATATTCCTAAAGCAACTTTATAAGGCCATGAGCGGTACCTAATTGATTTAACTTTAGAGCGATCTAACCAAGGTAGTGCCACCAAGATTAATAGCGCTGCAAACATTGCTAACACGCCTGGTAATTGCGAACCAAACATTGGTGGAATGGCTCTTAACACTGAATAGAATGGTGTTAAGTACCAAAGCGGTGCAATATGATCTGGCGTTTTAAGTGGGTTTGCTTCAACAAAGTTTGGAGCCTCCAAGAAGTATCCGCCTAAGGCCGGTGCAAAAAATACAATAGCACTAAAGATCATTAAGAATACTACAACACCCATAATGTCTTTTACGCTGTAGTAAGGGTGGAACGGAATGCCGTCTTTTGGAATGCCGTTCGCATCTTTATTTTTCTTAATTTCAACGCCATCAGGGTTGTTTGAACCAACTGTATGAAGCGCAACAATATGCATGAATACCAAGATAACCAAGATAAGTGGAATGGCAATAACATGCAATGAGAAGAAGCGATTAAGTACCGGATCGCCTACAGCAAAGTCACCTAGAATGAATTCTAAAATTAATTCACCAACAATTGGGAATGAGCCAAACAGATTGATAATTACTTTTGCACCCCAGTATGACATTTGACCCCATGGTAGTACGTAACCCATGAAAGCTTCAGCCATTAGTGCAATATAAAGCACCATGCCAAGAATCCAAATTAATTCACGAGGCGCTTTGTATGAGCCATAAAGCATTGCACGATACATATGCAAGTAAATAACTATAAAGAATGCGGAAGCGCCGGTTGAGTGGATATAGCGGATTAGCCAACCCCAATCAACATCACGCATGATGTATTCTACTGATGCAAATGCAAGTGCAGCATCAGGCTTAAAATGCATGGCTAAAAAGATACCTGTTAGAATCTGAATAACCAATACTAGCATAGCTAAAGAGCCAAAGAAGTACCAGAAATTAAAGTTTCTAGGTGTGTAGTACTCTGCTAAATGCTCGTTCCAAACTTTAGTTAGAGGGAATCTTTGATCGATCCAATTTTTATTATTATCCATATTCTATACTCCTATGATGCTTTCGGATCAACGCCAAGTCTAATTAAAGAGTCGTTGACAAAATGATATGGTGGAATGACTAAGTTAGTTGGCGCTGGAACATTTTTAAATACTCTGCCAGATAGGTCAAATTTAGAACCATGACAAGGACAATAGAAACCACCCTTCCATTCGTCGCCACCTAAGTCAGCGGCACCAACTTCAGGTCGGTAGGTTGGAGAGCAGCCTAAGTGTGTACAGATACCAATAATAACTGCAATTTCAGGATTGATTGAACGATGAACATTTTTTGCATAAGCAGGTTGCTGATCTTCTAAATTATTAGGATCTACTAAATTATCATCCTGAACTAGAAGGTTAGCCAATGCTGTTTTGTCACGTTTGAAAATCCAAACGGGTTTTTTACGCCATAAAATACGAACAAGCTGACCATCTTCTAACTTTTCAATATTGACATCAACTGGTGCACCAGCAGCTTTCGCTCTTGCCGAAGGCATCCAAGATGATAAGAATGGCACCAATACAAAGCCGACACCAACAGCACCTACAACACTTGTGGCGCCAGTCAAAAAGCGTCTTCTCTTTAAGTCTATTTCTTGTTCTGACATAAAATTACAGTCCTTTATTTTGAATGTGTATAGATTAAATCTATATTTAAAAACCCAATAATTATACTTTAATATTAGCGATGTATGATGAACAATTCGCTTATTGTTGGGTTATTTATTTGTATTAACCTTTATTTCAATATGGCTTATTTGTTGACATAAAAAAATGCTTTGTAACAGGATAATTATTTCATTTAATTGTTGCTTGGCTCTAAAGGCAACAGCCGAGTTGCTGGTTATTAATGTTGCAACATTGTCTTTAATTAGGCAAAGCTCCAAATTTTTAAGGGCGCTTGGAAGCTGAGGGTGTAGCTGGGCATTGATCTTATTATAGATTTTTGCCTGGGCGATCATTTGCCCAAGAGAGCCTTTGGGCGAAAAGTTTGTTAAATTAGTTGTTGGTTTATGCTGACACATTTAATGCAAAGGCTGGTTTATCTATGAGAAAATAGGTTTTTTATAAAAAAACAATTCTTTATATTCTAATGAGTATTATAAATAAAGTTCTATCTAAAATTGTCGGCTCTAGAAATGATCGTCTAATTAAAAAATTACGCATAACGGTCGAGAGCATTACCGCGCTAGAAGATGAAATTCAAGCATTAACAGATGAACAACTTCATGCAAAAACTCAAGAATTTAAAGATCGCTACCAAGCTAAAGAGTCACTTGATTCATTACTAGTTGAGGCATTTGCGGTAATGAGAGAGGCCAGCGTCAGGGTGTTGGGTTTAAGGCATCATGATGTGCAGTTAATTGGCGGCATGGTTTTAAATGATGGCAATATTGCTGAAATGGGCACGGGTGAAGGTAAAACTTTAGTAGCAACGCTACCTGCTTATTTAAATGCTCTAAGTGGCAAGGGCGTCCATGTTGTTACTGTTAATGATTATTTGGCCGAGCGCGACGCTCAATGGATGGGAAAAGTATTCGAGTTTCTTGGCCTAAGTGTTGGTATTGTAGCCTCTAATAGGCCGCCAGAAGAGAAGCAAGCAGCCTATGCTTGTGACGTGGTGTATGCCACAAATAACGAATTAGGTTTTGATTATTTACGTGACAACATGGCCTTCACCACAGATCAAAAAGTGCAAAAAATACTTAGTTTTGCTATTGTTGATGAGGTTGACTCGATCCTAATTGATGAAGCTAGAACGCCACTGATTATTTCTGGGCCAGCTGCAGATTATGCGCAAGTCTATCAAGCAATCAACCACATGATTCCAAACTTCACCGAGCAAACCGAAAGCGGAGAGGGTAAAGAAGTTGTGGTAGAGGTTGCTGGTGATTACACCATTGATGAAAAACATAAGCAGGTGTTTTTAACAGATGATGGGCACGCTAAGGCGGAAGGTTTATTGATTGATGCAGGTGCATTACCACAGGGTGCAAGCCTTTATGATGCAAGTAATATCTTATTAATGCAACATATTAATTCTGCACTAAGAGCGCACATGCTATTTCGTAAGGATGATCATTACATTATTGATGGCGATGAAGTGGTGATTGTTGATGAGTTTACAGGTAGAACTATGCCAGGTCGTCGTTGGAGTGAGGGCTTGCATCAGGCTATTGAGGCTAAAGAAGGTGTTAGCATCAAGAAAGAAAATCAAACGCTGGCCTCTATTACCTTCCAGAATTATTTCAGACTATATAAAAAACTATCTGGTATGACTGGTACTGCTGATACTGAGGCAGTCGAATTTCAAGATATTTATGGCCTGGAGACTGTAGTTGTTCCGCCAAATAAATTATCTGAGCGTCATGACAAAGCAGATCAAATTTACTTAACGCTTGAAGAAAAATTAGAAGCGATTGTCAATGATGTAGAAAATTGTCAAAAAACCGGTCAGCCGGTGTTGGTTGGTACTAGTAGTATTGAAAATTCTGAATCTATCTCCGCTTTGCTGGAAAATAGAAAAATCAAGCATGAAGTATTGAATGCTAAGCAGCATGAAAGAGAGGCGATCATTATTGCTAATGCAGGCGGTATTGGTGCGGTGACTATTGCAACTAATATGGCGGGACGTGGTACGGATATTGTCTTAGGCGGCAAGCTTGTAGATGATGCAACAGACCAACAAAAACAAGATTGGCAAGTTGAACATAACAAAGTGATTGCTGCAGGTGGACTGCATATTGTAGGTACTGAGCGTAATGAATCTCGTCGTGTTGATAATCAATTGCGTGGCCGTTCTGGACGACAAGGTGATGTTGGCTCAACGCGCTTTTATTTATCTTTAGAAGATAACTTGATGCGAATTTTTGCCAGTGACAAGATGGCTGCCATGATGAAAAAATTGGGCATGGAAAAAGGTGAGGCAATTGAGCATAAAATGGTTAATCGCGCTATTGAAAACGCTCAACGTAAAGTTGAGGGCATGAACTATGATGCGCGTAAAAATTTACTTGAGTATGATGATGTTGCTAATGATCAGCGTAAAGTAATTTATAGTTTACGCGATGCATTAATGAGTACAAACGATGTCCAAGAGCGCTTTATTACAATCAGAAAAAGTGTTATTGGCGATCTTTTTTCAGGCTATATTAGCGCAGGACAGGCTGAAGAAGATTGGGATGTAGAAAGTTTGCATAATGCGTTAAAAGCAGATTATAAGGCTGAGTTTCCTCTGCAACAATGGCTTGATGAAGGTGTAGATGTTGATGAGCTTGAGAGTAGAATCGTTGAGGGTTTGAGTGCAATTTGTGATTATAAAGAGCAGATGACTGGTGCTGAATCTATGCGCGGTTTTGAGAAGGCTGTAATGTTGCAAACACTTGATCATTATTGGAAAGAACATTTGGCTGCAATGGATTACTTGCGCCAGAGTGTTAATCTGCGAGGCTATGCACAAAAAAATCCAACCCAAGAGTACAAGCGCGAATCTTTTGCCATGTTTACTGAGCTATTAGACACCATCGATATAGAAATTGTTAAGTCTTTATCTAGTGTTACTATTAATAAAGAAACCAAAGCGACGGATGTTGAGCAGCAAGATAATGCAGGTGCCATTGCGCAACATGAAGATGGCGCTGACGTGCCTATTGAAGAGATTGAAAAGTCAGTAACTGTCAAAAAAGGGAAAGAAAAAGTGGGTCGCAACGATCCATGTCCTTGTGGCTCTGGCAAAAAATACAAAAACTGCCATGGCTAGCACGATACCAGTCCAATATTATATTGGACTTATGTCTGGCACCAGTCTTGATGGAGTAGATGGTGTTATTGTTGATCACCAATGCCAACAAATTGTTGCTCAGGTTTGTCAGCCATATTCTGATCAATTAAAACAAGACCTGCGGCAGTTGACTCAAAGCGGGAAAGCTTCATTAGCAGCTTTGGCTGACATTGACGTTAATGTGGCACGCATTTTTTCTGATACTGCTTTGGCTTTGTTGGGCCAATCAGGAATTTCATCAACACAAATTAGTGCAATTGGCTCACACGGGCAAACAATTTATCATCAAGGTGGGTACTATTCGATGCAAATCGCTCATGGTGCTTTAATTGCCGAACAAACTGGTATAACCACGGTGGCAGATTTTCGTATGCAAGATGTGGCTGCTGGCGGACAAGGTGCGCCGTTAACCCCGATGTATCATCATCATTTACTGAATGGCCAATCTGGTGTGATCATTAATTTAGGTGGTATTGCCAATATTAGTCAAATTTCTAATGAGTCAATTTTTGGCTTTGACACAGGACCAGCAAATACATTGCTGGATAATTGGATAAAGTGTCATAAATCTTCAGATTATGATCGCGATGGACTTTGGTCTAGAAGTGGTTTGATCGACCAAAGGTTGTTGGAAAAATTATTAGCTGATGATTATTTTAAACAACGACCACCTAAAAGTACCGGCCCAGAATATTTTAACCTTGAATGGTTGTCTGGTTTTTTAACAGGCAAGGAGTCGCCAGAAGATGTACAGAGGACCTTGGTTGAGTTAACAGCGTTGAGTATATCCAGCCATATTCCAGACGAAGGAAATGTGTATTTATGTGGCGGCGGCACGCACAATACATTTTTAGTTGAGCGGCTGAGGTATTTAAATCCGAACAGCGACATAATGATGACTAATGAGTTAGGTGTGCATGTTGATTACGTAGAGGCGACGGCTTTCGCTTATTTTGCCAAACGAACGCTGGCCAAGCAGTCATCGAATATAATTCAGGTGACGGGCGCCAAACAATCAAGAATATTAGGAGCAATTTATGCAATTTGAAATCTTACAGCCGGATGATTGGCATTTGCATGTACGCTCTGGTGAAGCGTTAAAATCAGTTATTGGTATGAGTGCCAAGCAAATGGGCAGAGCTATCATTATGCCTAATTTGAACCCGCCAGTGACCAATGCTGTGCAAGCGCAGACGTATCGAGATGAAATACTTTCAGCCTTACCAGAAGATGCTGAGATAGATCCACTAATGGTGTTATATTTAACTGACAACACTAATGTCGAAGATATTAAGCAAGCGGCAGAAAGTGGCATTGTTAAAGCTGTAAAGTTGTACCCTGCTGGCGCGACGACCAATTCTGATAGTGGCGTAACTGACGTTAAAAATATTTACCCAGCATTAGAAATGATGAGCAAAATTGGTATGTTACTATTAGTGCATGGCGAGGTGACTGATTCAAAAGTTGATATTTTTGATCGTGAGGCAGTTTTTATTGATCAGGTGTTAACTCAAGTAGTGAAAGATTTTCCTGATCTTAAAATTGTATTCGAGCACATCACCACTAAAGACGCTGTTGATTTTGTTTTAGAGGCTGGTGAGAATGTTGCAGCTACAATTACACCGCATCACTTACTAGCTAATCGTAACGATATGCTGGTTGGTGGAATTCGACCACATTATTTTTGCTTGCCAATTTTGAAGCGTGAAAACCCACATCAACTAGCTTTACTGGATGCAGCGACCAGCGGCAATGCTAAGTTTTTCCTAGGTACAGATTCAGCGCCACATGCAAAAGGCGCTAAGGAATCTGCTTGTGGCTGTGCAGGAATTTTAAGCGCACATTGTGCTATTGAGCTTTATGCAGCAGCATTTGAGTCGAAAGGTGCTCTTGATAAGCTAGAAGGGTTTTCCTCAAAATTTGGCCCTGATTTCTACAATTTGCCTAGAAATACAAACACCATTACTTTAGTCAAGCAAGATTGGACGGTGCCAGAAAGCTATGAGTATGCAGGTTCAACCATTGTGCCATTTATGGCGGGCCAAATACTGCACTGGAAACTTAAAGACACCCTCAGCTAAAATACGTTTTAGCACTTTGTGTGTCTAAAATAATTTGCGCTTTGAGTGCGTCAAATGAGTCAAATTTTCTTTCATCACGGATGCGTTGCTTAAAAACCACAGTAGCCAATTTACCATACACCTCTTGATTAAAATCGAATAGAAAGACTTCTAGCAAGATATTTTCGCCATTAACTGTTGGGCGCTTGCCGATATTGCAAACACCATTAAAGCTTTGACCGATGATATCCACTTGTACTGCAAAAACCCCTAATACTGGACTTATGTTGCGTTTAATTGGGATGTTGATGGTAGGAAAATCAATGGTTCTGCCCAGTTGTTTGCCGCGCATAACTTTTCCAGAAATACTGAATTCATGCCCCATCATTTTAGCAGCTGATTCAACCTTGCCTTTTGCCAGTAAGTCACGAATAGTTGAGCTACTTGCTCGACAATCATCACATACAATACTTTGTGTATTTTCAACCTTAAAGCCTGCTTGTGCTGAGGTGTCTTGTAATAATTTAAAATCACCCGCACGTCCAGATCCAAATCTAAAATCATCGCCAATTAGACAGAACTTCATTTGCAGCTTATCGATTAAAATAGTTTGAATGAAATCATCAGCACTCATGTTAGAAAATTCTCGATCAAACTTAATAATTAGATGAACATCCAAGCCTGATTTTTCTAACAATTGATGTTTTTGTCTAAAGTTGCTAAGAGTTGCTTTCTCATGTGCAAAAAAGCTTTGCGGTGTTGGTGAAAATGAAATTAAAACGGATGGCAGGCCTAATAGGTTTGATTGCTTAACAAGGCGATTAACAATATGCTGATGACCAATGTGCACACCGTCAAAATTGCCAATAGTAACAACACTACCTGAGTGTTTTTTTAAATTATGTAAGCCACGAATAATTTTCATCTGCCTATTTTAATCTATTTGACCCAAAGAACCCTCTTGCGTTTGTTTTGTAAATTTTTCTATCTGGGTGATAATACTGACAACAGGTTTTGGCACACCGATTTTAAGTGATTTTTGGTTGTAAAATTTCTCCTGGCTAGCGGGGCAATTAATAACGATAGCATGAATGTGCAAATGGTAATGCGTAAAGGTATGTTTAAAAACAGGCAGCTGGCCCATTATTAAAGATGATGGATCAAACTCAAGCATGGCTTGATTAATTGTTTCAGGTGTATCTTCACACTCGATAAAACTCCATAAACCACCCCAAATTCCGGTACTTGGGCGCTTGTATAAATAAATATGACCATTTTTAATAAAAACCAGCATTGCGATTGAGCGACCAGGTTTGATTTTTTTTGGCTTAGGCACTGGATATTGAGATTGAGTTTGCTCTTTATTGGAGGTGCATAAATTAGCAACAGGGCAATTAGAGCATTTTGGTTGACTGCGTGTGCAAATCGTAGCGCCCAGATCCATAATAGCTTGGGTGTAATGATTGACTCTAGTATCTGGCGTATAGCGCTCTGCCAATTTCCATAACAATTTTAGCGTTGCACTTTGGGCATAATGCCCCTCTACTTGGTGTACTCTTGCTAATACACGCTTTACATTGCCATCTAAAATGGCGTGGGGTTGGTTAAAGCTAAGTGACAAAATTGCACCTGCAGTTGATTGGCCGATACCTGGTAAAGCGAGAACTTGCTCAAACTGCTGTGGAAATTCACCTCCATATTCAGTAGCAATAATTTTTGCAGTTTTGTGTAAATTTCTAGCTCTGGCGTAATAGCCTAGCCCTGCCCATTGGGTCAGAACTTCATCCTCTGTGGCGTTCGCTAAGTCAATCAGTGTTGGAAAATGATGGATAAATCGATTGAAATAGTCGATCACCGTTGTAACTTGAGTTTGTTGCAACATAATTTCACTTAGCCAGACGTGATAAACGTTGGCATGGATTTTTTCACCTGGCTGCCCTCCCAGAGGACTCCTCCCAGAGGGCTGCTGTAAATCGCTGGTGCTATAAGTCGTTTGCCAAGGGAGGTTCGTTCGGCCATGCTGGTCAAACCAAACAAGTAGTTGGCGAGAAAGTGTTGACAATTAATTAAACGAGGTCAGGCTAGCCGAGTAACACCCATCTATGAGCGAAATACAAGCCGAAAATGAGTGCTAGACCAAATATATAAGTGGCTACGCATTTTTTAATGGTATCAAGGTTGCAATTCTTCTTGCAGTTTGCCCGAACATTAAATAAGATGAACAGAGTCCAGGTAGTCGTTAGCAATAGTAAGCCATAGTTGATAATTGTTAATGTTTCCATACTGTCCTGTTAAATTAACTTAACAACCATGATAAACAAAAAAATCAAAGTCAGGAGAGTTTTATTTTAATTTCAATGGATCGTTCGGATCAATGCCATCCATAAACGGCTTGCCAACTTCTTCATGAGTGACCTGATACACACAACCAATCCAGTTGCTAATAATTTGCTGAGTTGCATCGTGCCAAGTATTGTCCAATGTTTTGCAAATTAGGCCTTCTGGAAAGTCTGAAATAGTAAATTCTCCCGCAATTAGCTTGGTTTTATATTCATTGAGAATGGCCTTATTTTGTTCATTTAAATAATGCTGAGGAAAGGCGGGATAATCATCACGTGACTTTGACAAATAGCTAGTAATTTCACGTTTGTATTCTTTCAGCAAGCTAATGGTGTCGTATTCTGGATGCCCTTGGAAGAAGACAATACGTAATAAATCTTCACTAACGCATAGATGTGCACCGATATCGCTACTCACCAATATTTCAACACCTGCTGTTTTAAATTGTTCGGCCGTTATTTCATTAAAGCGAGAGTGAGGCACGTTGAAGCTGGTATTAACACCACTCATTAGTGGGTGGGCTCGATTAACAATCTGATGTTTAAAAACACCCCAGCATTTATTTTTCATGGCTTGACGTTTTTGCTGATATCTAAATTCCATTAGCGCATGCGTGGCTAAGCAAGAGCATAGAGTTGAAGTTACCTGTTTATATGACCAATCAATAATATCCATTAACTCTTCATAAAACGGCGCTTTTTTTAAGTCTGCTTGCTCCATATGGGCGCCAGTAATAATTAATGCATCTAGACCCAGTGCTTTAATATTATCAAAGTTTTGGTAGTACTTATCAACATGTTTCTGACCTTTTTCTGATCGTTTGATAGAAGGCAAAGTAAATGGGTGAAGGTAGAATTGGGCGATCTGATTGGAGTGGCCGATCAGTCGGAAAAATTGTCGTTCCGTTGCCTCAAGCGCAGCATCTGGCATCATGTTAAGTAGGCCGATATGCAATTCTCTAATCACCTGATGATTAGCGCGCGCTTTGCTAAGTACGATTTCACCTTCAGACTTTAATCGATCAAAAGAAGGCAGGTTTGAGTGGGCAATTAGAGGCATTTAATCTAGAGCTCCTGCAATTAGTTCAAGCACTTCGTTGGCACTACGACACTGATATAAATCTTCACTGTCAATGGTGTAGCCATATTGTTGAGCGATGCGTTCATATTTTGGCTTTCGATACGCTAATAAGCGCGGGAATATCCAGCGTACAAAATCGTCTGGATTAATTTGAGCAACATAGGTAAATTGATTTTCAGCCAAATAAACAGACAACTGTTGCTGTAAAAAATCTGCCTGATAATACAAGGGTTTTGGGTGCGTTTGAGCACGCTCTATTAGTGCATTTTCATTACTCTTACTGGCTCTAATATATAAGATAATAGTATGTTCGGCTAGTGTTTGATAGACTTTTTCATCGTTCAATTCGCATAAAGAGCCGCCAGCATCATTAATAAAGTTGCCTACATTCTGCTGTTTGGCTTTAGACATAAAGCTTGGAACGTCAAGCATGGCGTTAGTTTCAGCCTGATTGAATAAAGACTGTCTGCGTATAAATTCATCAATAGGTAGCCCGCCTAATTCTGGGTTGCCAACCTTGCCCAAAAAGGCAGAAACAGAAGACAGGTTGTCAAAAGTAATGTTGTTATGAATTTGAATTGACTCGCCATCTAAAAGACTTTTTAGCCAGGTGTCTTTTTTTACTCGAGTGATAATGTTGTCCAGAATGGCCGAGTTTAAATACTCGGCACCAATGCGATAATCGCCTGAATAATGAAAATACTGCTCTTGCTTGGATAATAATTTTGCCAAATGAGTTTTGCCAACGCCAGACATACCCAATAAGGTTAGGCGCTTATGTTTAGCATTTAAAAATTCATTAGCAGAGAGTTTCATGATGATTGATTTTAACGCTAATCTTTTATCTATAGCAGCCCATCTGTTTTAAACATGTCACGAATTCCGCGAATTGCTTGGCGTGTGCGATGTTCATTTTCAATCAAGCCAAAACGCACATATTGATCGCCATAATCGCCAAAGCCAATACCCGGAGAAACGCCTACTTTTGCAACTTTAAGCAATTTTTTGGTAAATTCAAGCGACCCCATTGACTGGTAAAATTCAGGAATTTTGGCCCAAACAAACATAGTGGCTTTTGGCGGTGTTACTGTCCAGTCAATGCTGTTAAGGCCGTCACACAAAACATCTCGGCGATCTTGATACATGTCTGATATTTCTTTAACGCAAGTTTGGTTGCCTTCTAGTGCTTCAATAGCCGCTACTTGAATTGGCGTGAACATGCCATAATCTAAGTAAGATTTTATTTTAGCTAATGCACCCACCAAGATTGGGTTGCCAACCATAAAGCCAACACGCCAACCCGGCATATTGTAGCTTTTTGACAGTGAAAAAAATTCAACTGCGATTTCTTTAGCGCCCTTAACCTGCAGAATGCTTGGTGCAACATAGCCATCAAATACGATATCTGCATAGGCCAAATCTTGTACAACCCATATTTCATGCTCTTTTGCAATTTTGATAACTTTTTCAAAGAATTCTAGCTCAACACATTCGGTGGTTGGATTTGAAGGGTAATTAAGTACCAGCATTTTTGGCTTGGGCCAGGTGTTTTTGATTGAGCGCTCTAGTTCGGCCAAAAAATCATCATCTGGACCGCAAGGTACGTGCTGAATATCAGCGCCCGCAATAACAAAGCCATATGGATGAATCGGATAAGCTGGATTAGGCACTAATACAGTATCACCTGCACCAACTATCGCTTGTGCTAAATTGGCCAAACCTTCTTTAGAGCCAATGGTAATAATGGCTTCTGTTTCAGGATCGATATCCACATCAAAGCGTCTTTTATACCAATTAGAAATAGCTTGGCGCAGGCGTGGAATACCGCGCGATGTAGAATAACGATGTGTATCTTTACGACGAGCTGCCTCAACTAATTTTTCAACAATATGGTCAGGTGTTGGCTGATCAGGATTGCCCATGCCGAAATCAATAATATCTTCCCCACGCGCACGCGCCTTTGACTTTAACTCATTAGTAACGGCAAAAACATAAGCGGGAAGTCGTTTAATTCTGGGGAAATCGTCGTTCATTTTAAAAAAATTGTCAAGTATCTTGCTATATTTTAGCTTAATTACTTTTAAAATGCATCAACTATATAATTTGCTTTTTACAGTATGCTGTTATTTTTTTGTAAAACGGCTTCTCACCACTGGTAAATTCAATCGCTAGACGTGAATTTATATTTTTTTGCAATAAAAGTATCGCTTTTGTTTATATTTTTTTTGCAAACTAATAGTTCTATATCTTTTTCATTAAAATTATAAATGCCAAAATTATCTAAATAATTTTTTCCCAACCCAAAATATCCAGAAACATAATATTTACATTTGTTTTCAATATACATCCAAGCTATTTTTGAGCATAATATTTTTTGTAATACTTCCAGACTCCCATTTTTTCTATTGTATGCTGACATCCCGTTATAAAAATATAAATTTTCATCGTTGTTAATTTCAGAAACAAATCCTTTTTTTACCATCCTAGGAAAAAGTAATTTATTTTTAATTTTCTCCAATGATTGCGTTCTACCGAATGCATACCATGTCGGATATTTGCCTTTACCCTTGTCTCTTGCTTGCAGTTCTTTTTTATGTTGATATAAATATTGGTACGCCTTAGGGAACTCTTCTGACAACACCTCTTCTTCAATTATATAAGGCATATTGTTTTTATTATAGCGGTATGGAAAAATGATTTTTTCCATTAAATTTTCGATGTTATTTGTTTTATTCAATTTATTTGAATTGACAATATCTTTGCATATATCTTTCTCAATTGCAGTTCCATCTTCCATATAAAAATATTTACTATTAGTTTTTACAGGATTGAAAATATAAACTTTATTTCTTAGTGTTGCAATACCGCTTTTAGTATTATATTTGTCACCAAATTTTGTTCCAATAGATTCTAATTTTTTTATTAATTTATTATTTCTTATATTCCAGCCTAGAGGCGCACTAAGCTCTTTATATAAATTTTTATTAAATTTTATTAAACTAATAGCAACAAGGCTGTTTGAGCTTAACGCAGAATAATAAATATATTCAGAAGCTTTTTTTTGTAAAAAACAAATACAGGTGTACGCCATCTTAGATTTAAAAATTTGCTCATCTTTAAAATCTATTATCTTTAAAGAAACATTATTATTAGAAAAATATCCTCTTAGCGCTCTGCCATTAACGCTATGGGTAAATGTATTTACAGTAATAAATCCTAAAATTCCATTTTTATTCAATAACTCATAGCCAATTTGAAAAAAAGGTATATATAAATCTGGATGACCTGTTGAGCAAACAGACCAATTTCTAACTAATTCCTTGGTCTGCTTATCCATGTTCCTTGAATAAACATAAGGAGGATTTCCTAAAATTAGGTCAAATCCTTTAAAGTTTTTTTCCTCTATCGACCAATCAAATTTTAAAGAATTGCCAGTATGCAAATTAAACTCAAAATTAAGTTCGTCCTCACCTTTTGTTATTGCTAATAATGACAATAAAATTTTTGTTCTTTCTATACTGTAGCCTTGGATGTCCACACCAAAAATATTTTCTTTGAAAATATTTTTAAACGACTTATTGGTTTTTTTCTTAATTTTCTGACTGGCATTTATTAGAAAACCACCACAACCACAGGCAATATCAGCAACTTTAACATCATTCAGTGTATCCTTATTTAAACTATTAAAAGATTGAATTGTGATATAGTCCCTGATATTTTTTGGCGTATAAATTGCGCCATTAACTAATTTATCAGAAGGTGATATAACAAATTCAAATAATTCAAGCAGTTCTTCGAAGCAAATTTTCTGTTTTTTGGTTTTTAATAATGCTAAAAAATTATTTAACACCATCCACTCGTCACTTTTTTTATCAGTGATAATTAATGATTGAATTTGTAAATTATTTACTTCTTTTATTGATTTTAAATTTAAAAATGTTGAAATTAGCAACCTGTTAATAGGGGTAACTTCGGTAGAATAATTTTTAAGATAGCTTAATATTAATCTATCCATTTGAATTATCTTTTAAAATGTCATTATAAATATCTATTTGAACTTGAATCCCTCTAAATTGTTTTAATATTTCTAATTCGTTTGAGTCATTAGCGTCTATTTGATTAAGTTGTTGTTTCTGCTTTTCTAAAATAGACAGACTCCAAATTAGCTCATGCCTTTTAAGATATAGCTTCAAATTATTAACAATGTATTTTCCTTGCCTAGTTGTGGCTTTAATTTGCCCTTTGTTATCTCTCTGTAAATGATTGTCATATTCATCGTTGCAAGGGTCAATAAAGCCATCAACATCTTCCCATTTATCGCTTTTGGCATTATTACAATAAGGGCATGAATAAATCAAATTACTGTATTCAGTTTCTAAATTTGGAAATTTACTTTTTGGCTTAAAGTGGTCAATATGATAATTTATCTTTTGCCCGTAATGAATATCTGAACCATCGCAATAGCCACATCTTCTATTAAAGTCATCTCTTAAATAGCGCTTAAAACTTTTATATTGAGAATATGACTTATTACAAGTTCTAATTGGCTTTTGCTGCTGAACCTTGGTCATGATTTTGTTTTATTAAATGCCTTTAATAGCTCATCAGTATTTCTAATCATTTTGTGTAATTTGTCTAGGTTTGTTCTGCTCTTAAGGTGTTTTGGTAAGGTAGATTTTTTATCAATTGATTGCTCTATAAGAATATCTAACTCCAATAGTCTATCCTCTTCTTTTGCATTTAAAGGCTGAACTTCTGACTGCTTAATTAATGCTAATAATTCATTTTCAGCATCATGAATCTTTTTTCTATAATGCAGAATCTGATTTTTGATTTTGTCTAGAAATGTTGCATGTGCTTTAACCTCTGCATCAGCATCCATAAGGCCTTTAATATAAACTATATTAACGTCATCCCCGCTAACTACCGCCTCATCATCAAAAGAAGTTAATATAAAGCATGGGAAGTTCATTTTTACACTTAAAATAGCCTTGACCAAATCTAGCCCATCAAAGCTAATATTTGCATTTTCTTCATGAAGCTTATGATCTGTAATAATCGCATCAAATTTTTCATCCTTTATTTCATTTAATAAATTATCTAGATTATTTTCAGGAATTTTAACAACCAACTCAAAATCTTTATTAGTATCATTTTTGTGAACATATCTTTGAAATCTACGAATATCTGCCTCAACCTCATCAACAAATAATATTTTATATTTAACCATTTTCAACCTCTTTGGTATTTTCTAATAAATGAAACTCTAATGCCAAAGCCTTTATTATCTGGATAAAGTAACTTAACATTTCCCTTGTACTCCTTAACTATTGTTTCTAAAAGCCACATTCCCAATCCTGTTCCAATTTCTTCTCCAGTATGTTCATTTCTTTTTGTAGTGTAAAGAGCTTTAAAAATATCCAAATGATTTCTTATATCTTGTGACAGTCCAGTGCCATTATCTAGATAATCAATAGAGATGTCTTTAGCGGTATGGCTAATTATTAATTTAATTTCTCGGTTGCTAGTTTTATTTTTTATAAAAGAATCAATAGAATTTATAAGTAAATTATTAAAAATACTGTCCAAATCTATTTCCATGGCCCTAATAGTCAACTCATCATTATTTATGCTAAATGAAAAATCAATCATTCTATTCGTTAAAACATCTTGCCAAGTAGATTTAAAATTTTGAAAATAATCTCTTAATATTATTTTTCGTCTTTTTCTTTTGTCTTTTTTTGCAGATATCAGTGAAAATTTTAACCAACTTTGCAATTTTACATCTTGTTTTCTCATATCCTCAATAAGAATATATGGGTTTAAGAAAGTTGGCGTATCTTGATAGGTATTTTCAGGAATTTTGTTTTTTAGCAACCCAACTAGCTCATTAGTTCTGCTTGTCAAAACATCGCTAAGATTCCCTAATTCGTGTGAGAATGAAGCAGTAACAATGCCACTAGTTGCCATTCCTCTTAAAATTTTTTGTTCGGACTCCATTGCTTCAATTGTTTCATCTTTTTCTTCTATCCTTTTTGAAAGAACAATTTTTTCGTTACTATCTTGACTTTCCTTATGGTCTTTGTTTTTTCTTGCATTGTTTAATATGTGTCTAGCCAATTTATCAGCATCTTGACTTGCTTTGTCATCAGCGTAAATTTCATCATAAAAAAGTTTCATTTCCTTTGCGATAGTCGCCCTATCTCTTTCAAAAATATCCACAATATTGATAATTATTTTTTTAAAAATTTGAAAAGTTTTATTTTCTTGCAGACCCTCTCTGCTAGACTTATCTTCAAAATCTAAGTTCCCCAACCTTGTAATATTTATCCCTCCAGAAACACTATCTGGACCAATTCTCCAGCCTCCGCCAGGTTTTGAAGGGGTGGCAGGGCTTTTTGCTTTTCTAGCGCCCAATCCAAGCCAATCAAATGCACTATCCTTTATCTCTCCATACGGTCTTACCCTAAACTCGTCTCTAAAAACTTTTATTCCACCGAATTTATTCATCCAATCTTTTCTATCATTGGGGTTAAATTTATTGTAATAAAATTTTTCTAAATCAGGTGTTGAATAGGTTCTTTTCATAAAATACAAGGTAAATTCGAATTTGCCTATTTTTTCAAAAACATCCTCTTTATCAATTTCTTTAAATCCTGCTAAAAGTTCAGAAAAAGTTCTATTTGCCATCCATTTTCCTTGCTCAAAATCCTTTTTTTTATAAGGATTGATTCTAGCAAAATCTCTTTTAAAAAATTCTGGAGGTATAGTTTCCACATCGTATTCATTTCTATAAATTTGAATTTTTATGTTCTGATTTTCATCAGATTTTGCAACTAATTTATAATCATAATCATCACACACCGATCCTAATATTTCACCATATTTATTAGGCCTATCGTGGCTATATAAAAATAACTTAAAATTATTTTGCTCTTTTGGTGGCACAAGAACTTCTAAATCATCAAATGCTTGAGAAATAAAATAATCATCCCAATTATCCCTAAGATTTGAAATTTTTAAGATTGTTCCACTAGCAAAACCATACTTGTTAATAATTTTCTGCACTTTTTGATCAGGAATTTCATTTAAGAGGTATCGCTTTAAATTTAAATCTTTTTGTGTTGATAGGTCAGCTGTAATAGAATCAATTGTTTTAAATCCACCTTCAAAATCTCGCCAATCAACATGCCAAATACAAGCCATATTTTTATCTTTAGACTTGGTTATCATTGTGCAACAATCACCTAATTTGTCTAATGCAAACCTGCCAATACCTTTTGCGCCTGCTCTAACCCTGCCAGTTTTGGTAAAAATATCATTAGCTTTGTTGTCCGTACCAATTACCATCCAATTATTTTCAATAACTTCTTGAGTCATTCCGTCGCCAGCATCAATAATATATAAGCAATTTTTTGACTGATGAAAATAGATTAACGATAAGGGGCTATCTGCATCATATCCATTCTTTACGAGCTCAATAATAGCGCCTTTAGATGATGCAATATTTTCACGACCAATGAGGCGAGCTGTTCTTGCTGATACTTTAAAGGGTATTTTTGACATATACAATGAATTTAAGTAGAAACATATTTGAAGCGCCTAAATTAGTTAATTACTAAAAGCTCAACATCAAAGACTAAAGTTGCATTTGGTGGGATGACATTGCCTGCACCCATTTCTCCGTAAGCTAATTTTGAAGGAATGGTAAGCTTTCGTTTGCCGCCTATTTGCATACCTTCAACGCCTTGATCCCAACCAGGAATAACTTGACCAACACCCAATTTAAAATCAAATGGCTGATTTCTATCAACACTAGAGTCGAATTTTTTGCCGTTAGTAAGCCAGCCAGTATAGTGCATAGAAACTTGGTCGCCCGCTTTGCAAGCTGTGCCTTCACCCAATGCTAATTCTTCAATAATTAAGTCTGCCATTATTTTTTTTCCTAATAAGTTAATGTAATATCGTAAGCACTAAATTTTCTAATATTAAGCACGCCACAGTCAAGTATTAGATACTGTGCCTTAATGCCTTTTAACACGCCTTCAATCACTGGCGTTTTATCAAAATTTAGTGAACTAATTTTGCTTGGATATTCTACCACAGGGTAGTTTATTGCCAAAGCTTGATTGTCCAATGTTTGAGCACCGGTTGTTTTAATTGTGTCTTGAATGTATTCAAGTAGTTCATCTCTGATTGGTAGCAGGTCGATTGGATCCACTTCGTTTTTGAGCATTTTGCGCCAATTGGTTTTATCGTTAACAAATTGTTTGAGCGCCATTTCCACTTCACCAGACTTTAGTCGTGTATCGACTTCAAGAATAGGCAAGGCACTAACCGCGCCTTGGTCGATCCATCTGTGTGGAATATTTTTCTTGCGAGTAATACCAACTTTAACCCCCGAAGAATTGGCTAGATAAACAACATGAGGTGCGAAGCAATTATCTAACCCCCATTGTGGCTGACGACAAGTGCCCAAATGGTGATGACAAGTTTCTGGCTTCATGATGCATAAATCACAGCTTGCCAGTTTTTGAGAACATGGGTAGCAATGACCCTGAGAATAGCTCTTATTGGTTCTTTTTCCACAATTTTGACAATGAATCACTTGATTAAAGCTTAGGCTAATTTCTTCACCTATTAAATCATTCATATTAAGTAGCTTGTCGCCAATGGGCAGTTGGTATTGCGCAACACCCCTATTAAGAAGTGTGTGCATTTTACTAATTGGGCCACTGAGCTGCACGGTGTTACTGCGTGAGTAGTCGCTGAACTTGTTGGTATTTTTCAGCAGTTTTATCAATAATATGCTGAGGCAATATTGGTGCAGGCGGCGCTTTATTCCAATCTAGTGTTTCTAAATAATCGCGTACAATTTGTTTATCAAAACTTTGTGGACTGGTGCCAACTTGATAATCTTTAGCTGACCAAAAACGTGAAGAATCTGGTGTTAAGACTTCATCCATTAGCGTTAGCGTGTTGTTTTCATCTAGGCCAAATTCAAACTTGGTGTCAGCAATGATGATGCCACAATCTAGAGCAAATTCAGCGGCAAATTGATACAACGCCAGGCTCGCTTGTTTAACCTGGTTTGCCAAGTCTTCTCCGAGAATTTCTATTGTAGTGGCAAAATCAATATTCTCATCGTGCTCGCCAACTGCCGCTTTACTAGAAGGCGTGTAAAGCACTTCAGGTAGTTTTTCAGCCAGCTGTAAGTTGTCGGGAAGCTGGGTGCCGCAAATACTGCCTGTGTGTTGATAGTCCTTCCAGCCTGAACCTATAATATAGCCACGCACAATTGCCTCTACTGCCAAAGGTTTGAGTTTTTTGACAATAATAGCGCGACCTTCAACTTGTTGAGCGTCAGCCACATTTAATACATTGCTTAGTGGTTCATTTGTTAAATGGTTGGGAATAATGTGTTGAGTTTTTTCAAACCAAAAATTAGCAACCTCAGTCAGTACTGCGCCTTTTTTAGCAATACCATCATCAAAAACCACATCAAAAGCGCTAAGCCGATCTGTGGTGACAATTAACATGCGATTTTCATCAATATCGTAAATATCTCTAACCTTGCCTTTTTGAATAAGCGCTAAGCTTAAATCTGTTTCAAATAGAGTGTCCACGGGCAATCCTTGTGAGTAATGTTGATAAATTTATAACGTATTTTAATCGATTGTCCGGCTTAAGGGTATCTCTAAAAAACCCTGATTAAATTTTGCTCATGGTAAAATGGACGAAAAACCGCCATGCTAAAAAAACTATTGATTCTCGCCACTTTTCTAAGCCCTATTGTTAAGGCATCGCCACTCTCTGATAGTGCAATGCGACTGATTAAAATTGGCAATGAAATTGGCTCTCCGGATGTTGTATTAAGAGGCCAATCTTTATTGTTAAAAGGTGCATTTGATCTAAATGATTTTGACGCTATGTACGAAGCTTCAAAGCAGGTTAGACAAGGCAGCGATCTAATGGGCTATCAATCGAAAGAACGAGAGGGCAACGAAATTTTAATCAAATTAGTGCGTAGAAGCTACGATCCAGCATTATATGAATATGCACTATACTTGTTAGACGGTAGCAATGGCTTTATTAAAAATGAATTTCTAGCGTTAAATCTGTTTGAAGAATCTTTTACAATTCATGGCAACGCTAAATCTGCAATGATGTCGGCTATTATTCGTAATGAATCGTTGGTTCCAGGAACAAAAAAATCTTATCGAATTGACGAGTTGATTACCTTTTCAATTTTAAATAAGGTGCCTGGCGCCCAAGCCTATAAAACGAAACATATCGATAAAGACTATTTGTATGACTTAAAGCCAGCCAGTTGGCGCCAATGGATTAGCGAACAATCGTTATAAGCTAGCTAAGACCTTATTAACTTGTGAACGAAACCACCATAGTTCGGTGCGGCTGATTTTTTTCTGTGTAGGCAATTTGTAGCTGAGTGGATCTTTACGTTTACCTTTGTAGCGTAACTCGTAGTGTAGGTGTGCGCCGGTAGAGCGCCCTGTTGAACCAACATAGCCAATTACCTGGCCTTTTTTAACAGCCTTGCCTTTGCGAAGATTGCTTGCATATTTAGATAAGTGAGCATAGACGGTGGTGTAATTAGCGCCATGTTTGATGATAATGGCCTTCCCAAGTGCGCCTTTCCAGCCTTTAAGTTTGACTATGCCATCAGCTGTTGAATATACAGGTGTGCCACTGACAGCAGCATAATCCACAGCCCTATGTGGGCGATAGGTTTTTAAAATAGGATGGTAGCGCTTTAATTGAAACTTAGAGCTGATGCGCTTATATTTAAGCGGCGCCCTTAGGAAGGAAGAATTGAGTGTGTAGCCGTAACGATCATAGTATCGAGAGCGATTACGACTATCTGTATGGGAAAACGCTTCAATACGCTTGTTACTGCCGTTATAAATAATGCCAATAGGTTTTTTTGAGCCATCGCTAACAATATAGAATCGATCACCTTTGTGCAAGTCTGAATTAAAGTCTAATCGCCATGATAATGCCTCAACTACAGTGTTGATAGTGCTCAGGCTCAATCCTGATTTTTGAGCATCATAGCCAAATGAGTTGCTAATGGTGACAACGGTTGTTGAAAGCGGCTTAAATTTCTTTTGAACTTGTTTGAACGAGTTGGTAAATCGAGTGCCTAATAAAATAACATCGAACGCAGCTTTGTTATTGGACTGATGGCTGAGTGATTTAAAGCGTTGATTGGCATGCAAACGAATGGTGATTTTTTCACCAATATTGAGCTGATTTAGTTGTTTATTCTGCGTACTTGCAGATAGCAAATTAGCCAGTAGACGATTTGACAAGCCCAGTTTGTAAAAGTATTTGCTTAGTGAGTCACCCGACTTAACTGTAAAGTGATATTCGTTATCTTTACTATGTGCAAAAGCCGTGCTAAAACTGGCTTGTAGTAGCAATAATAGTAGTAATACCTGGGAGAAGAATTTAGACATAAGATTGGGTAAGTTTACTGGCAATTAGTCGAGCGGTTTGATCGTTTTCAATCACCTCAGAAAGACAGGTAGGATAAAAATGGCTAGAGTCTTCTAGGGTTTTTTCAATAATTTTAGCAATATCTAAAAATTTAATTTTTTCATCAAGAAAACTTGCCACTGCAACTTCATTAGCAGCATTAATAGTGCCCATCGCACTACCACCTTGTTTAAGCGCTTCAAAAGCCAGGCGTAAACAGGAAAATTTATTAAAGTCTGGTGCATAAAATTCTAGCGGTGAATTCTGGGTTAAATCAAGCGCTTCAACACCCGAGGCAATTCGTTGAGGATAGCTCATCGCATAAGAAATAACCGTGCGCATGTCTGGATTGCCCATTTGAGATAAAGTTGATCCATCATCAAAATAAACCGAAGAGTGAATAATGCTTTGTGGATGCATGACCAGGTCAATTTTCTCAGCAGGAAGGTTGAATAAATAATGCGCTTCAATAACCTCTAGGCCTTTGTTCATCATGGTAGCCGAGTCTACAGATATTTTGCGACCCATCGACCAATTAGGATGTGCACAAGCCTGATCTGGGGTGATGTTGGTTAGCTCGCTAAGTGGTGTATGTAGAAACGGACCACCACTAGCGGTCAATTGTATTTTGTTTAAGCCTGATGTGCCACCTTGTAAGCACTGAAAAATCGCACTATGTTCAGAATCTACTGGAATTAATTCAGCATTATTGTCTTTAACTGCCTGCATAAAAATATCACCTGCCAATACCAGTGATTCTTTATTGGCAAGCATAATGCGCTTTCCAGCTTTAGCTGCAGCAAGGCTTGATGCCATGCCAGCAGCACCGACAATCGCAGCCATAACTTGATCAGTATCAGCATGTGAGGCAATTGTTTCCAGTGCCTTGGCGCCAGAAAGCACCGTTGTATCATTTTGAAGTTGTTGTGAAAGCTGCTCAGCTGCTGCTTCATCAGTCATCACTGCAAAGCTTGGTTGATATTGTTCACAAAGGCTTAGCATCTGTTGCCAGTTGGTATTTGCACTCAGTGCAAATACGTTGAACGTCTGCGGATGTAAATCAACCACGGACAAAGTGCTTTGCCCAATAGATCCAGTTGCACCCAATAAGGTTAAGTTAATCAAAGCAGGCCCAAACCTAATAAGAAAAACGGCGCTGCTGCAGTTAATGAATCAATACGATCAAGAATACCACCATGGCCTGGCAAAATATTACCGCTGTCTTTAATGCCAGAAGTTCTTTTAAACAGGCTTTCGTACAAGTCACCAAGTACAGAAACGCTGGAGACAATCACAGCAAGAATTAAATAGCCGGCATAGCTCTGGACAGCAATGTTTTGATTTTGTAAGAACACCAGCATAATAATAACTGCAAATATGATGCCACCAATAACACCTTCAATGGACTTTCCAGGACTTACCTTGGGCGCAAGTTTATGTTTTCCAAATGCTCTGCCAACAAAATAGGCGCCAGAATCAGCACCCCAAATTAACAGCACGAGTAATAAGAAATGCTCACCACCATAGCTTGAGTGCAGGTTTATTAACGCCACCCACATAGGCACCAATAGCATCACTCCGCCCATTACTCTAATGATGCCAGAGCCATACCAAGAAGCTACATTTTTTGGATAGCTCATCACCCAATATAAATTCAAACCCCACCAGAGTGCTGATACATATAAGATAGCCTGAAGGTTTTGTAATTCTTGGGCATGTCTTGAGGCAATAATTGCGCAGCCGACAATGCCAGCAGAGACTAAAGCTCGATAAAGTGGTTTTTCAATCTTAATTAAACGTGCAAATTCCCAGGCACCTAAAGCAACAAACACAAGTAATAGATAACTAAAGGTATCTGTTGGCAGGGCAAAAATTGCCCAAATAAATAGTGGCGCTAGAATGAGAGCGGTTAGAATTCTTGGTAATAGCATCAGACCTCCTTACGCGCGCCAAAGCGACGATCGCGGTGATTAAAACTTTCGATGGCTTTGTTTAGTTCGGCTTCATCAAAATCTGGCCATAGTGTATCAGTAAAATAAAATTCACTATAAGCAACGTCCCATAATAAAAAATTGCTAATTCTAAGTTCACCACTACTACGAATTAGCAGATCAACTGCTGGCTCGCCAGCTAGTGAAAGATATTTAGAAAATCCATCAATAGTAATATCTTCAGGGTTAATATCACCTTTAATAGCGGCCTCAGTAGCTTGTTTAGCGGCTTGGGTAATATCCCACTGGCCACCATAATTTGCAGCAATCACCAAGGTTAGACCGGTATTGTCAGCCAAATTGGCTTGTGCTTCAGCTGCTATTTTTTGCACATCATTTGGAAATAAGGATAGGTCACCGATAATTTTTAATCGCACATTGTGCTTATTAAGTTTTTTAACCTCTTGTTTTAGCACCGTTAAAAACAATTTAAATAATAGTGACACCTCTTCGGTGGAACGGTTTTTGTTCTCACTACTAAAAGCAAATAAAGTTAGGGTGTTTACGCCCAGTACGCCACAAGCCTTAACCACGGTGCGCACAGCTTTAATACCTTGCTGATGTCCAATAATACGCGGCAAATTGCGCTTAGAAGCCCAGCGGCCGTTGCCATCCATAATAATTGCAATGTGTTTTGGAATGTTTACCATAGGCCAAGATTATACCCAACCCATCATATATGGCCACATAACAAACGCCAAGACTTTTTTAAAGGTAAAATTCACCCCATGACTTTAGCAAAAAGAATTATTCCCTGTTTGGATGTGCGTGATGGCCGAGTGGTTAAGGGTGTGCAGTTTGTTGATATTAAAGATGCAGGTGATCCAGTTGAAGTAGCTAAAGGCTATGATGAGCAAGGTGCGGATGAAATCACATTTTTAGATATTACCGCTTCCCACGAAGGTCGAGATACCACTGTGCACATGGTTGAACAGATTGCAGAGCAGGTATTTATTCCGTTAACAGTGGGCGGCGGAATTCGCAAAGCTGAAGATGTTCGTGTTATGCTTAATGCTGGTGCTGACAAAGTTGCGGTAAATTCGGCAGCTATTTTTAACCCCGAGCTAATTAATGAGCTTAGTGAGCAGTTTGGCTCGCAATGTATTGTGATTGCCATTGATGCAAAAAAAGTATCAAGCGAACCCAATAAATGGGAAATATTTACCCATGGCGGGCGCAAGCCAACAGGCATTGATGTAGTTGAGTGGGTAGTTAAAATGACCGAAGGTAGTCATGGCGCAGGTGAAGTATTGCTTACATCAATGGATTGTGATGGTGTTAAAACCGGTTTTGACCTTGAATTAACTCGAGCAGTTACTGATGCAGTAGGGGTTCCAGTGATTGCTTCAGGTGGCGTTGGAAATTTAGAGCACTTATCTGAAGGCATACTTGAAGGCGGCGCAGACGCAGTATTAGCGGCCAGTATTTTTCATTTTGGTGAATATACCGTAGAACAGGCCAAACTTGCAATGCAGGAAAAAGGCATCGAAGTTCGACTATAAGCTTTACCTGGATCAAAAAAACCAAATAAATTGATTTATATCAAGAAACCTAAATGTAGTTGACGGTATCATAACTCCTAGTGTAGAATTGCACGTTATCTTTATTGGCACGTTCAATATAAGGTTATTAACCAAACAGAAAAACAAAGAGGACTATTCATGAATTTAACTCAAAAGTATGATTTAGGCGTCGTAAAGTGGTTTACGATTATGTCGTCCGTTTACTTGGTTGTGGCTACACTATTAGGTGTATACATCGCTTCCGAGCTAGCGTTCCCATATTTAAACGACCTAGGCACCGACCTTCCATATTTCCAATTTGGCCGCTTGCGTCCATTGCATACAAATGCCGCTATTTTTGCATTTGGCGGGTCAGTATTAATGGCAGCGGCATTTTATATTGTGCAAAGAACCAACCAAACCCGCTTGTGGTCAAACAAGATGGCTTGGTTTACGTTCTGGTCTTGGAATTTAGTTATTGTACTTGCTGTAGTAACGCTACCTTTGGGCTTAACACAGTCTAAAGAGTATGCAGAGCTTGAATGGCCGATCGATATTTTGATCACTTTGTCATGGGCTTCATACTTATACAACTTTATTATGACTATTCACATTCGTGATAGAAACAAAGTGCCACACGTTTATGTGGCTAACTGGTTCTTCATGGGTATGATGGTTATGGTTACCTACTTACATGTAGTTAACAACCTATCTATTCCAGTAGATTGGTTTAAGTCTTACTCTGTTTTCTCTGGCGTGCAAGATGCAATGATTCAGTGGTGGTGGGGTCATAACGCGGTTGGCTTCTTCTTGACAGCGGGTTTCTTGGGAATTATGTACTACTTCGTACCGAAGCAAGCACAGCGCCCTGTTTATTCATACCGTTTATCAGTTATTCATTTCTGGGCATTAATGTTCGGTTACGTATGGTTAGGTGCTCACCACCTACAGTACACAGCCTTACCAGATTGGGCCGGTTCATTAGGTGCAACGATTTCTCTTGCAATGATCATTCCATCATGGGGTGGCGCACTAAACGGAATCTTAACGTTATCAGGCGCTTGGGACCGTTTACGTGAGGACTACATTCTACGTTTCTTAATCATGTCATTAGCGTTCTACGCAATGTCTACCTTTGAAGGCCCGGTAATGGCAGCGAAAAACGTAAATGCATTGTCGCATTACACTGACTGGACTATTGGTCACGTACACTCGGGTACTTTAGGCTGGAACATTATGGTTGCAGCAGGTGCCATGTACCACATGATCGAAAAAATTTACAATGTTAAGTTAAGTCAGAAACTATTGGCGACGCATTTCTGGATCCATACTGTTGGTACAGTGATGTATATCGTTTCTATGTGGGTATCAGGCATCATGCAAGGCTTGATGTGGAGAGCATACGATGAGTACGGCACATTAGCATACTCGTTCGCAGAATCAGTATCTGCAATGCACCCATACTACGTCATGAGAGCGGCAGGCGGTGTACTGATCTTTATTGGTGCGATTGTTATGTTAATCAATATTGTTAGTACGATTCGCAAGCCGGATTCTGTACAAACAGCTAACGCATAGGAGGAGATAGATAATGTCAAATCAAAACGGAAACACCCCTCAAGGGGGCACAAGAGAAAGCTTACAGACTAAGCTCGAAAAGAATATTTTCGGCATGTACTTGTTCATGGCGCTGTCAGTGTCATTAGCAGGTATTGTTCAGATTGTACCTTTATTTACCAATCCTGAAGCAGTTAAGGATGAAGTAGTCTTGGCAGATGGCACAACACAAAGTCTTTTATGGCAGCGCAGCGAAGGTCAATCACTATCTGATTGGAAGCCGGGTGATGGTGTTCGTCCTAATACGCCTTTAGAGGTAGCGGGTCGTGATATCTATCAACGTGAAGGTTGTTACTTATGTCACTCACAAATGATTCGTCCATTTAGAGATGAGAATGAGCGTTATGGTCACTTCTCTCTAGCAGTAGAGTCTAAATACGATCATCCATTCCAGTGGGGTTCTAAAAGAACAGGCCCTGATCTAGCGCGCGTTGGCGGTAAGTATTCAGATGAATGGCATATTCTTCATTTGCGTCATCCGCAAGCGTTAGTGCCAGAATCAGTCATGCCTAAGTACAAATTCTTAGATAAAGCAATGGTTGATGGTGATGAGATTGCCACACACATGAGCGGCTTAAGAAAAGTTGGTGTGCCATATACAGATGCAGATATTGCAGGTGCTGCTGAAGCGGTTACAGGTAAAACTGAAATGGATGCAATGGTTGCGTACTTGCAATCATTAGGCAACATGATTAAATTTGAAAACGGTGTTACATACCGCGAATAATGACTTTAATTGATAAAATTGGTGCAGTTACTGCAGTGGTCATATTTGTTTTATTGGCTGGCGCTTATTTTTATGCCTATAGGCCTAAAAATAAGCAGCAATTTGAAGACTTACGAAATTTCGTCAACGATGACGACGAACGTTAAGAGGAGAAGATAATGAGCGAACATAAAAATCCATACCCGGGTGAAAATAATACGGGTCACTTTTGGGATGATGAGCAAGATGTAAGGGAGCTAAACAACCGTCCGCCAAGATGGTACATGCAAGCAATGATGGTTGGTGTTGTGGCGATTGTTATTTATTCATTCTACTACCCAAGTATTCCCTGGTTTGGTGATCACTATAAAGGTGCGGCTGGCTGGACTCAGATTACCGAAATGGATGAAAGTGTTGCTGAGCTTAAAGCTTACCGTGAGAAGAGGTTTGCTGCGACTGAGCAAGCAATCGCCGATAACTCACTAGAAGATATTGTTCGTGATGACGAGCTTAGAACTTATTCAATCAAAACAGCTAGAACATTATTTGCTGATAACTGTGCTGCATGTCATGGCGCTGCTGGCCAGGGTAATGTCGGCTTCCCAGTATTAGCTGACGATGATTGGCTGTTTGGTGGTTCTTTAGCTAAGATTGAGCAAACGATTAAAAACGGTCGTAAAGGTAACATGCCGGCTCGTATGCTTGGTATTACTGATGAAGAGGCAGCGACACTTGCAACATTCTTAATTGAAACAGGCAAAGGTACTCAAGGCAATCCTAATCCTGCAGACAAGGTACTATACCTAACCAAAGGCTGTATTGGTTGTCATGGTCCTACAATGAAGGGCAATCAAATGCTTGGCTCTGCTAACTTAAGTGATAGTATCTATCGCTTTAAAGCAGAAGATCAACACGCTTCAGTGGTTCGCACAATTCTTCATGGTGTGAATAACCCGATAGATCCTTTAACACAGGATGCGGTTATGCCTGCATTTGGTCATTCAAGCGTTATTGATGCAGTACAGCTTAAGAAGCTTGTGGTTTATGTTCATCAACTAGGTGGTGGTGTTCCAGTTGGACTGGCTCCTAAGAAGGCAGCAGCTGCTTCAAAGGATCTTAAATACACACCAGTTGTTGCAAAAAGTGATTCATTCGCCGATGTGATTGCTACAGCAGAAGCTAACTATAAAAAGAGTCTTGATCAAAAGGCTGCTTGGAGAGACACAGCCAAGATGATCAAAAATGCTAAGAAGTTAAAAGATGTCGCATTAGCGACAGCAGCAAACACTCAAGCAGTTAATGCATTGAGACAAGCTTCAATAGCTGCGAGCGCAAGCCCAAGTTTTTAAAGTTTAAAGTGTTATGAAAATGCCTCTTTATTGAGGCATTTTTTTTCGTCCAATAAAAAGCCATAAAATCAGTAATTATTATTGAATAATGCCAATCATTGTTTGGTATAATTTGCGCTATTGCCGAAGTAGCACAGTTGGTAGTGCAACTGATTTGTAATCAGTAGGTCACCAGTTCGAGTCCGGTCTTCGGCACCATCTCTCGTTTTCACTACATCCCATAAAGACTCATAGAATATATGAACAAAGGGATTATTGTCAAAACTGTGTTTCACACAATCTCATCATAAAAGTGAGTAGAATTGTGAGTAGAAATTTTATAACCTAATCAAAGGTTAATGGCTCACATACCTACAGATACAAAAAACTAAAGATAAGCTTTATCGCCAGTCTGATAGTAACAGACTGGCAATTGAAATTACTCCTGCTTAGGCTGTAAAGCCACCAAAACTTTGCCAATGTTATACGCAAAACTGCCTTAAAGCATTATTTTCGAAATTTTTAGATAGCTAAATTAGTCGTGTAGGCAGCGATCAGTTTTGAAAGAGGGGCAATCTGCGCCAGTCACAGGGTCACAATAGCCACATAACTCATCACCATTATCAAGCAAGATCTTTTTATTCTCAAGCGTAATGCCATCTTTTTTAAGTGCGTTCAACGCTCTTGAAAAAGACTCGGGTTTCATACCTAAATAAGCGGCAATGAGTGATTTTGGATAAGGTAGCTTAAAAGAGTTGTTGATTTTTGCGTGTACCAAATACCAGCCAACTTTTTCTTTGGCAGCTTTAAGTTGTAATACCTCGACACTAAGCATTAGAGCTTGAGCATTTTCGGATAAATATTGTATGATATTGAGTGAAAATTGATGGTTGTCTTTCATCATTTTTTTAATGGCCTCTTCTGGAAAATAAAACAGCGTAGTATTTCTGATAAAATCAGCTGTAATATTATAGAATTTTGAAAAATGCATCGGTGAAACAATAGATTTTTTATCCACAATTCTTAGGACAATTTCATCACCGCATTCATTAATTTTGGTGAGTTTGAATAAACCGTCAAAATTAATATAGAGCTTTGAGTGCTTTGCAGCATTAAAAGTAACCATTTCGCCTTTATAGTGCTGTTTGACTTGCATGGTGCCAAATAAAGCCTTAAGCTGCCCTTCGTTTAGACCTTGAAAGATAGGTAGTTTTAGTAAATAGCTATGGTAACGAGACAGATTTTTATTATTTGGTAGCATGCTGACTATTGTATCAGTAGTTAGCTATTTATCTTTATCAATCTTTTTTGTTACAAGTTTTGATCTAGGTCAAGTCAAGAGTAAATGTTAGCTAATGGTTATAATGAATTTCTTCCCCCTGGGGGGCTGACAAAGTTGATTTCTACCCTATCTTCCAATCCTTGTGCCCGTACGGGAATTTTTTGTAAGTATAATGATCGATATGAGTTTATTTGATTTAGCCTTAATTAAAAAATACGACCGTTCAGGACCAAGGTACACCTCTTATCCGACGGCGAATAATTTTTCAACCTTTACTCAGGTAGATTATCAATCCCAAGTGGCGGGTATAGCTGGGCGCACCTCGCACAGATGAATAAAGATTTGATAAGGTTTGCTTTATCTCTGCCTAATTGATGATGTTATGCACATCATCAAACTCTGATAGAGATTTATGCTCTACAACAAGAGAGTCTGCGAATGAATGTTGAGTTGTTTGTTTCCAAGACATTTTAGGTATTTTTTATTGTAGATTAGGTGGTTGTTATTTTACTAGACTGGCGTGGTTTTGGTTGATTTATGCAAAGGTCTCATTGTACCTTATTAAATTTTAATTAAGTACTACTGGTAAATTATTGCGTTCCACGTTTTTGTTAGACAACATTACTCGGGTCAACATCGCTTTTCCCAATATTACATCTCTCACAAAGTATTTGTAGGTTTTCAAATACCGTTTCACCACCTTTAGCCCAAGGGCTAATATGGTCTACATGTAATTTTGTATTACCATCCTGTGGTGTTGCACCACAAAGTTTACATTTAGCACCATCTTTCATAAGAACCTTTGCTCTTAAACGCCAATTAATAGTTCTTGATGTTCTCTTTGAACTTTTTTTAGGTTTTGAGTCTGGCAATTTTGGTAAAGTGCCTTCATTCACCCATTTAACGAAAGCTTCTAATGATTTTCTCCAACTACCAAATCTTTTTTCATATGTTCCAGCTGAATACTTTGACACTTCTTTTGTCATATCATTATATTTTGGTTGCTTGCCTAAGCTTGCCCATACATCAACTAAATTTTTAAATAATTCTTCATTTGTTATATTTAAATTTCTTGTTCTTTCAAGTCCTGCTTTTTTTAAAACTTTAAACCATGAACCAAATCGTCGTGTTAATGTTGTACTGTGAAAATTACCATTTTCATTATAATCATCAATAGTAATTTTTTTCTTATCTAATTTTTTTGAGACATCAATTAAATCTTCATTAGGAGTGTTTCGGTGATGTGTTTCTAATTGAAATTCCATTTAGTACCTTTGGTGTCTAACGTTTGTCGTGAGCGATAATTTTCCCGCTAGGGTGAATTATTGGTCTCCTCGTATTTGTTATGTTTTTTACTTACTCAACCATTTTTTTAATTTTTACTGCTTTTTCAAAGTGGTCTAACTTATTTGTTAATATCCACCATTCTGCAACTTCCATTAATAACTCAGGGTCATCATTTTTATTTGCAAAAAATGCATAAAATGACAATCCTACATTTGAACCTTTAGCTTCAATTTTCTTATTACATACTTCAATGATTTTGTTTTTAAAAGACCCTCTCATTTATTTCCTTGATGTGAACATAACAATTTATTAACGGAATACTTTGTCCTATTATTATGATATTTCAGAAGCAAGGAAATTAAAGGTAGTTGGCTGGTTAATTAGTTCTTTTTCTTTCATTCTAATAATCATGAGCCTTCTTTTATCGCTCTATAGTTAATGACATTGGCCAGCTGTATTAAAGGGTCTTTAGTGTCTAATTGGGAGAAAAGCTCTGAATGAAAAAGATTTTGATGAAGTGGTTCAAAAAGCAGTCAACCGCATTCAGAGTTTTGAGCAAACCAAAGCGGTTATTGATCTTGCTAGAAATTATGGCTTTAAGTCTATTAGCATTGATTTGATTTATGGCTTACAAAAGCGATCAGTCACGTCGTTTAAAACAACACTAGAGTTGGTGGGCGAGCTAAGGCCTGATCGAATTTCATTGTTTAATTATGCGCATTTGCCAGAGCTGTTCAAGCCGCAACGCCGTATTGATGTTTTAGAGTTGCCAAGTGCCGATGAAAAACTGGCTATTTTTCAATATTCAATGGATTTTTTATTGGATCAGGGCTATGTTTATATTGGCACGAATCATTTTTCTTTGCCTGAAGATCCTTTGGCTGTTGCTCAAAAAGAAGGGCATTTGTATCGTAATTTCCAAGGCTATGCAACGCATGCAGATTGTGATATTGTTGGTTTAGGGCTTAGCTCTATCGGCCAAGTTGGCGATAGTTTTTCTCAAAATGAGAAAAATATTGAGCAATATTATCAGCGCATTGAGGATGGAGAGTTGCCAGTGATCAAAGGCCAGTTAATTAACAGCGATGACAAAATCAGACGTGCAGTGATTATGGATTTAATTTGTCATTTTGAGTTGGATTTTGCCAAAGTCGAAAATGAGTTCGACATTCGTTTTAATGATTACTTTTCAGATTCGTTGGCAGCACTTGGCGAAATGCACGAAGATGGGCTTTTGCAATTGGACGAATATTCAATCAAAGTGATGGAAAAAGGCAGGCTGTTAATTCGTAATATTTGCATGGTATTTGATGCTTATTTAGCCAGCAGTAAAACCCAGTTTTCAAAAACTATCTAATCACGTCAAAATCTGCACCAAGTGTTAATTTAAAGGTATTTTGTTTAAAGCTAGGGTTTGTTTTTAGCTTACTAAAAGATACCAAAACTTGCTGATCTAATCGATTGTTTAGCTTGATTGCAGCTAATTTTTTATTCACAAAACCAAAACTTAAAGTATCGTCTTGTTGCGTGCTATACCAGCGAACACCTTGTTGACTATCTGTAAAACTAGGTAATGTATCGAGCTGATCAGGGCGATTAATCAGCCAATATAGTGGTGTATTTTTTAATTCATCAATAGAGCGCATGCTGGCTTGTTCTAATTCATAATCAACCAGCCATAATTCATTATTACTTAATAACAAGGTTTGTTCAAAGGGTAGATCGGTTTGCCAAACAAACTGTGCAGGGCGTTGAAATTTTAAATTGCCAGAAGTGTTGGCCAGCACCATGCCGGTGTTACTGTAGGTTTGCTGACTGAAATTTGCACTGAGGGACTCGAATGAATTAAAAAAATCCCTAAATTCATTACTGGCAATGCTCAAGCTTGAATAACAAACGGCCAATACCGACAACCATCTAACCATCAGTATTGATTGGCTCTGGTGCTAACACTTGACGATTGCCAGCGCTATTCATGGTGCTAACAACACCTGCGGCTTCCATATCTTCAATAATGCGTGCGGCGCGGTTATAACCAATGCGCATACGACGCTGTAAGCTCGAAATAGAGGCCCTTCTTGATGAGGTAACGATTTGTACTGCTTCGTCATATAGTGCATCCATTTCACCCGTAGCAACTGATTTAGCGCCAGTTGATGACTCATGTGAATCTTGTGATTCGCTATGCGCATTAAGAATGCCATCAAGGTAGTTGGTTTCAGAATTTTCTTTTAAGAAATTGACCACGCGCAAGATTTCATCATCGTCTACAAAAGCGCCATGCACACGGACAAGGTGTGACATGCCAGGACTCATGTAGAGCATGTCACCCATACCTAGCAACTGCTCGGCACCACCTTGATCAAGAACGGTGCGTGAGTCAACCTTGGAAGATACCTTAAAGGCAATACGGGTTGGTACATTAGATTTGATTAAGCCAGTAATTACATCAACACTTGGACGCTGTGTAGCGATGATAATATGAATACCTGCAGCACGTGCTTTTTGTGCCAAGCGTACAATCAATGCTTCAACGCGTTTAGCTTTAGCACGATCTTCTTGGGCTAGGGCGCCAAGCATATCAGCGAATTCATCAATCACCAGCATGATTAATGGCAGAGTATCAAGCTCTGGCGCTTTCTCGCCTTCTTCTGCAGTATTTTTATTAAAACTAGGGTCTAATAATGGCTCGCCTTTATCTCTGGATTTTTTAAGCTTATCGTTAAAGCCATCAATGTTGCGCACACCAAATTTAGCCAATAGTGCATAACGACGTTCCATTTCATTCACACACCACCAAAGCGCTGAAGCGGCTTCGTTCATGTCGGTGACGACTGGTGTTAATAGGTGCGGAATGTCGGCATAAATAGCCAATTCAACAATTTTTGGATCAATCATGATGATGCGTACATCTTCAGGTTTAGCTTTGTAAAGCACGCTTAAAATCATCGCGTTAAGGCCAACTGACTTACCCATTCCAGTTGCACCAGCCACGAGTAAGTGCGGCATTTTTGCTAAATTTGCAATTATCGGCTTGCCATTAATATCTTTGCCAAGCCCCATACTTAAGGTTGATTTTGAATCTGCAAATTCTTGTGAAGCAAGCACTTCTTTAAGGCTGATCATCTCTCTAGATTCGTTAGGAATTTCTAGTCCGATCACCGGCTTGCCAGGAATTACATCTACAATTCTCACGCTTTCTACTAACAGTGCGCGAGCCAAATCCTTGCTTAGGTTGATGATTTGTGAAACTTTAACGCCTGGCGCAAGGGAAAGTTCAAATTGGGTAATAACTGGCCCAGGCGTTACAGTTGTGACATTAACCTCAAAGCCAAAATCTTTAAGTTTGAGCTCAACTTGGCGTGACATGTCTTCTAAAACTTTCTCAGAAAATCCTTGAGTGTTGACGACTAGCTCGTCTAACAAATCAAGGCTCGGCAATCCGGCAACTGCACCTGTATTAAATAAGTTGGATGATGCAGGCTTGTTAATTTTCTTGGTTTTTTTAAATTTGGACTCTTTAACTTTGTCAACAACATCAGGTTTGTTAATAGTCGGTTTGTTGAGTTTGGCTTGTGCGCGTTTTTGTTTAAGATTGGCGAAGAAAGTGGCTAAAAATTCACCGGTAGAAGAAAAAATATTAATCCAGGAGGCGCTTGTGGCAACACTAAAGCTGATCATCATGATGCTCAAGTAAATAATCAATGAAGTGCCACCAAACAAAACGCCAAAATAATCATGCATGCTAATACCAAGATCGCCGCCAGAAGCACCAATATTGGCAAAATTTTGGGCAAGAAAAGCGCTACTAAAAGTGATTAATACGAGCAGCGCAAGCGTGCGAATAAACACCAAAGATTTGTTTGAAGTGCGTTGTTCAGCATTTTTATGGATGCGCCAGCCCAGCCAAACCAGAGAAATAGGAATGATATAAGCACTATAGCCAAAAATA
This sequence comes from uncultured Candidatus Thioglobus sp., assembly GCA_900180385.1. Taxonomy (GTDB): domain Bacteria; phylum Pseudomonadota; class Gammaproteobacteria; order PS1; family Pseudothioglobaceae; genus Thioglobus_A. The sequence continues at coordinate 99,516 of FXLX01000001.1, read as the reverse complement.
GATAGCGAGATATCACTTAAATAAGCACCAAAAATACCAGCGAAGTTGGCTACTGAGCTATCAAGTGCAATGTCACCAGACCAAGGGGTTTCATGGGCTGAATGAGTAAATAGTGCCGCTAAATAAACCAGACCAATTGCCACCAAAGAAATAAACAGAATTTCACTACTGGCTTTTGTGCGCGGTTTGTTCAAGTTTTTTTTGGATTTTATGGTGGTATTTTTTTTCAAGGGGATTTGCGCTTGCTTTATAATGTCTGTATCTAAAAGGCTGATTTTAGTCTGTGTATAAGTATAAAGGATTGAAGTAGAAATGAGTGAAAATAAACATTGTAAGGTATTGATCGTGGGTTCTGGCCCTGCGGGTTATTCAGCGGCTGTATATGCGGCACGTGCAAATTTAAATCCAGTTATTGTAAGTGGCCTAGAGCAAGGTGGCCAATTAATGACAACTACCGAGGTTGATAATTGGCCGGGCGACGATGCAGGTGTTCAGGGTCCTGAATTAATGGAACGCATGAAAAAACACGCTGAGCGCTTTAATACTGAAATAATTAACGACTACATTACTCAGGTTGATTTCTCAAAACGCCCGTTCACATTATCGGGTGGCTCAACTACTTATACGGCTGATGCAGTTATCATTGCCACAGGTGCTTCGGCGCGCTACTTAGGTTTAGAGTCAGAAGAGGCGTTCAAAGGCAAAGGTGTTTCTGCTTGCGCGACATGCGATGGATTTTTCTACCGTGGCCAAAAAGTAGCAGTTGTGGGTGGCGGCAATACTGCAGTTGAAGAAGCGTTATTCTTGTCTAACATTGCAGATCATGTAACCATTATTCATCGTAAAGATAAATTCTCTAGTGAAAAAATTCTATCTGAGCAATTAATCGAGAAATCAAAAACTGGCAACATTACTATTGAGTATAACCAAAATCTTGATGAGGTTCTTGGCGACAACATGGGTGTTACCGGATTACGCTTAAAAGATAACAACGGCGTCACTAAAGAAACCGATGTTCACGGTGTGTTTATTGCCATTGGTCATACGCCAAATACAGGTATTTTCGAAGGCCACTTAGAAATGAATCACGGCTACTTGCAAGTGCAAAGTGGCACACAGGGCAATGCAACACAAACTTCAGTTGAAGGCGTATTTGCAGCAGGTGATGTTGCGGACCATATTTATCGTCAAGCAATCACCTCTGCAGGCTCAGGCTGTATGGCGGCACTCGATGCAGAGAGATTTTTAGGCGAATAGTTTTTAGTTTTTAGGTTGATTTTATGGGTATAATTCTGACTTTTACGGCCGCATAGCTCAGTTGGTAGAGCAAGGGATTGAAAATCCCTGTGTCCCTAGTTCAATTCTAGGTGCGGCCACCATATTTAATAAAAAAGCACGTCCTTGGATGTGCTTTTTTATCGCCTATTATTTGTTAAAAGTTTACTTATGCTGAATAAGGTTTGAAATTTCAATAATATCTTGTTTATTAGGATGGTTATCTCGACAAGCAATAGCGATGTTTCTGGCTGTTTTTTGACAGGCGCTTCTCACTACTAGATTTGGGTAATTCAAGCTTACTGTTTGTTCGATTGACATTTTCGGTAGAAAACTAACGCCCATTTCCATATTAATCATGGCTACAAGGGTTGGCAAGCTAGTACACTTAATGTCAGAAATTTTATCGTTACTTATATCGTGAGCTAACAACACATGCTCGCGTAAACAACTTCCTTCGGCTAATAGCAAAAGTTCTTTGTCTAAGAATTCTTGGTTAACTCTATTTTTATGATGCACCAAATGTAAAGGATCTTTAAACAATTTATGCGTGTAAACACCCTCTGGAATGTTGGTTGGTAGAGCGATAAGAATTAAATCAAGCTCCATGGTTGAAACCAGTTTAAGTAAGTTTTGATTAGTGTCTTCGATCAGTGAAACGCCAAGATTCGGATATTTTTGTTTGATGGAGTTAAGAAATTCTGGCAATAAGAACGGAGATATAGTTGGAATAACGCCAATTTTTATCTGTGAGTCAAAGAAGGATTGTTGTGCAATTTGTACCAAATCATAGGCTGAAAGTATCACATACTTAGCTTGCTCTACAACTTTTTCACCTGCTGGAGTGAACAGTGCATTCTTATTATTGCACTCAACCAACTGCCCCAGTCCTTGTTTAAGTTTATTGATACCAGCGCTAAGGGTTGATTGACTAACAAAACACTCTTGAGCCACTTTTGAAAAATGCAGGTGCTTGCGTAAGGCAACTAAATATCGATTATTAAAATCAATTTTTTTCGTTTTACATGATTATAAGGTTGTTCTATAATGATTGCTAAGTCGTTCGAGTATTGCTTTCCTTTTGGCTAACAAAAGGTTTTCTCCCCCTCTTTGGCGGTACTTGGGCGACAGTTTATTTGAGTTAAAAACAACAACAAAGGCACCTCCTCTGGCGCCTTTGTTGTTCTCTCCTCGTGATATTTTAACATTATCCCCACATAATGTTTGGTCTAGTTACCTCTTACATATTGAGCGGGGCTTATAGTGTTGTTTTTAATGCAAGTAGGGTCATTTTATGGTTTTATTTAATCTATTTATTATCTATATTATAAACTTGACATATTATAAAAACATGATATACTGGTTCATATGTCGGCACTCTCCCCCAAGAATTATTCTCTCCTCAAGAGATAAGGTGTCGGCATACTAATTAACTAAAACAAACATGATGAAACTAATTTTAAACACTCTTGCAATAACAATATTACTTTTGGCTGCTAGCGCTTCTGCACAGTCATCAGCTCCGTATGCAACGTTTAATCCATTAGCCATGTTTGAAACATCAGCATACAGTCAAGCACAACAAGCTAATTCAGCTTTTTATAACTATGGTAACAAGGGTTATGATTTTGTTGTAGAGGCTATGTCTATACCAGTAGCCAAGCTACCACAGCAAGTTGCTAGTTTAAGTCGTTAGGGCTTTTAATAAACAACAGATGCATTGATGGCAACCGTGCTTGGCATGGTTAGTAAATCACTTTTTACTCGAATGTTTAAATGCTCTTTAGTGGGCTTTTTAAGCATTCGTGCCGTAAAGGTGTTGTTGTTATAGCTTAATTTAACACGATAGCCCTTAAGTACTTTTGAAGCTTTCTTTTCGTAGCTAACATGCCAACAATTGCGCACACCAGAAGCACATGGCGTACTAATTTTCTTTAGTGTGTAGTTCATATAAATTGGCTCAACGCCAGTAATTCCGGCCTGAATAACTTCGGTTTTATGATCAACAATAAATGCACTGGCTGACAATGAAGCTAGTGCAAGCAGAAAAGTTGCTATGATTTTGGTGGGGAATAGTGATGTTGTTGCCATTTTCATATCTATATTTAGTCCTTCTAAAAAAATTAAAAATATATTATATTTTTATAATATTATGGTATAATAATACTTAGAAGATCATTATTCTCTCCCCCGAGATTTATTTAATGATTTTCTATTAGGTAGTCGTTTTTTTTATTCTCCTCAAGTTTAGTTAGGCGGCTACCTCCTCCTCAAGATTTAATCCCCTTATGGGTGCGTTATGATATACACATGCAACAGCTTTGCAACACTATCACTAGGGCATAATTTTATGATATTGTTATATTATCAGCACTTAAAGTATTTAAGCGCGTTCTACAGCTGCGTTTAAGTGATTAATGCAGTGTTTCTGGGCTGATATAGTCCTGCTTGGAAGGCTGTAAGGTTTCCTGTATTAGCAAGGTTCCCATGCGTACAAACTCAATGATTTCGTTCAAATCCTGTGTATTTTGCTCGGTATCAAGTAGATCAGTATCTAATTTTGAAATTTCAGAAATGTCTTTTATCATCTCTAATGCATCATCATCTGTGGTGGAGATTTTTTGCAATCCTAGGCCAGTCAAATAACCTTGGCACCATTCGATTAATGTATTGGCTTGTTCGCCCAGTTTTGAATCGTCGTCGGCAATTAGCAATTGAAAATCGAGTGTTTCATCGTTAAGTTGCGACAAGGTTTCATTATAAATTTGGGCCAATTCTTCATGGGCTGCTTTTTCATTCAGATTGTTAAGATCAATACTTACCAAGACTTCATTGAGCCAATCATCCAAACTTAGATCGGGCTTGACACAAGCAAAGCCACATAATATGCCATGGGCGCTGGAGATGGTGTCATCTGTATTGAGTGTATGTAATGTGGCCTTTAAGTCGTCATAATTAAGGGTGTTATTCATAAATTTTTAGCCAAAATTTGCATGACTGCCATGCGCACAGCAATGCCGTTAGTAACTTGTTGCAGGATAATTGATTGGTTGCCATCAGCAACAGATGAGTCAATTTCTACGCCGCGGTTGATAGGGCCTGGATGCATAACAATGGCGTCTTTTTTGGCAAGTGCTAAGCGTTCAGTGGTTAGTCCGTAATGGTCAAAATATTCTTGCTCATTAGGAATGTCAGCTTCAATCATGCGCTCTTTTTGCAAGCGTAATACAATAATAACGTCACAGTCTTTTAAGCCTTTATTGATATCATTAAAGCAGGCTACTGCTTCACAGCGTGCTGAATCATGTTGTAGACCTTCTGGTGCAATTAAACGAATATCAGTTGTGCCTAGTGTTTTTAAGGCTTGGATATTTGAGTGTGCCACTCGAGAGTGGGTGACATCGCCAACAATAGCAACAGATAAATTTTCAAAATTTGGTTTATGCTGGCGAATGCTAAGCATATCAAGCAATGCTTGAGTTGGATGTGCGTTGGTGCCGTCACCCGCATTTAAAATAGCCACACCATCTAGATGGTGTGCTACATGATGTGGCATGCCTGATTGCTTATGGCGAATGACAAACATATCAATTTGCATTGCTTTTAATGTATGCATGGTATCCATCAAGGCTTCGTTTTTCTTTAAAGCGGAGTTAGCTAAATCAACGTTAATGACATTGGCGCTACTACGCATGGCAGCAATTTCAAAGGTGTTTCTAGTACGGGTAGATGGCTCAAAAAATAAATTAGCCACCGACATGTCATCCAATGCTTTGGATTTTTTTAGATTACCATCTTTGTCAATTAGCTTATCAGCCTTATCTAGGATTTCAAGTAAGTGTTCTTTGGATAAACCTTCAAGACCTAATAGATGAATTAACTGGCCAGAATCATTTAGTTGAATGTGGTTGTTAATCGGGTCTTTTTTCATGAATTTCCTAACCAGGTTTGTAGTATCAGTGCTGCTGAGAGTTTGTCAACCTCGCTGCGGTCTGCGTTCTTATGATGATGATTATATTTTAGTTGTTTTTTGGCTTCATTGGATGATAAATATTCATCAACAAAAACCATATCAATGTCATAGCGGGCACTGAGTTTTCGGCCAAAAGATTTGGCGATAAAGGTCATCTCTTGCTCTTTGCCATCTTTGTCGTAAGGCACGCCAACAATAAACAAATTGATGTTGTGTTGCTTAATGATTGTGTCAAAGCCGTCCCAATTAGTGGCGCCATTTTTATGATGGGAGACAACGTCTATGCCATTAGCCTGCTGAGTTAAGCTATTGGCAATAGCAACACCAGTGCGTTTGGTGCCAACATCAAAACCTAGATAAGTTTCAATAGTCATTCAGAAGTATTTTTAAGCTGTTGCAAAAGTTGGTAGCCAACGTAGCCATCAATTGGTAGGTTGTTGGTATGCTGGTATTGGCGCGTTGCGTTGCGGGTTTTTGGTCCAGATATGCCATCTGGCTCTCCTGTGTTAAAACCCAGTTGGTTGAGTTTGATTTGAATTAACACTGTATCTTCACGACTTAATGAGGGCTCGGTAATAGGTTTGGCGACTAATTGACTTGTGCCTGCTAGACGGTCAGATAAGTGGCCAACAGACAAGGCATATAAAATAGAATGATTCCAACGTAGGATTGCATGAAAATTACGATAGGTTAAAAAAGTAGGGCCGTTGTAGTCCATTGGTAATATTAATGAAGCTTTTAAAGTTGAGTTTGGCAAATCATTGCCTTGTGCAGTACGCACACCTAGAGCTTGCCATTCATTGACTGTTTTTTTGGTTTTTAAATTGGCAAGCTGGTAATCAAAATTAGTTGGAATACTGACTTCACGCCCCCAGCGTTCACCTCGATGCCAGCCGATTTTTTCTAAAAAATTTGCAGCACTGGCAAAGATATCTTGGGTGTTATCCCACAAGCCAATTTCACCATCGTTGTCAGCGTCAATACCGTAAGCTGCAACATTGGTCGGCATGAATTGCACATTGCCCATCGCACCTGCCCAAGAGCCTTTAGCATCTGCTGGGATTTTCCCTTCATCAATCAATTTAAGTAAAGCTAATAATTGCTTGGTAAAAAAATCACGACGACGCTGGTCGTAGCTAAGTGTGGCTAAAGACCTAACTAAGCTCAAGTCTCCAGTATAGGTTCCGTAGTTGGTTTCTAAGCCCCAAAATGCCACCACAATATGTGCTGGAACGCCGTATTTTTGCTGGTTTTTTTGTAAGGTTTGTTGATGGATTTTTAACTTTTCAGCGCCATTATTTAAGCGATATTCACTCACTCTAGAGCCTAAATAACGCCAAAAATTTTGGCTAAATTCTGCCTGAGTTCGATCAAATTTAAGCACTTTAGGGTTGGGGGTGAGTGCGCTCAAGGTTTGTTCAAGCGTAGCATTAGAAACGCCCTGATCTAGTGCCTGATGGCGAATATCAGCCATGAACGCCTCAAAACTCTGGGCTTCAGGCACATTCTTTGGCGCTAGGGTATCATTGGCATAAGTCCAGCCAGAAAATAATAAGCAAAATATCAATCGAAACATGACAAAATTATAATGCCTAAGCGACTGATCATTCTTCTCTTTTTAAGCTTAACGGGTTGCAGCCAAAATCAAGCGCTTGAGCAGGTGTTTGGCAAAACCATGGGCACAACTTATCTCATTAAAGGTCAGGGCCTTGAGATTGATCAACAACAAGTTGATTTACGCCTTGACCAAATCAACCGAGTTTTTTCTAGCTGGGATAAGTTTTCAGAATTGTCCCAGCTTAATCGTCAGCCAACAAATCATCCGATACTATTATCAACAGAACTGTCCCAAGTGTTAAGCTTGGCAATTAAAGTGCAGCAACAAACCGATGGCTATTTTGATCCAGGTCTTGGTCGGTTAATTGATGCATGGGGTTTTGGCGTAACAGAAGTTCTCACAAAACCAGACAGAGCGATGATTGCTAAAGCACTACTTAACTCTTCGATCTCTAAAACAACCCTAGAAGGGCAAACATTCAGTAAGCAAGTTGATATCGATTTAAACCTATCAGCAATTGCCAAAGGCTACGCAGTAGATGAGATTTATAAGTTGTTAGATCAGCAGGGTGTTGAACGATTTATGTTGGAAATTGGTGGCGAGATTAAAGTTAAAGGCGGTTGGACGATTGGTATTGAAGCGCCTGTGGGGCAAGCGCCTGTTGAAATTAAGCTGGCCAATGAGTCAATTGCCACCTCAGGAAATTATAGGCAATATTTTGTTTGGGAGGGTGAGCGCTATGCTCATATTCTTGATCCACATACGGGTTTGCCTGTGAATAGTGATTTATTCTCAGCCAGTGTTATTCATCAAAGTAATCTTTTGGCGGATGCTTATGCCACGGCAATGATGTCAATGGGTAGCGAAAAAGCCATTGAGCTAGCGCAACGACTAAACTTAAAAACAGTGCTAATTTTAGAAAAATGTGACACGCCCTGCTTATCTAAAAATATCGTTAAAATAGGCTTATGAAGCCACTTGCAGAAATATTAAGACCCGATAATTTAGAAACCTTTTGTTCTCAACAGCATTTATTAAATGATGCACACCCGCTTAAACAATCAATCAATAATAAACAATTGCATTCAATGATTTTGTGGGGCCCATCGGGTGTGGGGAAAACCACCTTAGCGCGCATTATGTGTGCTCAAGTTGAGGGTTATTTTGTACAGCTTAGTGCAGTGTTAGATGGTGTTAAAGAATTACGCACAGTGATTGAAAATGCCAAAAAATATCAAAATATAGGTCAGCCAACAGTGTTGTTTGTGGATGAAATTCACAGATTTAACAAGGCTCAGCAAGATGCTTTTTTGCCGCATATTGAGTCTGGCTTAATCACTTTAATTGGCGCTACAACAGAGAATCCATCGTTTGAACTGAATAGAGCCTTGTTATCACGCGTTAGTGTTTATGTGTTGGAATCGTTAGACGAAGTCGGCCTCATGCAAATATTACAGCGCAGTCTTGAGCACTTAAAACTGACATTGGACCAAACCTCTCAAGAAAAGATTGTGGTCAGTAGTGGTGGCGACGGTAGACGACTAATCAATATTGTTGAAAAAATTGATCAAGCAAAATTAAGTCAGTTGGATGAGAAAAACATTGATCAATTTTTACAAGACAAAGTGGCTAGTTTTGACAAGGGTGGTGATATTTTTTATCAGCAACTATCGGCCTTTCATAAGTCAGTACGTGGCTCATCCCCAGATGGCGCCTTGTATTGGATGGCCAGAATGCTGGTGAGTGGTTGCGATTCAAAAACCATTGCCAGGCGATTGCTCGCAATTGCTTCAGAAGATATTGGTAATGCTGATCCAAGAGCGTTAGAAATTACCTTAAATGCTTGGAACGTATTTGAACGATTGGGCGACAAAGAGGGTAATCGAGCCATTGCACAAGCAGCAGTTTATTGTGCCGTTGCACCTAAATCCAATGCGGTTTACAAGGCCTTTAATCAGGCTATGATTGATGCTAAACAAACGGGCGATTTACCAGTACCAAAGCACTTGTGTAACGCACCAACAGGATTGATGAGTGATTTGGGTTATGGACAGGGGTATCGTTATGCACATGATGAAGCTGACGGCATTAGTTATGGTCAGAGCTATTTTCCACAAGCGCTAGGAGAGCAGAGTTATTATGTGCCAACTGACCGAGGCTTAGAGATTAAAATTGCAGAAAAGCTTAGAAAAATACGAGGAGAATCATGACATTATTGCCCACTATTTTAGCCATTGGTGCAGGTGCTACTATTGGCGCTAGCGTACGCTATTATCTGACTCAATTTATGAATGCTACGATGGGCTCATCATTTCCATATGGCACCTTGAGTGCGAATATTATCGGCTCGTTCTTAGCGGGTATTTTGGTGGTGGTGGTTTTGGAAAAGGCAGCTTTGCATGAGGCATATCGTTTGTTGCTTTTGATCGGCTTAACCGGCTCATTAACAACTATGTCAACCTTGTCATGGGAGTCGGTAGAGATGATCAGCTTGGGTCACTATGGTCAGGCTGGAATTAATATTTTGCTTAATGTGCTGTTGTCTTTGGCAGCTGCAGGTGCAGGCGTAGCATTGACTCGATATTTATTTTCTAGCTAGTTTTCGCTCAATTTCATCGAACAATACACCAGCAATATTTAGATTGAATTGCTCATCCAGCTCGCGAATGCAAGTTGGGCTGGTGACGTTAATTTCAGTAATATAATCACCAATCACATCAAGGCCAATAAACATCAAGCCTTTGGCTTTTAGAGTGGGTGAAATTTGCTCGCATAGATATCGATCTCTGTCAGAGAGTGGCTGACCAACGCCAGTAGCGCCTGCGGCTAAATTACCTTTAAAGCTACCTTCAGCAGGCAGTCGCGCTAATGCGTAATCAATAGGCTTGCCATTAATTAGTAAAATACGTTTGTCGCCTTGGGCTATTTCAGGCAAAAATTCCTGAGCCATGATTGGTGTACTGCCTTGATGGGTAATGTAATCAAGTACTTCATCAATATTGCCATCACCCCATTCAAGCTTAAAAATATCCTTACCACCCATGCCGTCAAGTGGCTTAACCACACTAACAATTTGGGTTTTAATAAAAGCTTTCAGTCGATCTTTATTACTACTAACCAAAGTTTTGGCGATACAGTGAGGAAAATTTAGCGCAAATAATTTTTCATTGGCATCGCGCAAAGACTGGGCTTTATTAACCACAAGTACGCCCTTGCTTTCAGCTTGCTCTAGAAAATAAGTAGCGTAGATATAGTTCATATCAAAAGGCGGATCTTTACGCATTAAGATGACGTCAAAATCATCAAGTGGTAAGTCTGCTTTTGGCTCTTGTTCATACCAATGAGTGGTGTCGTCAAACACACGAGTTTTTGCACAAGTTGCTAGAACTTGCCCCTCTTGGGCGAATAGATTGCTAGAGTCAAATGTATAAATCTCCCAGTGACGTCTGCTTGCCTCAAGCATCATTGCCAAAGAAGAGTCTTTGTGGGGTTTGATGTTTTTGATGTCATCCATCAATACGCCGATTTTGATTAGTTTCATAATGGTTATTATAAATTGAGACCTTTGCATACACAACCCTAACACTAGAACATTCACAAACTAAAGAAGTAAGGTTTGTCCCTGTAGGGTTCTCTTGGACGTCGTTATGCTTGTTTTTTTGCCCAGCTATTTATCGACGTGATTGGAAGTTTTTTTACTCATGTTTCCATTGTGTATTTTGACACTAGGTTTGGCAAACATTGTATTTTTCTTTATTTATAATCAACTGTATGTCAAACATCTGTTGTCCCAAGGATTTGAAATAACAGTGCATGGTGCGGGCAACGTTAGCCAATCACATTTGTAATAATTCCCCAAAGTGATAAAATAGACTAGACAAGTTACTAATAACAGCGTATCATCTCACCACTTAGTGCGGGGTGGAGCAGTTCGGTAGCTCGTCGGGCTCATAACCCGAAGGTCATAGGTTCAAATCCTGTCCCCGCTACCAAATAAAGTCTTTAATTCAATTTGTATAATTGAAGAAAAAGCAAGCAAAAACCCCCTTTCTAGGGGGTTTTTGTTATGTAGAAAAAATAGGATAGGCAAATTTAGATGGCAAATATTACAGACAAAATTACCAATTTAATCGCACCTGTATTGGAAGATATGGGTTATGAACTGGTAGGCATTGAATATGTTGCCAGCGGTAAGCACAGCACTTTACGAATTTTTATTGATACTGAACAGGGTATTGGCATTGAGGACTGTGAAAAGGCATCGCACCAATTAAGTGCTATTTTTGATGTTGAAGATCCAATTGCGAGCCAATATAATTTAGAAGTGTCTTCGCCCGGTATTGAGCGACCATTATTTAATATTAGTCATTACCAGCGTTTTTTGGGTAACGACATAAAGCTACGTATGGTTAGACCAATTAATGGTCAGCGTAAATTTAAAGGTGCGATTGGCAGTGTGAGTGAATTAAACAATAGCATAGAGCTAGTAACAGAATTAGGTCCAGTAACATTGGACATTGATATGATTGAAAAAGCGAATTTAGTCGCTGATTTTTAGGAGAAAAACATGGACGGTAAAGAATTATTTTTGATGGTTGAGGCAATCTCTAATGAAAAAAACATCACCAAAGAGGATGTATTTGAATCATTAGAAGAGGCATTAGCAGTCGCCACCAAAAAGCGTAAAGAAATTGATGCTCATGTAGAAATTGACCGTAAAACCGGCGAATTCCATACCTTTAGACAGTGGATGGTTATTGACGATAAAGAGAACTTTGTTGACGATGACGGTACACCATTTGATACTGAACTTCATATTTATGAAAAAGATGCAGGCGGTGTTGCCATTGATGATTTTGTACGTGAGCCAATTGCAACTGAAGAATTTGGTCGTATTGCAGCACAAATTGTTAAGCAAGTTATTATCCAAAAAGTACGCGAAGCTGAAAGAGAAGTAATCGTTGAAGACTACACCAAGCGTGTGGGCGAAGTAATTATGGTAACGGTGAAACGTGTTGATCGCGGCAATGTTTATGTTGACATGGGCGGTGTTGACGGCATGATCTCTAAATTTGATTTAATTCCAAACGAATCAGTACGTAAAAATGATCGATTAAGGGCCTATATTAAAGAAGTTAAGTCTTCAGTTCGTGGTGCACAAATTTTCCTATCACGTACTGTGCCAGAAATGATGATTGAACTATTTGCAATGGAAGTTCCTGAAATTTCTGAAGGTGTGATTGAAATTATGGGTGGTGCTAGAGACCCAGGTTTACGTTCAAAATTAGCAGTAAAGGCTAAAGACAAACGCTTAGATCCAATTGGCTCTTGTATTGGTATGCGTGGCGCACGTGTTCAAGCAGTTTCAAACGAACTAAATGGCGAGCGTGTTGATATTATTCTATGGGATGAAGATCCAGCACAGTTCGTTATTAATGCAATGGCACCAGCAGAAGTTAGCTCTATTATTGTTGATGAAGATCGTAATGCAATGGACATTGCTGTTGAAGAAGATCAACTGGCGCTTGCGATTGGTCGTAGTGGTCAAAATATTAAATTAGCAGCACGCTTAACTGGCTGGAAACTGAGTGTTATGTCAACTGCAGAGGCAGATGAAAAACAAGCAGAAGAGTCGCAAAAAGCCAGCGAAAAATTAGCTGATAAGCTTGGTGTAGATAGCGAAGTGGCCGGCGTTTTATTAGAAGAGGGTTTTGCAACAGTGAGTGATATTGCTGATGTAGATTCAAAAGTATTAGAAAACATTGAAGAGTTCGATGCCTCAATGGTTGAAGAATTACAAGAACGTGCAGCTGATGCGCAGTTAGTACAAGCGTTGGGTGATGCTGATGCCTCTGAAGTGCTAATGAGCGTTGAAGGTGTTGATGAAGATTTGGCTGACGCATTAATTGAAGCTGAAATCACAACCGTTGAAGATCTAGCAGAATTATCTATCGATGAGTTGCTTGAAGTTCAAGTTATGGACAAAGAAAAAGCCTCAGGTGTTATCATGACAGCAAGAGAAAACGAAGGATGGTTCGATTAATAAATAGCAGTAAGAAAAGCGCTAAATTAATCATTACAAAAAAATAGGCAAGCACTATGGCACATACAGTTGAAACATTATCTAAACTTCTGAAAAAGACACCTGATGAGGTGATTACAATTCTAGCGAGCGCCGGCATTGAAGGCAAAAAAGCTGATTCAGGAATCTCTGCTGAGGAAAGAAAAATTTTAATGGGTAGTTTGTCAAAACGCTCATCAAGCAAATCTAGCATCTCAGTTTCACGTAAGCTAAGCGGTAAATCAAGCAGTAAAACGGGCGATGGCATTAAGGTGCAAGTCAAGAAAAAACGCGTTAAGCAAGTTGCAGCTGTTGAAGAAGAAGTTGTTAATGAAGTAGCTTTAGCAGCACAAGCAACACTAGATGCGGGCCGTGATGCTGATGAAAAATTATTAGTACAAGATGCTAAACGCCTTGAGATGACACGCTTACAAAAAGAGCAAGCTGATACATTAAAAAATCAACAAGAAGATGTCAAGCAAGAGCAAAAAGAAGAAAAAGAGCAAGAGGTTGCTAAAAAAGTAGCTGAAAAGAAAGCAGAAGATCAAAAGCCTAAGCGCTTACATAAAGCGCCATCAAGTGGCAATACTGCTGGTCGCAGAAAACAACTGCATGTAGCAAGACATAATCCGAATCGTAGACTTAAGAAAAAAGATAGAACGCGTTTAAGTCAAAAGGTTCAAGATGAGCAAGCACAGCACGGTTTCCAAAAGCCAGTTGAAAAGGTAATTTATGATGTTGCTGTTCCTGACAATATTAAAGTTGGTGATTTGGCACAAAAAATGGCAACCAAAGCTGGTGAAGTATTAAAAGTACTTATGGGCATGGGTGTAATGGTAACGCTAAATGACGTTATTGATCAAGATACTGCATTATTAGTGGTTGAAGAAATGGGCCATAAAGGCGTGGTTAGCGCTGAAGAAACAATCGAAGATACAATGATTGAAAAAGCAAAGCCGACTGGTAACGAAAGTCCAAGGCCGCCGGTGGTAACTATCATGGGCCATGTTGATCATGGTAAGACATCATTGCTTGATTACATTCGTAAAGCCAAAGTGGCAGATGGTGAGGCAGGTGGAATTACTCAGCATATTGGCTCTTATCAGGTTGATACAGCTAATGGCAAGATTACTTTTATTGACACTCCAGGACATGCTGCGTTTTCAAAAATGCGCTCACGTGGTGCCAATGTAACAGACATTATTATTTTGGTGGTTGCTGCAGATGATGGCGTTATGCCACAGACGATTGAGTCAATTAAGCATTCTAAAAAGGCCGGCGTTCCAGTTATTGTTGCGATTAACAAAATTGATAAAGAGGGTGCTGATCTTGATAAGATTAAGCAGGTGCTATCAACACATGATGTTATTTCAGAAGACTGGGGTGGCGATGTGATGATGATTCCAGTATCAGCTCATACCGGTGAAGGCATTGATGCACTGCTTGAAGCGATTTCATTAACAGCAGAAGTATTAGAATTTTCCGCTGTGATTAAAGCACCTGCTAATGGTACGGTGCTTGAAGCACGATTAGAAAAAGGTCGAGGCAAGGTGACTACAATTCTAGTTCAATCAGGCACCTTGAAAAAAGGCGATATTATGATTGCTGGCTTGGAATACGGCAAAGTTAAACAAATTGTAGACAATCAAGGTAATGTACTTAAAGAAGCAGGTCCATCAATGCCAGTTGAAGTACTAGGTTTATCTGGTGTGCCAAATTCTGGTGATGAAGTGCTGGTTGTTGAATCTGAGCGTAAGGCACGTGAAGTTGCTGATTTTAGAAAAGCTAAAGAACGCGAAGCAGAATTACAGAAACAGCAAGCTTCTAAAATGCAAGACTTCTTGCAGAAGATGGAAGAAGGTGATGTGTCAACGGTTAATGTACTGCTTAAGTCAGATGTTCGCGGTTCAGCACAAGCATTGGTTGAGGCGTTAGAAGAATTATCAACTGACGAAGTTAGAGTTAAAGTGGTATCTAGTGGTGTTGGTGGTATTAACAATACTGATATTAACTTAGCGGCAACCTCAGGTGCATTGGTGCTTGGTTTTAATGTACGTGCCGATGCAGTTGCGCGCAGAACGGCTGATAATGAAGGTGTTCGCATTGAATATTACTCAATTATCTATAACCTAATTGATGACGTTAAGGCAATCATGAGTGGCTTATTAAGCCCTGCATTGAGTGAAAATATTATTGGTATTGCCAATGTTAAAGATGTATTCCGTTCGCAAAAATTGGGCGATATTGCTGGTTGTATGGTTGAAGAGGGTGTGGTTAGAAAAGACTCGCCAATTCGTGTACTACGTGATAGTGTGGTAATCTTCGAAGGTGAGTTAGAATCATTGAGACGCTTTAAGGATGATGTTAAGGAAGTTAAATCAGGTACTGAGTGTGGTATTGGTGTTGCGAATTATAATGATGTTCAGCCAGGTGATCAAATCGAAGTATTTGAGCGCATTGAAACTGCCCGTACTTTATAGCGCACAATGAAACAACAGGATTCATTTAGAATTGAACGTATTAACGAATTGATTCGTCGAGAGTTGGTGACGTTATTAAAAAATGAAACTAAAGATCCAAGATTGGCCGGCATTAATATTACTGATGTTTTGACCAGTCGCGATTTGAGCGCTGCCAAAATATATTACACCGTATCAGAAAAAGACAAATCTGCTGTTGTGCCTTTATTGGCGAAAGCGTCAGGTTTTTTTCGTTCGCGTTTATCAAAAACAATAGATTTACGTCATACGCCAGCACTTAGATTTATCTTTGATCCTGCTCCGAATACAGGCGCAAGAATTGACGATTTATTAGCTAAGCTATAAAGTTCTGTGTCACGGCGCAATGCTAAAGGCAGAAATATTAACGGCATTGTTCTATTAGATAAAGATACAGGTCTAAGTTCAAACGCCGCCTTACAAAAAGTTAAGCGACTTTTCTTTGCTAAAAAGGCAGGACATACAGGTAGTTTGGATCCACTTGCCAGTGGCATATTGCCTATTTGTTTAGGTCAAGCAACCAAAGTGGCTCAATTCTTACTTGACGACGATAAGCGTTATTTTGTTCGTGGCAAGCTTGGTGAAAATACTGATACACTTGATTGTGAAGGTGAAGTTATCCAAACCCAAGAATACAAGCATTTAAGCGAATCAGCTATCAAAAAATCCGCAATGAGTTTTGTAGGTGATATTTTGCAAATACCACCTATGTATTCAGCATTAAAAAAAGATGGCCAGCCTCTGTATAAACTAGCTCGACAAGGTATTGAAATTGAGCGCCCTGCTCGCCCAGTGACCATCCATAATATTGATTTTATTAGCTATGAAGATGGAATACTGACACTCGATGTTAGCTGCTCAAAGGGTACTTATATTCGTAGTTTAATTCAAGATATTGGAGATCAACTCGGTTGTGGTGCGCATGTGATTGAGTTAAGACGCACAGGATTTGCACATATTGATATTAGCGAAACCATCAAGCTATCTGAATTGGAAGCACTTGCAACCGATGATTACCAACAATTAGATGGCCATATTTTTCCGAGTGAAAATATGCTACCAACAATAGAAAGTATTATATTAACAACTTCACAAGCTGAGGATGTCCGATATGGTCGCGCGGTTCTTGGTAATAGACAAGGCCTATTACATAAAGTGAAGTTGTTCGATCAAAACCAAGTATTTTTGGGCATTGGAGAATTGTCTGAAGACGGCATGATTCAGCCCAAACGATTATTTGTTTAATCTATAATTTATCAGATGAATACTGGAGATAATAAAAAAAGTGCCTTAGTCGGATACGGTTTTGATGAAAACCTAATGCGTAGTGTTAAGGGTGATGAAAGCTTAAAAGACAGCGTCTATAATCGAGAGCGTACGCATAATATTGTCGATAAAAACATTGATGAGTTAATGGATGTGATTTTGTTCTTGTTATTATCTACTGGCATCTACCGAATTGTTATTGGCCTTAACAATGGCGAAATCAAAACCTCATCCGTATTTGACCCATTTAATGTTGAGATCCATTTGGCTGAAGATCTACTTGTGACAGATTATGTTTTTAACCACTTTGGTATGATTGCATTGGATGAAAAAGAAGCACTTATTAAGCGTTATTATCAAATGCTCGAACACGACCCAGCATTTGATTATTTATCAGGCGAATGGCAAGCGGCATTTCATCAGCGTAATCAGGTTATGAAACAACTCACAGACGAAAATGAGCTTAAATATATCGTTGAACATATTCCAGCACTGAGAAATTTGGATGGCTATTATTTACGTTCAACGGTGATTAATTTATTTAATTCAACCATTTCTATGTCATTTAATTGTGATGGTACGCAAATTATGTCACACCAAAAATTTAAAACTTTTATTGAGGAATATTTATGATTGAATTAGATGCGTTAGAAGCCAGAATTTTGGGCTGTTTAATTGAAAAAGAAGCCACTGTGGCTGACAATTATCCGCTGACACTAAACAGTTTAAAACTGGCCTGTAATCAAAAATCCGCACGCCATCCAGTGATGAATATTGCCGACGGAGAATTGTTACGTTGTGCTCATCTTTTAGCTGATAAATCTTACATCCTAGTGGAAGATAACTTTGGCAAAATTGAAAAATACCGCCATCGTTTTGGACGAATCTTAGAAATTGATAAGCCTGGTTTATCAGTTATAGCGATTTTATTATTAAGAGGTGAGCAAACTTTAAACGAAATTTATACACGTTCAAAACGAATTTTTGCTTTTGATTCTCAGTCTCAAGCTTATGAGGAATTACTCAAATTAATAGAAAATGAATGGGTGGTTAAATTACCAAAACGTGCTGGTACCAAAGAGCATCGCTACATGCATCAGCTTTGTGGAAAAATTGATATTAACGAAGCCGAATTAAACACCCCTCAATTAACACCCTTGGAAGAAAAGGTAGCAACACTTGAGGCCCGTGTTGACGACTTGCAAGATTTAATTGATGAATTAATGGAAAAAATATGAAAGTTTTAGTAATTGGTGCTGGTGGGCGTGAGCATGCACTAGCTTGGCAGTGTGCTAAATTTGATACAGTAGAAGAAGTATTTGTGGCACCTGGTAATGCAGGCACCGAGTTAGAATCTAAGCTTAAGAGTATTAATGTGGGTGCAGAAGACATCGACGGACTGATTAAATTCGCCAAAGATAATAAAATTGATATTACTATTGTTGGCCCAGAAGCGCCACTGGTTATTGGTGTGGTTGACAAGTTCCAAGCGCAAGGCTTGGCAATTTTTGGCCCAACGCAGGCCGCTTCACAATTAGAAGGTTCAAAAGCTTTTTGTAAAGATTTTCTTGAGCGTAACAATATTCCAACAGCTTATTACGGTGTCTTTACTGAAGTGGCGCCAGCAGTTAGTTATATAGAAGAAAAAGGCACGCCAATTGTTATTAAGGCTGATGGCCTGGCTGCAGGCAAAGGTGTGATTATTGCCAATACAGAAGCAGAAGCCATTGAGGCTATCAATGATATGCTAGAGGGCAATCGTTTTGGTGAGGCAGGTTCGCGTGTTGTTATTGAAGAGTTTTTAGTCGGTGAAGAGGCGAGCTTTATCGTCATGGTTGATGGTAAAAATATCTTACCAATGGCAACCTCACAAGACCACAAGGCTAGAGATAACGGTGACAAAGGTCCTAATACCGGTGGTATGGGCGCGTATTCTCCTGCGCCAATTGTAACCAATGAAATCTTTCAGGCAGTCATCGATCAAGTTATTCGCCCAACAGTTGATGGCATGGCTGATGAAGGCAATTCATACACTGGATTTTTATACGCTGGCTTGATGATTGATAAAAATAATCAGTTCAAGGTATTGGAATACAATTGTCGTTTTGGTGATCCTGAAACTCAACCAATTATGATGCGCCTTAAATCTAACTTGGCTGAGCTTTGTTTGTTGGCAACCAAAGGCAAACTAGATGAGGCAAGTATTGAATGGGATAAGCGTTCAGCCATGGGTGTGGTGCTGGCAGCTAATGGTTATCCAGATTCATATCCATCAAATGAAGTGATTGGCTTGCCTGCAGATACCGATGATGCTAAAGTATTTCATGCGGGTACCAAGATGAACGGCAATGATGTAGTCACTAGTGGCGGTCGTGTGCTTTGTGCAACAGCACTTGGTGCAGACACTAAAGAGGCACAAGAAAATGCCTATGCTTTACTTAAAAAAATCAATTGGCCGACAGCATACTATCGTACAGATATCGGATTTAAAGCATTTAAAAACCAACAGCAGTCTCAGCTTAGCCATTCTTTTTAAATTATTTTTTTAATGCCAACCGCTTTAAGATAAAGGTAGTATATTTAGTTAATTAGAATAGATATTTTTACTTGAGGGTGTATGAAAGTTTTGGTTGCAGATAGCGGGATTATAGGTATTGCTTCGGCATATTATTTGGCAAAATCTGGCCATCAAGTTACCGTTGTTGAGCAAGAGCTAGAGCCAGCATTAGGCACTAGTTTTGCTAATGCAGGGCAATTGTCATACGGCATGTCATCACCTTGGGCGGCCCCTGGCATTCCTGTGAAGGCTATGAAATGGTTAGTAGCGAAATACGCACCTTTGATCATTAACCCAAAGCTAACACTTTCAACCATTAAATTTCTATTTAGAATTTTGAGAAATTGTACCGCGAGTCGCTATGAGATTAATAAGTCTCGCATGGTTCGAGTGTCAAAGTATTCTCAGCAGGCAATTGCTGAGATGGTTAAAGAGCATGATTTTGATTTTGAGCTTAGAAGTCATGGCTTGTTGCAAATATTTAGAACACAGGAACAACTTGAAGCTGCTAAAAAAGATATGGCAGTTTTAGATGCTTATAATGTCAAGTATGAAAAATTAAATGTAGAGGGTTGTATTAAGGCTGAACCTGCACTTATCCATGTAAAAGATAAAATAAAAGGTGGATTGCGTTATCTTAAAGATCAAAGCGCCAATTGTTTTTTGTTCGCCAATCATCTAACTCAAGCATGTAAAGATCTAGGCGTTAAATTCGATTTTAATGTGAATATTCAAAAGATTAATTCCAAAAATAAAAAAATTATAGGCATTCAAACAGATCAGGGTGACTATATAGCTGATAAATATGTCATTGCTTTAGGCAGTAATTCGGCTGATATTTTGAGTCCATTGGGTATAAATCTTCCAGTTTATCCTGTTAAGGGATACTCTATTACTATGCCTGTTAAAAGTGATGTGGATGCCCCACAAGGCACTTTGATGGATGAAACTTACAAGGTGGCTATTACTAGATTAGGCGATATTGTGCGTGTTGCCGGTATTGCAGAACTTACAGGTTATGACAAAATATTGTCAAAATCCGGAGACCGAATCACTCAATTTGTACTTAATGACTTATTTCCAAAGGCAATTGGGAAGGTGTCAGATGATCAGCTATGGGTGGACTTGAGGCCTATGACACCCGATGGTACACCAATTATTGGAAAAATACCTTATGAGAATTTATTTTTAAATACAGGGCACGGAACATTAGGCTGGACTATGAGCCTGGGCTCAGGCAAGATTATTAATTCGATTGTATCTGGCCAAACGCCTGAAATAGATATCGAAGGGCTTGATATATCTAGATATCAATAAATGATTATTGTTGGCGTAGATGAGGCGGGTCGCGGACCCTTGGTGGGTTCGGTTGTTGCTGGTGCAGTTATTTTACCGACTGATTTTAATTTACCAGAACTGACCGACTCTAAAAAACTCAGCGAGAAAAAGCGCGAGATTTTATATCAGCTAATTACAGATCAGTGTCAATGGTCTGTGGGTGAGGCTAGCGCTCAAGAGGTTGATGAGATTAATATTCTACAAGCCACTATGCTGGCAATGCAACGCGCTGTAGAAAGCCTAAATATTAAGTATGATCAAGTGTTGGTGGACGGTAATCGTTGCCCAGACTTGAATAACTGCACTGCAATTATCAAAGGCGATCTCACCGAACCGGTAATTTCGGCAGCGTCCATTATTGCTAAAGTAACGCGTGATAGACAGATGATCGAATTGGATAAAAAACACCCTCAGTACGGTTTTGCTAAACATAAGGGTTATGGCACCAAGGTGCATTTAGAGGTATTACAACAGTACGGAGCTATTGAAGGCGAACATAGATTTTCATTCGCGCCGATTAAGCGACTGGTTTAACTAAAAAGGCGTACCTTCAGCATTGCCACCTAGCGCTCTAAGCTCTTGTTTGAGTTTGGTTTTTTTAGCATCAAGAATGGCTTGATGCGCTTTAAGCTCTGCTTTTTTCTGTGCCGCTAACTCACGTTGGCGATCACGCTCAATCTCAGCAGCTGGGCGTGTTTTTAAGTAGTTAAATAACTTCACAACCTTCTTAACACCTTTTGCTTTTGAAGCTGATTTGACTGCTCGATCTGCTTCACGCTTGGTGACAGCACCCATTAGATATACTGTTTGATTTTCAGTCATCACCCGAACATGAGTTGGATGAAATACCTCTTGATCATGAAATAATGCCTCAACTTGTAAAGTGATTACTAAATCCTTTGCACGACCTAACAAGCCACTATTAGGACCAACTGACATTTCATTAAACACTTGCGTAATTTTGGCGTCTTGTCGTTGTGCTTGTGTTGATACATAAGCGCGTAAATTGCTAGTTGGCGCTTCACCAGTGATTAATACAGTTTTGTCGTACACCATAAAATTAAGATGCGTATTTTCAAGTGCAATATCGGTTGATGGCCATGCAAACATCTTAAACATAATGATTCTGTCATCCAGCATTTCACCTGCTGTTCTTCTATCGTTGGTAACAGTAATAGCTGTGCTTAGTGTTGATGCGCTTTGTATGACTGGCAAACAGCCACTTAGTAAAAAAGTATTAGCCAATAAAATGCTAGAAAGGATGATTTTTTTCATAATTGTTTAAGCTTCGAAAGCGTCTTTAATCCAAGTAATTTTAGGATATTTTAAATCAGATTCTAGCCCAATAACATCGAACCGACAGATAAATTCTTCATATTGGTTATGTGCTTGTAAATATAACTTGGCTGCACGGATGAGTTTTTCTTGTTTGTTGGTAGTGACTGTATCGATCGCTGAGCCAAAGTGTGCATTTTGTCGGTAACGAACTTCAACAAAAACCAACACCTGTTCGTCTTGATCGATCATAATAATGTCTATTTCACCAAAACGAGTTAGATAATTTTGTTCAATCAGTCGCATGCCGCGTTGCGTTAAATAACTAAGCGCTAGTTGCTCTGCTTGATTACCAATTTTTCTCTTAAAACTAAACATGTCCGGAACGCTTTATATTGTTGCTACCCCAATTGGAAACCTTGATGATATCACGTTTAGGGCTATCGACACGCTAAAGTCGGTTAACTTTATTTTGGCAGAAGATACCCGTCATTCAAAAACCCTAATTAATCATCATGAAATCAGCACGCCAATGCGAGCGTTTCATGAGCACAACGAACAGCATAAATCGACCGAGGTCATTGAGGCGCTTTTAAGCGGGCAGAATATGGCGCTGATTAGCGATGCCGGTACGCCACTCATTAGTGATCCAGGTTATGTATTGGTGCGTGAGGCCAAAAAATCTGGCGTTTTGGTTTCGCCCATTCCTGGCCCAAGTGCAATGATCAGCGCTATGAGTGCTGCTGGAATTGCAACCGATCGATTTGGATTTTATGGATTTTTACCCAATAAGCGCACAGCAAGAGTTAAGGCTATTCAGACTATCGCGCACGTGAATCAAACGGTTATTTTTTATGAATCACCTAAGCGTATTTTAGAATGCGCCAAAGATATGCTTAGTGTGCTTGGCGATCAACGTATTGTTTGCTTAGCCAAAGAACTAACCAAGTCTTTTGAGACTATTAAAACCGATACCATTCCAAACCTGCTTACTTATTTACAAGAAGATGTCGCGCATCAAAAAGGCGAATTTGTTATTTTAATTTCAGCCATTGATAAAGATAACAAAGTTGAAGGTGAAGAACAACTAGATAAAATATTGCCAATTTTACTTGCCGAAATGGGCACTTCAAAAGCTGCCAAACTAGCTGCTAAAATTACTGGCATTGATAAAAAACACTGCTATCAACGCGCAATAGACTTACAAGGATAAAAATGGATTTCTATACTCGGCATATTTTCTTTTGTAATAATCAGCGTAAAGATGGTAAATCTTGCTGCTCTCAATTAGGCGCTAAACAAATGTATCGCTATGCCAAAGACAAGTGCCGAGACGCAGGACAAATAGGAAAAGGTAAAATTGGCGTGAGTGAATCTCGCTGTTTAGGGCGTTGTGAGCACGGGCCTGTGGCGGTTGTATATCCGGATAATGTTTGGTATCAGTATATTGATGAAGAAGATATTGATGATATTATCACCGAGCATCTCATTGGCAGAAAACCGGTCAAAAGACTACAGATTGATTAGTTTTTGATATAAATCCGTTACTTTTTTCTCCATTTCGAATATTTCCGAATTATTTTCAATCACATCAACTGGTAATTGTTTATCTAGTTTTGAGCGATTTTCTTGAGTTGTTTGAGTAGAAATAATACTTTTCGCCTGATTTTCATCGATATTTTCACGTTTTATCAGTCTTTTTAGCTGTTTTTGTTCATTACACTCAACAATAATGGCTCTATCAAACAAATAAGCCAGATTTTTCTCTACTAATAGCGGTATTTCGATAATAACTAGCTTGTTTTTAACTTTTTTGATCTCCATTTGCATTTTTTCCAATATTTTTGGATGCAAAACAGCTTCAATTTTTTCTTGATTGGTAGGTTTTTTTAACAAAATTACTCTTAAAGCGTGTCGATTAAGAGTTTTATCGACATTTAAAATTTGATTGCCAAAATAATCAATTAGCTCGCTTAAGCCTTTAGTGCCAGGCTCAACGACTAGGCGTGACAATTCATCGAGATTGATAATATCTACACCCAGCTTAGCAAAGCTGCGAGCAACGTTAGATTTGCCACAGGCGATTCCGCCTGTTAGTGCGATTTTAATTGGTAGCATAATAGGGTTGATTTTATCAATATATTAGCCTTTGACTATTGACATTTACATCAAATGTATTGATAATACACGCTCTTTGGTTATGTAGCTCAGCTGGTTAGAGCACGGCATTCATAATGCCGGGGTCGGTGGTTCAAGTCCACCTATAACCACCATCTATTTTAATATCCCTTTTTAGGGGTATTTTTTTTGGTCTAATTCTTTTTTATTGACAAAAGGCATACATTGTACTATTATGTAAACAATATGATTAATTATAATTGGAACAAAGAAAAGAGTTTGTTATTAAAAGAAACTCGAGGTGTCAGCTTTGATCAAATTGTAATGCATATTGAAAGTGGTGATTTGGTGGACATTATTCAACATCCAAATAACAAGAGGTATGCCAACCAAAAGATATTAATTATTAATATAAATAATTACATATATACGGTTCCATGCGTGATTAATGGCGATGAATGGTTTTTTAAAACGGTTATACCAAGCAGGCAATTTACAAAGAAATATCTTGGAGGTAAAAAATGAAATTAGATAAAGATGAACAAGCGCTATTCCAGTCTTTAGAGTCTGAAGAGTGGGAGTCAATAGACAACTTAGAAAGCGAGATTGAACAACATCGTTTGGCGGCAAAAAACACACTAAAGAAAGATCAAAGAATTAATATTAGACTTTCTGCCAATGATTTAGAATCACTAAAAACCAATGCAGTTGAGTTGGGGTTGCCTTATCAAACTTTAGTTTCAAGTGTTTTACACCAGTATGTTTCAGGTAGCTTGATACAAAAATCTATTAGATAAAATAAAGGTGATCCACACCCCTTTATTCGATAGGAGTTAAATACGCTTACTAAAATAAAGACAACAGCATTATGAATCCTAGGGTCGGTGCTAGTGAAATTTCTTCTCAATCGTTTCTAGTTTTTCACCAATCCAACTATACGGCAATGTTGCGATTAGCGCCATTGGTACAAGAGATAATTTAACTCCTCTGATCCTGTTGATTAAATTTACTTGTTTAATTTTATCCATGGTTTTTGCCTTTATTGTTTTATTTTTATTAGTTGTTGAGCATTATATAACAACGATTTGTAAAAAAATTGATATAAATCAATATTTTAAAGAATATTATAATATTCTTATATTTAATGAAAAAAATGCAGTTAATAGCTCAATAGTGATAAAATTGTATTTTTTTCTTTAAAACAAAGGCTTTTGGGCGGCCCTAATAGAATTAAAGGGTAATATCCCCTTTTAATTCCCCTTTATTCCCTTTATGACAAAAAATCAATTCCCTCCATGCAGAAAAAGTTTTTTCCTAAGTAATGGGTTGGGATTTGATTCTATCCAAGGTCTTTTGGAAATGACTGAATGGTATCATAGAAGTGAAATTCAAATATTTTTTGATAAAGATAACAAATCCTTTATATATCCTTGAGCAACTTGAAAATGATGGTTATATTCAAATAGATTTGGAAAATAGAAAATCTGATTCTGATAAAAATTTAGTTTTACTTAAGCAAATATCTTTAACTATTTCAGGCTATAAATTACTTGAAGAATTAAGACAAAAAAGTAAATCAGGTGCATTCAAAAAAAGAATATTTAATATGGGTTGGACAATAGCGACAGCTATACTTACAACGTTGATAACCGTGAAGATTAAAGGTCTATAATTAGCTAATATTTAATTTTTAACCTCTGACGCATGAATAAACAACAATACTTAAAAAAAGGATGCCACCCCCTTTATTGTGACCTTTTAGGACGCTTGATTTTCATAATTAAATTAGAATAATTTACAACAAGAGTCTAATTAAACATTCTCATTAGAGTTCCGTCCTTATCGATTATTTGGTGTTTTAATGCTCCTGTTACATGTAATGCTACAATCAGTATAAGAGCATTTACAGCCCCCTTCATGAATCTCAGCGATACTATCTACCTGATGTTCATCTGATAGCCAGATAGATGGTATCTTGAATAGATCAAAAAAAAACAGCGCCTTGACCTTCTGCCACTACCATGGCGTAACCTGTCACACATAATATGATGGTCAACACATAAGTGGCAATATGGACAATTGATGCTAGCTTTCTTTCCCAAAGCTTATGTGTTGATAAAGGGCTTGGCTTTTCATTCGTCACTTTCCACGCGAGACGAACTACAAGCAGCATGAAAGCCAGGATGCCTATTGAATAATGTAACTGTGGCAAGGTTTGGTATAGCTCGTCATAGTAGTCTAAGCCTTCTATGTACTTACCAAGCGGTACCATTGATATGAGGATAATGGCCATAACCCAATGAAGAGTGATAGCTACTGCTCCATATTTTTCAGATGAATTCTTTATTGACATTGCTTGCTAACACTACTTCTGACGAATTCCTTCGATACTAAGTGTTAACACCAATTCCTGAGAAAATGGACCAAGATTTCTCATAATTCCATAGTCTGTTAATCTAATTGTAGTTGTTCCTTCAAATCCAGCTCTATATCCACCCCCATGGGTCTTTACCTTCGCCAATAAATTCTGTTTTTATTTCAATGGCTTTAGTTATTCCATGAAGGGTTAGGTTGCCTTTTAGAATTCCAAATTTACCCTCTTTCTGTACAAACGATGTACTTATAAATTTAGCTTCTGGATAGGTGTCTGTATCCAATAATTTTTCATCTCTAATGTGCTTGTCGCGTATCACGTGATTAGAGTCAAGACTCGTGGTGTCAATTATAACTTCTATTTTTGAATCTTCTATCGCATCCTTATCATAAGAAAAATGACCATCAAAATTGTTAAATCTGCCATATAGATAAGAATATCCAAGATGTAATATCTTGAGTTGAATAAAGGCGTGAGCTCCTTTTTTGTCTATCTTGTATTCTGCCGCATGTGTTGCGCTCGTTGTTAGTGCTAATGCTAACAATAATAATTTTATTGATTTCATATTTTATCCCTATTTTTTTTATTATATAATTACATCAGCCAATTATTTTAATCAGCTACTTATTTCTTCAATTAGAAGGTCAGTCTCAATTTTCTTCTGAATATATTTAGAATTACCTTTAGCAAATTCTACCCTTTGTTTAACTAATAAAGGGCGGCGGCTTGACTTTTGAATCCAAGGCGTTTCCTTTTAAAAAAAAGGTTGGCTATTTCCCCTAAAAAGCCCGCCTTGAAATTTTTCTATTTTTTGAGTATAATAATTTTCTTTTGCATTCAAGGAAATTTAATATGCCATCACGCAGAGATCTAGCAAACGCAATTCGCGCCCTAAGCATGGACGCAGTACAAAAAGCAAATTCAGGCCACCCAGGTGCACCAATGGGTATGGCAGATATTGCTGAAGTACTTTGGAACGACCACATGAAATACAACCCAACTAGCGCCAATTGGGCTGATCGCGACCGTTTTGTTTTATCAAACGGCCACGGTTCAATGTTGATGTATTCATTATTGCATTTGTCTGGTTTCGAACTAAGCATGGACGATATTAAAGATTTCCGTCAATTACACGCTAAAACAGCCGGCCACCCTGAGTACGGTTATGCTGAAGGCATTGAAACTACTACTGGTCCATTAGGACAAGGTATTACTAATGCTGTTGGTATGGCAATTGCTGAGCGCACATTAGGCGCACAATTTAACAAGTCAGGTCATACAATTGTTGATCACAACACGTATGTATTTATGGGCGATGGTTGTTTGATGGAAGGCTTATCACACGAATCATGTGCAATGGCTGGTACGTTAGGTCTTGGTAAATTAATCGCATTTTGGGATGACAACGATATTTCAATTGACGGCCACATTGGTGACTGGATGGAAAAAGGCGTTCCAGGACGTTTCAATTCATACGATTGGCATGTAGTTGCAGTTGATGGTCATGATGCAGATGCAATCAGCAATGCAATTACTGAAGCTAAAGCGGTAACTGACAAGCCATCTTTAATCTGTTGTAAGACAGTGATCGGTTTCGGTTCGCCAAATTTAAGCGGCACACACGATTGTCACGGTGCACCATTAGGTGACGAAGAAATCACAGCAACGCGTAAACAATTAGGCTGGACTGCAGCACCGTTCGAGATTCCTGCAGACATCTACGCAGGTTGGGATCATAAAGAGCAAGGCGCTACTGATGAAGCAGCTTGGAATGATACATTTGCAGCATATGCAGCAGAATTTCCTGAAGATGCAGCTGAGTTTGAGCGTCGTATGGCAGGCACATTACCAGCTAACTTTGAAGTGGAAATGGATAGCTTTATTGCTAAAACTCAAGATGAAATGCCAAACATTGCATCTCGTCAAGCATCTCAACGTGCAATTGAAGCAATGGGCCCATTATTGCCAGAAATGTTTGGTGGTTCAGCTGACTTAACAGGCTCTAACCTAACTAACTGGTCAGGTACTGTTAAAGTTAACGCTGAGAATGCAAACGGTAACTACATCTCTTGGGGTGTTCGTGAGTTTGGTATGGCACACATGATGAATGGTATGGTTCTTCATGGTGGTTTTAAAGTTTACGGTGCAACATTCTTCATGTTTATGGAGTTCATGCGTAATGCATTACGTATGTCCGCCCTAATGAAGATCGGTACAATTTATGTTTACACGCATGACTCAATCGGTCTGGGTGAAGACGGTCCTACGCATCAACCAGTTGAGCAATTAGCAACTATGCGCATGATTCCTGGTTTCCATTCATGGAGAGGTTGTGATGCAATCGAATCTGCAGTATCTTGGAAGATGGCAATGTTGCGTGGCGATGCGCCAACAGCATTAGTGTTCTCGCGTCAAGCGTTAACACCACAGCCTAGAACAGCTGAGCAAGTAGCAAATATTGAAAAAGGTGGTTACGTACTTAAAGATTGTGACGGCGCTGCTGACATTATCTTTATTGCTACGGGCTCTGAAGTTGGTTTAGCGGTTGAAGCTGCGCAAGCGATGGATGTGGCAAACGGTACAAGGGTACGTGTTGTTTCTATGCCTTGTACGAATGCTTATGATGAGCAAGATCAAGCATATAAAGATTCAGTATTAACACCAGGTGTTAAGCGTGTTGCTATTGAAGCTGGCGTTGGTGATGCATGGTACAAATATGTTGGCTTAGATGGCGGCTTGGTATGCATGACAACCTTTGGCGAGTCAGCACCAGCAGTAGATTTATTTAAAGAATTTGGCTTTACGGTTGACAATGTTGTTGCAACTGCAAAGAAAGTTTTAGGTTAAATAAAATTAACTCAAATTGAGTCGTTATAACTCAGTTTGGATTTGTAAGAATTTATGTCAATTGACATAAACAATAAAAAGTAAAGGAGAAGTAAAGATGGCAATTAAAATAGGTATTAACGGTTTTGGTCGTATCGGTCGCATGGCATTTCGTGCAATTAAGAAAGATTTCCCAGAATTAGAAGTAGTCGGTATTAACGACTTATTAGAAAATGATTACTTAGCGTACATGCTTAAGTACGATACAGCACAAGGTCGTTTTGACGGTGAAGTATCTGTTGAAGGCGATAACTTTATTGTTGATGGCAAGAAAATTCGTCTTTCTGCTGAGCGTAATCCTGCGGACCTTAAGTGGGACGAAATTGGTGCTGAAATTGTAATCGATTGTACGGGTTTCTTCTTAACTGAAGAGTCTTGTCAAGCGCACATTGATGCTGGCGCTAAGAAAGTTGTTCAATCAGCACCTTCTAAAGACGGCACACCAATGTTTGTATACGGTGTTAACCACACTGAGTACGCAGAACAAGCAATCGTTTCAGCTGCATCATGTACTACTAACTGTTTAGCACCAATTGCTAAAGTTATCGACGATAACTGGGGCTTAAAGCGTGGTTTAATGACGACGGTTCATGCATCTACAGCAACGCAGAAGACTGTTGACGGTCCTTCAATGAAAGATTGGAGAGGTGGTCGTGCAGTATTTGAGAACATCATTCCTTCATCAACAGGCGCTGCCAAGGCAGTAGGCGTTGTATTGCCAAAGCTTAACGGCAAATTAACTGGCATGGCTTTCCGTATCCCTTCAGTTGACGTTTCAGTTGTAGATTTAACTTGTGAGCTTGATAAACCTGCAACTTACGAAGAAATTTGTGCAGCAATGAAAGAGGCTTCAGAAGGTTCAATGAAAGGTACGTTGGGTTACACTGAAGATTCAGTTGTTTCTTCAGACTTCCGTGGCATTAGCCAATCTTCAATCTTTGATGCAGGTGCTGGTATTGCGCTTGACGATACATTCGTTAAGGTTGTATCTTGGTACGATAACGAGTATGGCTACACATGTAACATGCTTCGTTTAGTTGGGCACATCGCTTAACAATAAAAATTATGGCTCGCATTAGCGAGCCATGTTTTTTATATATGCCAGATTTAATCATCAAAGACTCTCAGCTTAGTGTTGAAGAAGTTATTGAAAAATTAAAAGAAGCAGTTCCAAACAATAAGTTTGGAATTTTGCATTCTTACGATATTAAACAAACATTGGCCAGTAAAGGCCAGGAAATGACAGAATCTTGTCATGTGTTTGAAATTTGTAATCCAGTGGTTGCAAAAAATATCCTTGAGAAGGATATGAATTTGGCAAGTGTATTGCCTTGTCGAATTTCGGTATATACAATGGATGGCGTCACTAAAGTGGGAATGGCGTCACCCTCTAAACATGTTGTTCAACTAACCAACGCAGATATGTCTGCATTGATAGACCCAGTTGAGCAAGCACTGATTAATATTATTGATCAGTCAATTGCATAAACAATTAGGAGAAAATTATGTCAGTTATCAATTTATCAGATTTAGATCTTAGCTCGAAGAAAGTACTAATTCGCCAAGATTTAAATGTACCTATTAAAGACGGCGTTGTAACCAGCGACAAGCGTATCAAAGCATCAGTGCCAACAATTCAAATGGCGATGAAGAAAGGCGCAAAAGTATTGCTTATGTCTCACCGTGGTCGCCCAACAGAAGGCGAGTACAGCGATGAGTTTACTTTGCAGCCAGTTGCAGATCGCTTAACAGAAATCCTAGGCGTTACAGTGCGTTTAGAAAAGGACTGGTTGAATGGTGTTGAGATGAATGACGGTGAAGTTGTTTTATGTGAAAACGTACGTTTTAATGTCGGTGAAATGGCGAATGACGATGCACTATCAAAGCAAATGGCTGCGATGTGTGATATTTTTGCTATGGATGCATTTGGTACTGCGCATCGTGCACAAGCTTCAACACATGGTGTTGCTAAGTATGCACCGATCGCTTGTTCAGGTCCGCTACTTTCTGGTGAGCTTGAGGCGTTAGGCAAGGCGTTAGATAATCCTAAGCGCCCAATGGTTGCGATTGTTGGTGGCTCTAAAGTATCAACTAAGCTAACAGTTTTAGAGTCTTTATCTAAAATTGTAGATCAGCTAGTTGTTGGCGGCGGTATTGCCAATACTTTCATTGCGGCACAAGGTCACAACGTTGGTAAATCATTATACGAAAAAGACTTAATTCCTACTGCACAAAAGTTAATGAAGGATTGCGATATTCCTGTGCCAACAGATGTTGTTTGTGGCAAGGAATTTTCTGAAACAGCGCAAGCTATAACTAAGGCTTCAACTGAAGCAGTTGATGACGATATGATTTTTGATATTGGCCCAAATTCAGCGCAAGAATTGGCAGAAATTATGAAAAATGCAGGCACAATTGTTTGGAACGGTCCAGTTGGCGTATTTGAATTCGACCAGTTTGAAGGCGGTACAAAAACACTAGCTATGGCGATTGCTAATTCTGATGCATTCTCAATTGCAGGTGGCGGTGATACATTAGCAGCCGTTGATAAATACGGCATTGAAGACAAGATTAGCTACATCTCAACAGGTGGTGGCGCATTCTTAGAATTCCTTGAAGGTAAAAAATTACCAGCAGTAGAAATTTTAGAAAAAAGAGCAGCGGAGTAATACTTGACTAGAAGAACTAAAATCTTAGCAACCTTGGGGCCAGCAACGGATAAGCCTGGGGTCTTAGAAAGCATTCTAGAGGCAGGTGTTAATGTTGTACGTATTAACTTCTCTCACGGTTCTGAAGAAGAGCACATGGGTCGCGTTAAAGCAGTGCGCGAATGGGCACAAGCTAACAACACCTACATTGGTGTATTAATGGACTTACAAGGTCCAAAAATCCGAATCGCTTCTTTTAAAGATGGTATGAAGATCGAGCTTAAAAATGGTGACAGTTTTGCACTTAATGCCGATAAAGATAATTTGTCAGGTGATCAAGAGTCTGTTGGTATTGCTTATAAAACATTGCCACAGGAAGTTAAGCCAGGCAATGTATTAATTTTAGACGATGGAAAAATTGTTCTAGAAGTTAGCAGTATTGACGGCAACAAGATTAATACAATTGTCACGCAAGGCGGAATCTTATCTGACAAGAAAGGTATTAACCTGCGTGGCGGTGGCTTATCAGCAAATGCATTAACTGAAAAAGATAAGAAAGATATCTTTACAGCTGCAAAGGCTAAAGCAGATTATGTAGCGCTTTCATTTCCGATTAATGGCGATGATGTTCGTGAAACAAAAACTTTGCTTGCTGAAGCGGGCAGTGATGCTGGCGTTATCTCTAAAATTGAGCGTGCTGAATCACTAAAAGAAGAAACTATTTTAGATATCATTAATGAATCTGCCGGCATTATGGTTGCTCGTGGCGATTTAGGTGTTGAAATTGGCGATGCACAATTACCAGCACAACAAAAACGCCTAATTAAACTAGCGCGTTCTAATGACCGTATTGTTATTACTGCAACTCAAATGTTAGAATCAATGATCGAAAATCCAATTCCAACGCGTGCTGAAGTGTTTGATGTAGCCAACGCCGTATTAGACGGTACTGATGCAGTGATGCTTTCGGCCGAAACTGCCGCAGGCTCATACCCTAGAAATGCGGTATTAACCATGGCCGAAGTTTGTGAAGAGGCAGAGAAAAATCCAATTGCCAAGGTTTCTCATCACCGTTTAAATGAAAAATTTGGCGATATTGATGAGACAATCGCAATGAGTGCTATGTATGCAGCTAATCATTTAGGTGTTAAAGTAGTTGCAGCATTGACGCAAACAGGAAAAACAGTCATGTGGATGTCAAGAATTAGCTCCGATGTTTCAATTTATGCAATGTCAGATAGTGTGCAGACCTTACGTAAAGTAACATTGTATCGTGGTGTATACCCATGTGGCATTGATAAGGATACAGGTAGCGACTGGTCAGATGTTAATCAGAAAGTGATTGATACACTGACTAAAAATGGTGTTGTTAAGGATGGAGATTTGGTAGTATTGACCAAAGGTATGTATAAAGATAAATCAGGTGGAACCAACATGATGAAAATTCTTCATGTTGGCGACAATGAGTATTAAAAAATTAAATAAGTAAAGGAGAAAGAAAATGTTAATTTCATTAAGAGAATTATTAGATCACGCAGCAGAAAACAGTTACGGAATGCCGGCGTTTAACGTAAACAACATGGAGCAAGTTCATGCGATCATGGAGGCTGCAGATAAAACCAATTCACCGGTTATTATGCAGGGTTCTGCAGGTGCAAGAGGCTATGCGGGCGAACCATTTTTACGTCATTTAATTATTGCGGCAACTGAAATGTACCCGCATATCCCGGTAGTAATGCACCAGGATCACGGTTCAGAGCCAGCAGTATGTTTACGCTCAATTCAGTCAGGCTTTTCATCGGTAATGATGGACGGTTCATTAGAGGCAGATTGTAAAACACCTGCTTCATTTGAGTACAATGTTGCAGTAACAAAAGAAGTGGTAAGAATGGCACATGCTGGTGGTGTTTCAGTTGAAGGCGAGCTAGGTTGTTTAGGTTCATTAGAAACTGGCATGATGGGTGAAGAAGACGGCCATGGTGCTGAAGGCAAGTTAGACATGGAAATGCTGCTAACTTCTGTTGAAGAAGCGGCTGACTTTGTTAAAGCAACTAACGTTGATGCATTAGCGATTGCTATTGGCACATCTCATGGTGCATACAAGTTTACAGCTGAGCCTACAGGTGATGTTTTGCGTATTGATCGTATTAAAGATATTCACGCACGCATCCCGAATACACACCTAGTAATGCACGGCTCTTCATCTGTACCACAAGATTGGTTAAAGATCATTAACGACTTCGGTGGTGACATGGGGCAAACGTACGGCGTACCGGTAACTGAAATTCAGGAAGGTATTAAGCATGGTGTTCGTAAAGTAAACATCGATACTGATTTACGTATGGCATCTACTGGTGCAATTCGTAAGCACTTAGCTGAAAATACATCAAACTTCGATCCACGTAAATTCTACAAAGAAGCTACGAATGCAATGAGTGATATTGTTGCTGCACGTTTTGAAGCATTTGGTGCAGCAGGTCAAGCAGAGAAAATCACAGTATCTTCATTAGACACTATGAGCCAAAGATATGCTTCTGGTGAATTAGACGCAAAAATTAAGTAAGCACCTAAGGATTAAGGGCGCCTCTAGAAATCCTGATGAAATTTTGCAAGACTTCTAAGCTTACTAACGGTGTTAAATTTTTAAGTAATAGTTATTTATATTGCTGAAAAATTTAACACCGTTAGTAAGCTTAGAAGTCTTGCCCTTTGGGACTTGGATAAACCCCCTTAGATAAAATAATTTGACATATGAATAACTATGCCTGCACAATTTTATTTTATCTAAGGGAATTTGTCGTTGTCAAAAATTATCAAGGTTTCTAGAGGCGCCCTTGAGTATCAGAAGGGCTCGTTTATGACGAGCCTTTTTTTATTGCGATAAGGAATACATGAATAAAAATACACATTATCCAGTCATTGTTATTGGTGGCGGCCATGCAGGCACCGAAGCTGCTTTGGCTTCTGCGCGCATGGGTGTTAAAACGTTGCTCATTTCGCACAATATCGAAACACTCGGGCAAATGAGCTGTAACCCAGCTATTGGCGGTATTGGCAAGGGACATTTGGTTAAAGAAATTGATGCTATGGGTGGTGCTATGGCACAAGCTATTGATCAGGCTGGTATTCAGTTTAGAACGCTAAATGCTTCTAAGGGTCCTGCAGTTAGAGCAACTCGCGCCCAAGCCGACCGTGTATTGTATAAAGCCGCTATTCGTTATGTATTAGAAAACCAAGAAAACTTATCTCTGTTTCAACAAGCAGTTGATGATTTGATCATTGAAAATGATGTGGTGACTGGCGTTATTACTCAAATGGGACTTAACTTTAGCGCAGAAAAGGTGATTCTTACTTCAGGCACTTTCTTGGGCGGCGTTATTCATATTGGTCAAAAGAATTTCCAAGGTGGACGAGCCGGTGATGCACCATCAAATCCGTTGTCAATTAAACTAAGAGAGTATGACTTAGGCGTGGGACGACTAAAGACAGGCACACCACCCAGATTAGATGGCCGAAGTTTGGATTGTTCACTGATGCAAAAACAGCCCGGTGATACGCCTTTACCAAGTTTTTCATTCATAGGTAAATTATCTGACCATCCAAAACAAATATCTTGTTTTATTACGCATACTAATGAAAAAGCGCATGATTTTATTCGTGCAGGCCTTAAAGATTCTCCAATGTACACGGGTAATATTGAGGGCATTGGGCCAAGATATTGTCCATCAATTGAAGATAAAGTGGTGCGATTTGAAGAGCGTAATTCTCATCAAATTTTTGTTGAACCAGAAGGTTTAACCACCAACGAGGTTTATCCAAATGGCATATCAACTTCATTGCCATACGGAGTTCAGGTTGATTTTATTCGTTCTATCAAGGGCTTTGAGAATGCTCAGATTGTACGTCCAGGTTACGCCATTGAGTATGATTTCTTTGATCCGCGTGGACTAAAGCAAACGCTTGAAGTTAAGCGTATTACCAACTTATATTTTGCTGGCCAAATTAACGGTACTACGGGTTATGAAGAGGCCGCCGCTCAAGGTTTGTTGGCTGGTATCAACGCAGCCTGTGCGGTGAAAAATATTGATCCTTGGTTGCCAAAGCGTGACGAAAGTTATATTGGCGTGATGGTGGATGATTTAATCACCAAAGGCACGAACGAGCCGTACCGGATGTTTACCTCGCGTGCAGAATATCGCTTGTTATTGCGTGAAGATAATGCTGATGAACGCCTAACCCCAACAGCGCAAAAACTAGGTTTGATTGATGAGCACAGATGGCGAGCATTTCAGACAAAATATGAGGTAGTCGCCAAGGAAAAACAGCGCCTAAAAACAACTTGGGTTCAAGCCAGTGACACTCAGGCTGGTGAGGTGCTGGGTCAAAAACTTGCACATGAATATTCATTGCTAGAGTTGTTAAAACGACCTAAGGTGGACTATAAACTGCTGAGTCAGATTGATTCTGGTGCGCCGTATTTAGCAGATGACACGTTGATTGGCGTGGTGGAAAATCAAATCAAATACGCCGGCTACATTAAGCGCCAGATGGATGAGATTGAAAAGTATCGTAAAAATGAAAACACGACTTTATCGGCTGATATGGATTATCAGTCGATTAAAGCACTATCAGCAGAGGTGCGACAAAAACTCACCGAGCACAAGCCAGAGACCATTGGTCAGGCGAGTCGAATTCAAGGGGTAACGCCGGCTTCTATTTCTATTTTATTGGTTTATTTAAAGTCGTACAAAAAGCAAAAATGATCGAAAAATTGTTACAACAAGGCGCACAAGAAATGGGCATTGAGCTTAATGAAGCTCAATGCACTAAGTTGTTGCAATATCTTCAGTTAATTATGAAGTGGAATAAAACTTATAATTTGAGTGCAATTCGAAACCTTGAAGAGGGTGTTAAAAAACATTTGCTTGATAGTTTATTGGTGGTGTCTTATATTAAATCAGGCGCTTTGTTGGATGTTGGCTCGGGCGCAGGCCTGCCAGGTATCGTCATTAGTATTATGCAGCCCGAATTGCCCGTTACGGTACTGGATACAGTGGGTAAAAAATGCCGATTTATGCAATACGTTAAAACCCAATTACGCCTTAAAAATTTAACTGTGGTTAATCAGAGAGTTGAAGACTACCAGCCAGAACAGTGCTTTAGCCAAATTACCTCAAGAGCTTTTGCAGAAGTGGATAAAACCTTAAAACTTACTCAGCACTTATTATGTGATAATGGCGTATATTTGTTAATGAAAGGTGCTAATATAGCGCAAGAAAATTTATCAATAAATATGCAACAACATGCGCTCAATGCGCCTAGCTCTCTAGGCAGGCGATTTTTAATTGAAATAAGGAAAAAACAATGAAAAAAATAATTTACGGACTGTTAACTTTGGTGATAATAGCTGTGTTCGCAATCACATTTTTATTTGACGGTGTGGCCAAAGATTATGCACAAGATTATGTAAAAAACTTACTCAAAACACCGGTTAAAATCAGCCAACTTGAGAGTAGTTTTTTAGACAAAACATTAAGCATTGATTTTGTTGAAGTGCAAAACCCGCCTAGTTTTAATAACAAAAATGCTCTTTCGTTAAATCATTTTTCTTTAGAAATGGGCGATATTAGCGATGATTTAATCGTAATAAATAAGGTTAAATTCGATGGATTAGAGTTTGTTTTAGAGCAAAATTCTACCCAGGTTAATCTGTCAACTTTAATTGATAATCTAGATAAAATCAGCACAAAAGCTACCGAGTCCAGTGACAGTAGCGCTCAGCGGATTAAAATTAAACGCCTTGAGGTCAACAATATTTCACTTAAAATTGACACAGATTGGCTTAGAACTACATTAAAGGTGCCTAACATTTCAGTCAGTCATTTTGGTGGAAATTCAGGCGTTGAAATGGACAAAATTGGTAAAGAGGTCGCCCAAGAAATTCTAAGTAATTTGAAAAAAGCATTAGAAAAACAAGGCATTGAAGCCGGTAAGAAAAAAATTAAAGAAACCTTAATGCGTAAAATAGGTAACAAACTGGGTGTAGAAAATTTACAAAATAAGGTCAACTTAGACAGTGTTAATGAAGGGCTGGGCAGTCTTAAAGATACTGCCAAAGAAAAACTTAAAAACGCATTTGACGACAAACTAAAAGATAAAGCGCAAGACCTACTTAAAAACTTTGGATTCTAAATCATGAAAACACTTTATTCAGAACATCCAGTTATGTTCAAAAATAGCCCTTTTAAATTTATCTTAGCCTTAATATTAGTACCTGCTTTTGGCATTGGTTTGATTATTTTTCTGATATGGCATTTGCAAAATAAAGCAGCCAAATTAACCGTTACTGAGGCAGATATTCTTTTTGAGCAGGGTTTATTAAGTAAAGAGCGTTCAGAGATTAAAATTGACAGCGTTAGAACGGTTAAAGTTAAGCAATCATTTTCTAATAGAATATTTGGTACCGGCACAGTAGAGCTTTATACGGCGGGTGATAGCCCAGAAATTGTTGCAGTGGGCATGCCAAATCCAAACAAAATTAGAGAGTATATTAACTAAATACAAATGAGTATCGACGCTAATGATAAAAATGAATCTAGAAAAATAGCCATTGCACTAATTTTGCTGGTTGCTGTATTGAGTGTATCAATGGCGCTACTTTTTCCTGCGCTGGTTGATATTTTTAGCACACATTTAGAGCCTGGTTTAGGCGTTAAAGAAGCGGCTATTATTTCATTTTTTATAACAGTGGTACTGATGATTGTCTTTACCATTGCCTCGGGTGATGGACTATTAGGTGAGTTGCAATTCTTACTGATTGGATTTTTACTGTTTTTTGTTATTATTTGGTTTTTATTGGCGTGGATTTTTTAGCTTTTGAAAATTATTGATTCACATTGTCATATTGACAGGGTTGATCTAACTCAATTTGGTGGCAGTATTGAGACAATGCTTGCACACGCGAAAACACTATCCGTTAAACAATTTTTATGTGTTTGTATTGACCTAGAGCATTTTGATGATGTTTTATCTTTGGCTAGATGCCACGATCAAATCTACGCCTCTGTAGGTGTGCACCCAGTTGAGCAAGAGGGGCGAGATCCTAGTGTAGAAGAATTACTGGCACTGGCAGATGACGATAAAATCATTGCTATTGGAGAAACTGGACTTGATTATTTTCACGTAGAAAAAGAATCTGCTGACTGGCAAAGAGATCGTTTTAGACGCCATATTGCTGCATCTAACCAATCAGATAAGCCGATGATTATTCATACGCGTAACGCCAAAGAAGATACCATTAAAATTATGACTGAAGAAAAAGTCAATGCGGGTGTTATGCATTGTTTTTCAGAAGACTGGGAGACAGCTAAAGCCGCCTTGGATCTTGGATTTTATATTTCATTTTCTGGCATTGTTACTTTTAAAAGTGCAGAGGCACTAAGGGAAGTGGCTAAAAAAGTACCAGCGGATCGTTTATTGGTTGAGACAGATTCTCCATACTTAACCCCAGTGCCAAATAGAGGTAGACCAAACTCACCTGCTTATACCTATTATGTGGCAGAAAAACTGGCTGAAATCAGAGGGGTGAGTATTGATCAAATCGCCGACGTTACAACACAAAATTTTAACCGTTTATTTTTCTCAAGCTAATGGCAGTTACATTCCAAACAATTGATGAATTTTCTCAGGGTCAGCGCCTTGATAACTATCTGGTTAAGATTCTTAAGGGTGTACCTAAATCGCACATATATCGGGTTATTCGAAAAGGCGAGGTGCGTGTCAATAAAGGCAGAAAAAAAGCCGATTACAAGCTCATGCAGGATGACATTGTGCGCATTCCACCTATCACAGTCAATGAGAAAAAATCAGTTCATGTCTCAGATAGTTTAAAGAAAATATTACTGGATTCTATTATCTATGAGGACAAAGGTCTGTTGATTATCAATAAACCAAGTGGTATTGCGGTACATAGTGGTAGTGGCGTGGATATTGGTGTGATCGAGGTATTAAGATCGGTTTACAAAGAGCCAATTGAATTAGTTCACAGGCTTGACCGTGCGACGTCTGGCGTATTGTTGATTGCAAAAAAACGCAGCGTGCTTAAAAACTTACACGAACAGCTAAATAAGCATGAAATGGAAAAACGCTATACCGCTCTGGTTAAAGGCGTTTGGTCAAAAAAACGTCATACAATTGACGCACCCCTACATCAAAACTCAAGATACGCAGTGGTTGACAGTAAGGGCAAGCACTCGGTTAGTTATTTTCAACCGTTGAAGAACTTCAGTAAAGATGACTTTTCTGCTTCATTAGTAGAAGTAACAATTGAAACAGGTCGAACTCATCAAATCCGAGCACACGCCAAATATGCGCAGCATGCAATTGCTTGTGATGATAAATATGGTGACAAAGAGTTTGATCGTCAGGTTAAATTTAGAGGTCTTAAGCGTTTATTTTTACATGCACATCAATTAACTTTTACCAACCCAATGACGGGTGATATTCAAAAAGCTCAAGCGCCATTATCAGTTGAATTACAAGATTTCTTAGATAAGTTATGAATGTCTATGCTCGTTTAATGCGCCTAGATAAACCAGTTGGAATTTATTTATTATTGTGGCCAACCTTGTGGGCATTGTTTTTAGCAGCTGATGGCTGGCCTAAAATAGAGTTGTTAGTTATATTTATTTTGGGTGTTGTATTGATGCGCTCAGCAGGCTGTGTCATTAATGATTATGCAGATCGACACATTGATCAATTCGTTCAGCGCACTCAACATCGTCCAATTATTTCAGGTGAAATTTCAGCCACTCAGGCATTAAAAGTTTTTACTGGTTTAATTATTATCGCATTTGGATTAGTATTGTTAACTAATGTATTGACAGTACAATTAGCGATTGTGGCAGTTTTTCTAGCGGCACTATACCCATTTACCAAGCGTTGGACACACCTACCTCAATTTGTACTAGGTGCTGCTTTTGCCATGAGTGTGCCAATGTCCTTTGCAGCAACCAATAATTTTGTGCCAACTTCAGCTTGGTGGATTTTTGTAGCCACTGTTATTTGGACGGTAATTTATGACACCATGTACGCCATGGCTGATCGAGAAGAAGATATTAAAATTGGGGTTAAATCAACTGCCGTATTATTTGCAAAATACGATCGATTGATTCTTGCTGCATTGCAAATTGGATTAATATTGGTTTTTTTAAAAATATCGGAAATTTTCAAAATGACCGATATTTTTGATATTTCGGTACTTTTAGCGTCAATTTTAATGATTTATCATCAAATTTTAATCAGAAAGCGAGAAAAAACAGCTTGTTTTAAGGCTTTTTTGCATAATAATTATATTGGACTGGTTATTTTTATCGGAATTACATTATCTGTTACAGGGCTTGGGCTGTAGCTGATAAAAATTCTCATTTTTTCAATATTTAGTGGCGAAAATACAACTTATTTCGCTTTTTCTTCACAAAAAACTTGACATAAATCAATAAACACTCTAAATTATTACTAATTCGACAAAGGTGTTGAATTATCATAAATAATAACTAAAGAGGGGAGATGTTATTGGTTCATTAACAGCGATTATCACCCAGCTTGGCGTTGCAAACCTTGTTAGTTTGGTTTCTGTAGCTTTGTTATATACAATCTTTAATAAGTAATAAATAACAGCGTTGCTCAATAAAAAGCCCGCCATATGGCGGGCTTTTTTACGTTTAGAAAAAGACTAGATTCCTCTTAGTAATTCATTAATACCTACTTTAGAGCGAGTTTTTGCGTCTACTTGTTTAACGATGACTGCACAGTAAAGTGAGTGGCTACCATCTTTAGAAGGTATGCTGCCCGATACCACCACTGAACCCGCTGGAATACGACCATAAGTAATTTCGCCAGTTTCACGATTTAAGATCTTGGTTGATTGGCCAATGTAAACACCCATAGAAATCACTGCACCCTCTTCAACAATAACGCCTTCCACTACTTCAGAGCGTGCACCGATAAAGCAGTTATCTTCGATAATAGTAGGACTTGCCTGTAATGGCTCTAATACGCCACCGATACCAACACCACCTGAAAGATGAACGTTTTTACCAATTTGTGCGCATGAGCCAACTGTTGACCAAGTATCAACCATGGTGCCAGAATCAACATAAGCACCGATATTAATGTAAGAAGGCATTAATACAGTATCTTTTGCAATGTATGATCCACGACGTGCAGTTGCTGGTGGCACAACGCGAACACCAGTTGCTTTAAATTCATCTGCTGTCATGTCAGCAAATTTAGAATCCACTTTATCGTAATATTGAGTAAAGCCGCCTTGCATTGGCGTGTTGTCTTTAATTCTGAAAGATAATAAAACTGCTTTTTTAAGCCATTCATTTACTACCCAGTCGCCAATGCCACGTTGCTCGGCAACACGAGCTTCACCTGAATCAAGCATGCGAATGGCTTCGTTAATTGCTTGCTTTACTTCTGCTGTTACAGTTTGTGGGTTGATGTTTGCTCTGTCTTCAAAAGCAGCTTCGATAATA
This sequence comes from uncultured Candidatus Thioglobus sp., assembly GCA_900180385.1. Taxonomy (GTDB): domain Bacteria; phylum Pseudomonadota; class Gammaproteobacteria; order PS1; family Pseudothioglobaceae; genus Thioglobus_A. The sequence goes on along the minus strand of FXLX01000001.1, from coordinate 57,148 downwards.
TCTTTCATGGTTAGTTTAATCAAAAAAATAGACATTATATCAGATGCATATTTTGATTATTCACTTGGCCGATAAATACAGCCAGTAGGCAATTGAAAACACCGATTACGGCTATTTGTTTATTTCATCATTTAGAGGCTTAATAGCGATAAAATATGACCTGTATCTTTAATTAATTTGACTTAGATCAATAAAAAAATTAAGAAAAATGTTATGATATCAACGTTTTCAAATATATAAGTGAAGAGAGATGAGCGATAAAAAAATTCAGATTGAAAATTTGTATGAAGAGGATGAGCAGTGGATTCAAAATTTAGGTGATGAAACTATTCATGCTAAGCGCATAGGTGGAAAATTTCGTAAATTTAAGTGGATAGCGATCCTTCTTTGGACGCCATTTTTTCTCAGCCCTTATATGATGTGGAATGGCAAGCAAGCCATTATGTTTGACACGGAAAATAGACGTTATCACCTATTTGATGTCACTATTTTCCCTCAAGATATTTGGATGTTAACCATGGTGCTGTTATTTTTAGCTATTTTATTGGCTGCTGTAACCACCGTTGTTGGCCGAGTATTTTGTGGTTATTTTTGCTTTCAAACAATTTGGACAGATATTTTTACCTGGGTAGAAAATAAAATTGAAGGTACGCCTGCAAAGCGCCGTAAGTTAGATAAAGCCCCAATGGGCTTTAACAAATTTAAACTCAAAATCATTAAACATGTTATTTGGATTGCCATTGCCCTATTCTCGGGTGTTACATGGATGTTGTATTTTGGCGTTACTTGGGCAGATTATTTTAATGCCAACATTACCACAACAACACTAACTATTACGGTGGCAATTGCTTCAGGTGCCTATGTGTTTGCAGGATTTATGCGTGAGCAATCGTGTATGTGGGTTTGTCCTTATGCGCGTATTCAGGGCGCTATGGTTGACAATCAAACCATCATGCCAACTTATGATCATTATCGCGGTGAAAGTCGCGGCAAGCTAAAACGTGGTGAATTTGTTGAAGGTAATGGTGATTGTATTGATTGTAATCAGTGTGTCACTGTTTGTCCGACAGGTGTTGATATCCGTAAAGGTCAAGAGTACGGCTGTATTACTTGTGGCTTGTGTATTGATGCCTGTGATGCAGTGATGGAAAAAGTTGGAAAACCAAAAGGATTAATTCGTTACACTTCCTTAGATGAGCTTGAGTTTAATCGAACACCAGAACCTATTTATAAACGTCCAAGAGTGATTGTTTATAGCATCATTTTAGTGGCTGCGATCACTGTGTTGGGTTATGGTATGGGCACGCTATCCTCTATGGATCTTAAGGTATTACACGACAGGCAACCACTATTTGTTCAATTATCAGATGGCTCTATTCGTAACAAATACGAATTAAAGGTGATGAATAAAACCGATAAAGATATGCAGGTGGATATTAGTGTTATTAGTCAGATTAAAGAGCTTAAGCCTAATAAGCCGTTAGGTATGGTGACAATTCCAATTGGTAATGTGAAATCTATTTTTGTATATTTATCTGCTTATGAGCAAAATGTGGGTGATAATCATGAGGTAACTTTTGTGGTTAGGAGTGACAAATCTACATTAGAATATAAAACCACTTTCTTCACTCCGGGTAGCATGCGATGAGTATACAAAAATCTCCAATTATGATGTTAATGCTGGTGTTATTTCTAATATTGGTGAGCTCTACAATTTGGCGTATTATGACAGCCCTTGAGACGCATCCAGGTATGGTTGTAGCTGATGCTTATGAGATCGGCGAGCGTTATGGAAAAACCCTGGAAAGTCGTGATAAATTACAGCAACAAGGCTGGAAGCTTGAATTAAAACTACCTGAAGTGATCATTCACGAAACTAAGCAAACTTATCAAGCCATTAGTACGAAACAAGGTAAACGGTTAAACAAGGCGAATGCCATTGCTTATTTTTATCGACCGTTAGAAATGAAGCATGACTTCTCAGTGCCAATGATCAAATTGAGTGATGGTAGTTATCAGGTAGAGGTTGAACTGCCACTTAAAGGTCGTTGGGATCTTTTGATTGAAGTGTCTAAAGGTAGCTTCATGCAGCAAGGTTCAGCTAGGATGTTTGCACAGTAGAGGCGGATTAGTCTTCGTGGCAGTGATTATGGTGATGTTCGTAAGTTGCCATCAGCTCATCCATTTGATCAGCAAATAAATCATTGAATTGAGAGTCTTTTAAAATAGATTCTGGTTGACCTATGCAACAAATATGATGGTACAAGCATAACACTTGGGTGGATTCTTTCATTACTCGGTGTAAATCATGCGAAACCATTAATACCGCACAACCTTGCTTTTGATGAATATCTTGGATCAGTTTGTATAAATGCATCTGACCATTGACATCAAGATTTTGAGCAGGTTCATCGAGAATTAATACATTGGGTTTGGCCAAGAGCGCTCTTGCCAATAAAACGCGCTGCATTTCACCCCCAGATAGCGTGTTTAATTCATTGTTTAAAATCGCTTCAATGCTGGTTAATTGCGCCGTTTCATGTAGAAAATCGGCGTCAATTTTTTGATTAAGCTTTAAGAACGCTAAGACTGAAATTGGAATGAATTCATTTGGAATGAATTTTTGCGGTGTATAGCCTAATCGTATCTTGCTAGATTTGGTAACACGACCTGTGTCTGGTTTAATAAGGCCTAACAGCACTTTAATGAGTGAGCTCTTGCCTGCACCATTTGGGCCGATTAGAGTAATAAATTCACCCGCTTTAAGCTCGAAACTAACATTATCAAGAATACTTTTTCCGTGATGGCTTAAACTGATTTGGTTGACTTGTATGAGCGCTTCTGACATGGGGTTAAAAATTACGAAAGTAAAGCTATTTTACAACTTAAGCAAACGCTGACTTGTTAAAATACCGAGAAGCATTTGTATAAAATTTATAATTGGATTAAAGACACCTTAATATGCCACACAAACTAATTCTACTCGACGGCTCGGCGTTTTTATTCCGAGCTTATTTTTCTACCTTAAAGCAAAATCTAAGCAATCAAGAAGGTTTTCCAACGGGCGCTATTTTTGGCGTGATTAATGCCATTAAGCGTTTGCAAAATCAATATCCACAGGCAAAATTAATTGCTATATTTGATGCCAAGGGAAAGAATTTTCGCCATGATATATATCCACAATACAAAGCTCATAGAAAACCTGCAGAGGATGATTTAATTATTCAAATTGAGCCTTTGTATGAAATTATTCAAGCCATGGGCTTTCATTTTATTTGCGTATCTGGGGTTGAAGCTGATGACGTGATTGCCACACTAAGTCGTTGTGCAGATCAAAATAATATTAAAACCATGATTGCCAGTGGCGATAAAGATTTGATGCAGTTGGTTAGTCCTAATATTTCTCAGCTTGATATGAAAGGTGGCATATACGATCGTCAGAATGTGATTGAGAAAATGGGTGTAGCGCCTGAGAAAATCCTAGATTTGTTGGCGTTAACTGGAGATAGTGCAGATAATATTCCAGGCGTACCTAGTGTTGGACCAAAGACGGCAGTTAAATGGCTGGAATTGTACAAAGGCTTAGAAGGTATTAAAAATAACGCACATGAGATCAAGGGTAAAGTTGGCGAAAAACTGCGTGATAATTTTGAGTTATTAGACTTATCACACCGTCTGGTTAAGCTTAAATTTGATGTTGAGCTGCCTTGTAACATTTTAGATAATGAGCCCGGCCAAGACAATGCCAAGCTTGCTAGTTTGTATCAACAGTATGGATTTTCTATGTGGCATAGGCAGCTGGGCGATGTAGCTGGAGCATCAGTTGACAATAGTTCACCAGAGCAAAGTGAAAATCCTGAGCCCGATGTTAGCCCCGCATTAGACTTAACCAAAGACTATTCTCGGACAACAGTGGTTGATGAATCTATTTTTTCACAAATGCTAACGCGTCTAAAGAATGCTAAACATTTTGTCTTTGATCTCGAGACTAACTCTCTTGATTATATGAATGCGCAGATTGTTGGCTGGGTATTTTTAATTGAGACAGATAGTTTCTATATTCCAGTGGCACATGATTATCTAGATGCGCCAAAACAATTAAACTTCAAACAAGTGATGCAGGCTTTAGCGCCTATTTTGGAAGATGATAGTATTGGTAAAATTGGTCAAAATCTTAAATATGATGCGCATATTTTAGCCAACTATAAAATTGACCTAAATGGCATAATAGACGATACCATGGTGAAATCCTATGTATTAAATTCGGTAGCAACGCGCCATAATATGGATGACTTGGCTGAGTATTACTTGAATCATCAAACCATTTCATTTTCAGATGTTGCTGGCAAAGGTAAAAAACAAATTACTTTTAATCAAGTGTCGCTGGAAATCGCCAGCCCTTATGCTTGTGAAGATGTGATTGTAACTGATCTTTTGAATAAAACTTTAGATGATCAAATTGCACAATATCCTAAGTTGGTAAAACTTTATCAGCGAGTAGAGCTGCCAATGGTTAAGGTGTTAATGAAAATGGAGCGCAATGGTGTTAAGCTTGACGCTCAAGCATTGGGCGTTCAACAAATTGACATTAAATCACAAATGCAGAGCATTCAAACACAAGCTTATGAGCTAGCAGGTGAGATGTTTAATTTAGAATCACCAAAACAAATACAACAAATTCTTTTTTCTGAAGAAGGACTAGGGTTGGAAGCTAAGAAGAAAACGCCTAAAGGTGCACCTTCAACCAATGAAGAAGCTTTAAAATTATTAGACCATCCTTTGGTAGATTTAATTTTGAGCTATCGTACGCTAACTAAGCTAAATTCTACTTATTTGGAAGCTTTGCCAAAACAAATTGATACTCATACTAAGCGCTTGCATACATCGTATCATCAGGCAGTAACGGCAACGGGGCGCCTATCTTCATCAAATCCAAACCTACAAAATATCCCAATTCGTTCCGAACAAGGTGCACGTATTCGCGGTTCTTTTATTGCTAGCGAAGGCAATGTTATTATTGCGGCAGACTACTCACAAATTGAACTTAGAATTATGGCACATATTTCACAAGATGTGAATTTACTACAAGCCTTTAAAGACGATCAAGATGTTCATAGTGCTACTGCTGCAACCATGTTTAGGGTGCTAGCTGGTGATGTGACATCAGAGCAAAGACGACGAGCTAAGGCCATTAACTTCGGTTTGATTTACGGTATGAGTGCATTTGGCCTGGCCAAGCAAATCAATGTATCACGCACCGAGGCTAAAGAATATATCGAAGCATATTTTGAAAATTACCCAGGCGTTGCTGATTATATGGAAGACACTAGAGAGTCTGCAAAAATTCAGGAATATGTTGAAACAGTGATGGGCAGAAGATTATATTTGCCACAAATTAATGCTAAGAATAAAATGTTACAACAGCACGCGCTTAGAACCGCGATCAATGCACCTATGCAAGGCTCAAGTGCAGATATTATTAAATTGGCCATGCTAGATGTTGCGCAATGGATAGGTGCAAATAACACAGATATTAAAATGATTATGCAAGTGCATGATGAATTAGTGTTTGAAGTGAAAGCTGATAAGGCAGACGAATTTGCCGATAAAATAAAGAGCTTAATGGAAGGCGCTTACGCATTAGATATTCCATTAAAAGTAGATGTTGGCATGGGTGATTCTTGGCAGCAGGCGCACTAATTAAGAAATAGACAGGTTTATTATGAAGCAACAATTACAAGAATTATTAACCCAAGCAATACAAGCATTAATTGATGAGGGTGTTTTAGATAGCCTGCCTGACACTATTCGCATTGACCACTCAAAAGATAAATCCCAGGGTGATTTTGCCTCTAATATTGCCATGGTTTTGTCCAAGCAGGCCAAGTGTGCGCCCAAGGTATTAGCAGAACAAATTATTGAAAAATTAACCCAAGCAAGTGAAATTGAAAAAATTGAAATTGCTGGCCCTGGATTTATTAATTTTTTCATGTCGCAAGGGTCAAATAATCAAGTACTTGAGGATATTCTCAGCGAAGCTGGTGGATTTGGCTTGTCTGAGTTCGGTAAAGGTCAAAGAGTGTTACTTGAGTTTGTTTCTGCCAACCCAACAGGGCCTCTACACGTAGGCCATGGAAGAGGTGCAGCATACGGCGCCACTGTGTCTAATTTATTGCGTGCTGTTGGTTTTGAGGTGGATAACGAGTACTATGTTAATGATGCTGGACGCCAAATGGATATCTTGGCAACCTCGGTTTATTTGCGTTTTTGTGAGGTAAGTATTTTTCCTGATAATGCTTATAAGGGTGATTATATTATCGATATTGCCAAGCAACTTACCAACATAAAAAAACATGACATTGCTCAAGGCGTATGCAAAGACGAAAAAAATGGCGGCGATAAAGAAAAACACATTGATGGGTTAATTGCTAATTGCAAAGAGGCTTTAGGCGTTGATTATAAAAAAGTCTACAAGCTTGCTATCGACAATATTCTTAGCGGTATTAAGGCTGATTTATCAGAGTTTGGCGTTGATTACCAGCAATGGTTTTCAGAGCAATCATTAGTGGATTCTGGACGATCTGAAAAAACCGTTAAATCATTACAAGCCTCGGGCCATATCTATGAAAAAGACGGCGCTTTGTGGTTTAAAACCACAGATTTTGGCGATGATTTGGACCGTGTTGTGGTGAGAGAAAATGGCATGCACACGTATTTTGCCTCTGATATTGCCTACCATCTTGAAAAATTTGAACGTGGGTATGACAAAATCATTAACATTTGGGGCTCGGATCATCACGGCTACATTGCCCGAGTTAAAGCCTCTGTTAGTGCACTAGGTCATGATGCAGATAAGCTAGAAATTCTACTAGTTCAGTTTGCAAATCTATATCGAAGTGGTAAAAAAGTGGCCATGTCAACTAGAAGTGGCTCATTTGTAACCCTTGAAGAATTGCGCCAAGAAGTGGGCAATGATGCGGCGCGTTTTTTCTATATATTGCGCAAGTCAGAGCAGCATATGGATTTTGATCTTGATTTGGCAAAGTCAAAAACCAATGAAAATCCTGTGTTTTATATTCAATATGCACATGCGCGTATTTGTTCGGTTTTGGCAAAAGAAAACAGCACTGAGCAAGCAGATTTAAGTTTATTAAATAACGACTATGAACAAATATTAATCAAACAGCTTAATCGCTATACTGACGTGGTTAAAAGCTCAGCTATTAATTATGAGCCACATGTTTTGGCTTATTATTTACGTGATTTAGCGGGTGATTTTCATAGCTATTATAATAATTGTGATTTTTTAATTGAGGATAAAATATTGCAAGCTTCACGTTTAACACTCATCATTGCCACCAAGCAAATTTTAGCAAATGGATTAGGTTTATTGGGTGTATCAGCACCTGATAAAATGTAGTTTATGGATAATAATTTATCACGCATCAAAATTAAAGGCTTTAAATCGATTAAAGTGCTAGATTTAAAGATGAAGCCAATTAATGTGTTGATTGGTGCAAATGGCTCGGGTAAGAGTAATTTTATTTCTATTTTTAGACTATTTGAAAATATACACAACAAAAGATTGCAAAAATATTTAATTAATGGTGGCGGTGCAGACGGATTTTTGCATTTTGGCAGTAAAGTTACAGAAAAAATCTCAGTATATGTAAAGATTAAAAAAAATGAATATCATGCAACATTATCAAAAAATGATGAGCAGGATACGCTAACAATTACTGATAATGCAGGTTTTTATTCTCAGCTATCAGATGTAAATTATAACCCTTCTATTAGTTACGATTCTTTTGAAAGTGGTATTGCAGATAGTGACAAGTCAATTGTTAAATACTCAAGAAAATATTTAAAGGAATGTAAATTGTATCATTTTCATGATACTTCTTCTACAGCTAAATTTAAAACTTGGCGAGATATAAATAGCAATCAATCTTTAGCAAGTTTTGCAGAAAATCTTGCACCTTTTTTATATAGGCTAAAACAAGATTTTAATGATGATTATCAAAACATACTAAGTGCTGTACAAACGGTTGCCCCGTACTTTCAAGACTTTGATTTTAGTATAAATGGTGAAAATATTTTATTGCGTTGGCAGCATAAAAATGATTTATCCAATCTAGGATTCTCCGCGCAAGCCTTATCAGACGGCACAGCGCGTTTTATTTGTATGGCAACGCTATTTTTGCAGCCTAAAGACATGCGCCCAGCAACAATTGTACTAGACGAGCCAGAAATTGGCTTGCATCCAGCGGCATTAACAGTGTTATCAGATATGATCAAAGCAGTTTCAAATGATGAGGGACAGGTAATTATATCAACCCAGTCTGTTGAGCTGGCGAACCATTTTGAGGTGGATGATTTTATTGTGGTTAATTATGAAAATGGAGAGTCTAAGTTTGAAAGGCTAAGTGAAAAAGACTTAGGAAGTTGGATGAAAAGCTACCAAGTGGGAGAAGCGTGGAGCGAGGGTTTGTTGGGTGGTGAGCCAGAATGGTAAGGTTGTTAATTTCGGTAGAAGGTCATTCTGAATATAAATTTGTCAAAGAGGTTGTTGTTCCATACTTATCAGATTTTGATATTTTTGTACAGACTCAAAATATGAAAGGCAATATTGGACTGGATAGAGTTGACTCAAAACTAAACGCATTGATTTATAGTTATGATTTTGTAACAACTTTATATGACTTTTATGGCTTTCAAAAAAGACATCTAATTGATGGAGAAACCAAAGAAAGTTTAGAAAAAAAAATTAAAAATAGAATTAAAAAAGATCAAAGACAAAAGATCATTCCATACATTCAAATGTACGAATTTGAAGCATTGTTGTTTAGTGATGCTGAAAAAATGGCAACTGGATTAAATACTAATCAAGATTGGATAAATAAAATTTTAGTTAATTTTAATAATATTGAAAAAATTAACAACTCCAAGGACACCGCACCCTCTAAGCGCATTGAAAAGAATACACGTTATATAAAGACAACTCATGTGCCAAATATCCTTAATAATATTGGATTGGCAGAAATAAGAAAAAAATGCACTGGCTTTGATGCTTGGATAACGCAGTTAGAAAACCTTAATGGATGATTCGGCTCAACGCCAACAAGCACTAGATACCTCGCGTTCTTTTTTAATTCAAGCACCTGCAGGTTCTGGCAAAACCGAGCTATTAACGCAACGCTATTTAAAATTATTATCAATTAGCGATTCGCCAGAAAGTGTTCTAGCAATGACCTTTACCAAAAAAGCGGTTAGTGAGTTAAAAGCCAGGGTAATTGATGCACTAAAGTCAGTAGAAGGTGGGCGACCTCAGCAGCCACACAAACAAATCACCTTTGATTTGGCTGTTGCAGTATTAGCAAGGTCGAAAAAACATGAGTGGCATTTGCTTGATATGCCTCAACGGCTGAAGATTTCTACTATTGATGGCTTGTCCAATCTAATTACCAATCGTTATCCGCAGCCAGGCACTTGGATTAACAAACAAATTATCACTCAAACTTGGCAACAAGAGGCTATATATTTGCAAGCTGCCAAGCAAACCTTGCTTAGTATTGATACTGAAGAATTCGGACAATGCATTAGCGAGACATTGTTATATTTGGATAATAATGTTAATCGTTTTTATCAGCTGATTACTTACATGCTGTCAAAACGAGATCAATGGCTTAATAAGCTGTATATCAAGGATGCATTAAACGTTCAAAGTCTACAAGACAGTGCTGCCAATATTATCAGCAAGCACTTGATGCAATTATCAGCCCAAGCATGCATACATTTTAATGATGCATTTTTTAATGCATTAAAGGCTAACACCAACATTGAGTTATCAGGTATTGAAAAATTACCTGCTACCAATGCCTCCGAATTGAAGCAGTGGCAAGAGTTGGCCAATCTGTGCTTAACTGGAAAAGGCGAATGGCGTAAGACCTTAACTAAGAAAAATGGCTTTCCTGCTGAATTAAAGGTGCAAAAGAAAGTTATACTGGAGATGCTTGAGGGCTTGTCAGACAAAACAGAGCCTAAGATGCTGCTAAATGAAGTCAATACTATGCCGGATGTTGATTTTGATACTTTGCAAATAGCTGCCTTAAAGAGTATCGCCCAGGTATTAAAAATTGCTGTTGCACAACTCAACGTATTATTTGATGAACAACAATCTACCGATTTTATTCAAGTGGCGCTAGATGCAGATCAAGCACTAACAGATCATGAGGCGAGTGATATCGCCCTATTTTTGGATTACAAAATACAACATTTATTAATTGATGAATTTCAAGATACTTCCAGTACGCAATTTGCCCTGATTGAAAAGCTGATTGCCAATTGGCAAAAAGATGATGCTAAAACGCTATTTTTGGTGGGCGATCCCATGCAATCAATCTACTTGTTTAGGCAATCCCAAGTTGGCTTATTTTTGCAAGTTAGGGAGTTTGGTATTGCCAACTTAAAGCCTGAATTTTTGCAATTAACCACCAACTTTCGGTCTGATCAAGTTATTGTCGAAACCAATAATACGTATTTTTCTCAAATTTTTCCAGCGGTTGAAAATGTTCAAGTGGGCGCTATTTGCTATTCTGAATCGGTTGCCAACGAAACAGCTAAACAACAAGGCCAAGTTAAGTTTTATCCTTTTGCAAATAAGGCTTACGCCCAAGAGGCACAACAAGTATTAGAAATCGTTGAGAAAATTTTAGATAAAGACGTGGCAATTTTGGTTAGAAATCGCTCTCATTTAAATGAAATTGTGCCCACACTAAAAACAGCAGGCATTACTTTTGAAGCGCTGAAAACTGCGCCATTAAATAAGGAATTTTTTACTAGAGATTTGGTTGGTCTAACTCGAGGATTGTTAGATTTGGGGGATAAATTAGCCTGGCTTTCTATTGTTCGAGCGCCGTGGTGCGGTTTATTGTTGGCAGATATTTTGCACCTATCCAATCATCGGGATAGTGTTGTATTTGAGTTGATTAATACGCCAACAGTGCTGGAAGGGTTGACGACAGACGGCTCAACAAGAGCAAAAAGTCTTCATGCAAGTTTAGCGACCATTGTTAGTAATCAATCAAGATTTAGTTTTGTGCAAATGCTTGAATTTGCGATTGAGCAATTATGCCCACAGCAATCTTTATCTGAGCAAAAAAATATGATTAAACGTCAATTCTTGAGTGTTGTTCATGAGTGTGAAGCGCTTGGCAAGCTTGATATCAAGACAATTAATCAGCAACTTGATGAGCTATATGCGCCGAGCATTAGCAGTAATATCAAAATAATGACTATACACCAAGCCAAAGGATTGGAATTTGAAGTGGTTATTATTCCTGGCCTAGGAAGAGCGCCAAGGGCTAATCAATCTGCCATTATTCACCTGCATGAATTACCAGATCAATCGTTATTACTCGCACCAATTAAATCATATCAACACAAAAATCCTAGTCACACTTATCGTTATCTACAACAAGTAAGCGCACGCCAAGGACATTTTGAAAGCATGAGATTGCTATATGTTGCGATGACACGTGCTAAATCTAACATTCATTTATTAGCCACACTTAATAAAGCTAACAAGGCCAGTGAAAATACATTTTTAAAATTACTTGAGCCTTTGGTGAAACACCAGTTTGAAGAGTTTCGTGATGTTGAAGATGAAATTGAGGCGCCTATTAAAGTGCTACAATTGCAGCGCTACAAAACCATGTTAAATACTCAAGCAGTTGTTATTGATGCCCACGAAGAAATTGAGCTGAATAACAGTATTGATATGGGATACAAAAGTTTATTAGGCACTTTTGTACATCAATGTTTGGAGCTTAATGCGTTTGATCTAAATACCAAGACCATTGAAGTACGATTAATAGAGCTTGGATTCTCTTTAGATAATCTAGTGCTATCTACAGATCATATCATTCAGTTGTTGAAAAATACACATCAAGATAACAATTTCGACTGGTTATTCAAAAAAAGACAATCCACTCAGGTTGAGGCTGAGTTTATTGACCAAGGCAGAAGTATTATTATTGATCGACTGTTTATTGAGAATGATATTTTATGGATTATTGATTTTAAAACTGCCGATAAACTAGTAGATGAAACCAATGATTTATACATTAAAAGACAGCATCAAACCCACGCCAAGCAGCTTAATTATTATAAAGAGGTGTTATCAAACACTTATAGTGGTGAAATTAAGTGTGCTCTTTATTGTCCGGCTGTAAGCCAGTTAATTGAAATATAGAGTCAGTTAAAGCCGCTTAGTAATTCAATGTATGCCCTTAATTTTACGATTATTAACTCATTGATCTGTTCTGTATAATTTAGAACATGTTGTTAGCGCCTAAAAATCTTTATTCATACCCAAAATTCTGGCCCCATAAAAAAGGACTTGTGCCTGCACCATTGTTGCCTATGTCTCGTAAAGAGATGGATAATTTGGAGTGGGATTCGTGCGATATTATTATTGTTACTGGCGATGCGTATGTAGATCATCCTAGTTTTGGTATGGCGATTATTGGCCGATTGTTGGAGTCACAAGGGTTTCGTGTCGGGATTATTTCCCAGCCTGATTGGCACTCTGCAGATGACTTTAGAAAGTTAGGAAAGCCTAATTTATTCTTTGCGGTTGCATCGGGAAATATGGATTCAATGGTGAATCATTATACAGCTGAGAAAAGGCCGCGTTCTGATGATGCTTATACTGCTGGCGCTGTAGCGGGTAAACGCCCTGATCGTGCAACCACTGTTTATACTCAGCGCGCCAAGGAAGCCTACAAAGGCATTCCAGTTATTATTGGTGGTATTGAAGCCAGTTTAAGGCGCATTGCTCAATATGACCATTGGTCACAAACTATTCGCCGCTCCATTCTGCCTGATTCTAAGGCTGATTTGTTGCTTTTTGGTAATGCTGAGCGCGCGGTTGTAGAGGCGGCACATCGTGTTGCAGCGGGCGAAAGTATTAAGCAAATTACTGATATTCGTGGCACAGCTTTTATGCGCCAGGGAATTCCAAAAGGCTGGACGGTGTTAGATTCAAGCGAGATTGATTCTGATAAAAGCTTAACTCATCCGCAAGCAAATCCATACACTGACACCTCTACGAAAGATAAAGAAGGCTGTGGTGATAAAAATAATCAAACCAAGCCTACTAAAATTGATCCCAATCAAGGAGCAGTCCAGGTGATTGATTTTGATCATCGCACTAAAGGCCTGAATCGAGACACTACCGTTATTCGTCTACCTTCTTTTGAGCAGGTGGCTACAGATCGTTATCTGTATGCACACACATCTCGTGTATTTCATCTAGAAACCAATCCAGGCAATGCACGAGCTTTGGTACAGCGTCATGCTGAGCGCGATGTTTGGCTCAATCCGCCGCCAATTCCTTTGTCAATGGAGGAGTTTGATAGCGTCTTTGAGCTGCCTTATACGCGTAAGCCACATCCTGTTTATGGTAAGCTGAAAATTCCAGCTTTCGATATGATTCGTTATTCCATTAATATTATGCGTGGCTGTTTTGGTGGCTGTACTTTTTGTTCCATTACCGAGCATGAAGGTCGTATTATTCAGAGTCGTTCTGAAGATTCTGTGATTCGAGAAATTGAAACCATCTGTGATACTGATAAAGATTTTAAAGGTAATATTTCCGACCTTGGTGGTCCTACGGCCAATATGTATCGTCTGCAATGCAAGGATTCAAAAATTGAAGCCGCTTGTCGTCGTCTAACTTGTGTTTATCCTGATATCTGCCCAAACCTGGGAACGGATCATAAGCCTCTAACTAAACTGTACCGACGTGCACGTAATTTAAAAGGCATCAAGCGTATTTTTATCGCCTCGGGCTTGCGTTATGATTTAGCAGTTCGTGATCCAGAATACATTAAAGAATTGGTCACCCATCATGTCGGCGGACGTTTAAAAATTGCGCCTGAGCATACGGAAGACAACACCTTGTCAAAAATGATGAAGCCTGGTATTGGCTCTTACCATCAGTTTAAAAAATTGTTTGATCGTTACTCTGAGCAGGCGGGTAAAGAACAGTACTTGATTCCGTATTTTATATCCTCTCATCCTGGAACCAGTGACGAAGATATGTTGAATCTTGCCTTGTGGTTAAAGCAGAATAATTTTAAACCTGATCAGGTGCAGGCTTTTATCCCAACGCCACTAGCAATTGCCTCTGCTATGTATCACACCAAGCTTAATCCTCTAAAGAAAATCACTCGTAATTCTGAGGCCGTCAAAACACCTAGGAGCGGGCAACAGCGTAAATTACACAAAGCTTTTTTGCGTTATCACGACCCTAAAAATTGGGACGTGCTGCGCAAGGCATTAAAGCGAATGGGTCGCAATGATTTAATCGGTAATGGCGAAGAGTGCTTGGTACCTTACTTTAAAGTGGGTAATGCCACCAAGCCACAATATTCACGAAAAAGAAACAATGACTTTCACCATCGAATTTCTACTAAAAAATCTAGAAAAAATAAAATTGGTTGAATAAGGCATCTTGTCTGTTTTGGAGGGTTTTTGAGCAAATAAGAGGAAAGCAAGGCTTTCCTCTTATGATTTTTTCAGGAAAATATAAAAATTTTAAAGATTGCTTACTTTTTTGATTTTATGCTTCTGGGGGGGCACTTTACTAAGAGCTGTGCACCCTCTTTGGTATTGCTTGCAAAAATATCACCACCAAACTGATCTTGAATAATCTTTTTACTAATGTACAAGCCTAAACCAGTACCATTTAAAGATTTATCAGAAACATAAGGCTTAAATACAGTTGATAAGATTGATGGATTAATCCCGCCTGCATTGTCGCTAATAGCTACCTCAATGCATTTTTCAGTTGCCTTGGCATTGATTTTAATCATTGGATTTTTTATCTCTTTGGTTGTTATTTGATCAATGGCGTTTTGTACAAGGTTAATAATTACATGACGAAAATCTCGCTCATAACCCATGATTTCAAGCTTGTTTGGAATGTCCATTAATATTTGAATACTTTGCGCTTTGATGCTACCTTCAAGCATGTCTAAAGTGCTGCTGATATTGGTTTTAATGTTAAACAGATGCTTTTGCTTATCAGGATGAAAGAAGCCTCTGAAATCAGTTAATAGTTGATTTTGTTCAGACATAATTCGCTCAATTTTAGCAACATGAATTTCGATATATTGCATGTCTTTATCACTAATACTCATTGACTTAAATTTACTCTTAAGGGTTCCGATACCAAGCATCATAGCGGTTAAAGGCTGTTTCCACTGATGAGTTAATGTGGTAATCATCTCACCCATGACCACATGTCGAGATTGGGATATTAATTGATCCATTGCACTTTTTCTTTGTGAGGATTCAACGCTCAATGCGATTAAATCAGTGATCGAAGTGCCATAACCAATTTCATCTTCACGCCAAATTCTAGGTTTATTTAATTGTTCAAAGCATATAACGCCATATACCTCGTTATTAACCAGAATTGGTAGATTAAGCATTGAGTGGATATTAAGCGGTTTTAGATAATCCTCTAAGAACTCATGGGTTCGATTATCTGTTCTGGCATTGTCAATGCTTAGAATCCTATCCATTTCCCTGAAGTATTCTGGACATGATTCAACACTCAAAAAGCCTTTTTGAGTATGAATATTGACTTTTTGTTCGTACAAATCTAAACAGTGCAGCTCCTCTTTATTATCTGAATAGCGCCATATGCTTGCCCTTCCCACATTGAGTGTTATGCTTGAGTTTTTGGATAATTGTTTGAGCACCTCTAGAAGTGGTTTGTTAAAATCCATTTTTGACAAAGTGGCACGACTATCATTTTGCTTTTTCATACGTTGATAGATAGATTGCGAATCGGAATTGTTTCTTCTTGGGTCTTTATTCTTCTGATCAAGGCTACGCCTAAGTTTAAAATTCCAAAATAACAAAACCAAGGTTATCAATAGAATCAGAATCATTGGTATGTGAGAGTAGCTCATGAGTTTGTATTCTCATCAAACAAAGATTGACCTAGCAGTTTTAATCTTGGAAGATCTGCCATTAATGCTGCCAAATTAACTGCTTTCATTTTTTTCATAATGACCGATCGATGCTTTTCTACCGTTGAGATGGTTAAAAATATCTGCTTAGCAATAACAGTGTTAGTTAGGCCTTTAATAATTAGCCTATAAACTTGCTTCTCTCTTTTGGTGAGTGTTTTATAGCGATCAATAATCTCTTTATCTGCTTCAAAATTGGTAAGCATTTTGGTTACTTTATCTAGTAAGGTATCAGCTATTATCGGCTTTTCAATAAAATCTATCGCCCCTAGTGTCATCGCCTCTACTGCTAATTTGACAGTTGCAACGCCTGTAATAAACAATGTGGGGCGGGCGTGTTCAGTTTTATTAAGTTCAGTCAATAGCTCTATACCATTCATCTCTGGCATGGAAATATCACTAATCAAACAGCCTGGTGTATCATCCAATTGCTGTAGATAATCTAGTGCAGATGAGTAGGTTTTTGTCTTAAAGCCGCTTAGCTCAAATAGTGCAGATAAAGAACTTAGTATGTCTTCATCGTCATCGACTAGGAATATCGTATTTTTAAGAATAGGGGAATGGATCAGCATGTTATTAGTATAAAGTTAATTAAGGCTATTTATATCTAAAGGTTGAATATTCAGCTTTGTGGCTGGAGATGCGTAGTAATCTATAAATTGGATGCCACTCAGCTAGAGCTGTAGCAATAAGAAATAATGATATCAGGGCTAGCCAGCCGTTGAATATAAGCGAAAGGAGGATACATAATACGCCAACCGATACTCTAATCTGCACGTCTGTTCTGCCGATATTATTAATCATAATTTTATGCAATAAAAAACCACCGCTTGGGTGGCCTTCTAATTCTCTAGAGCTAATTTAAAGTGTGGTTACTTATTAACCGCCTCTTTTAATGCTTTACCTGCTTTAAATGCAACTACTTTAGAAGCTTTAATTTGGATAGTAGCACCAGTCTGTGGGTTACGACCAGTACGTGCAGCACGGTCTCTAACTACAAATGAGCCAAAGCCAGTTAGTTGTACACCGTCACCACTTACCATAGCGCCAGTTACTGCACCTGTAAATGCATTAAGAGCTTTGCCTGCGTCTGCTTTAGTTAAGTCTGCTGCTGTTGCGATTGCTTCGATTAATTCCGATTTGTTCATAGTATGTCTCCAATTGATTTTTTATTTAATAAGTCTAGCTCAAAATCTTATAATGAAAGATTGATGTTTAAATATAAGTCACATTCAAACAGCTAGCCAGTGTGCATATTATAATGTTAATCGGAAATTGTCAATATGGTAACATACCACAGAAAATTCTATAAACACGCTTCTAGTGCTTATCATTCAATATAATCGCCACCGTCTAGCATTGGTTGTAGGTAGTAGCGGTGTTAATCTCCATTTTGACCACTTCTGCATATGCATTCTTCTCAGAGTTGCCATGTTAGACGCCTCATTCTTTTTTCTAACAATTTTTTTAATTTATTGAATGAATTTTTGCGGTTTTCCGCTATATTTTTTTATATATCATTATATTATAATACTCTTATTCTTAAGGTGAGAAAAATAGGAATTATTATGGAAAATATTATCTTTCAAGTGTTTATAACAGTAGCTATGGCTGTTGGTTTGTTTGTAGCTTATAAGTGTGGCAAAAGTGATGACTGCCCTTTGAGTAGTTAGTAGCTGCAGATGAAAACAATCAAATCTATCCCGGTATTATTTGCATTACTACCATTACTGGTCAATGCTAGTTTAAACACGCACTCGCGACAAGATAGTTTATAAGGAGTTATATGTACACAATTAAGAAAATGATGCTTGTAATACTGGCATTTCTACCCATATTGGCTAGTGCTCACACACTAACGCTTGTTGTTCATAAAAATAACAATTCACTTTCTAGCGGAGTGATGGTTTGTCACAGTGTTGAACATTGCAAGTATTTGATTAAAACTTATGAATACAGAAACCAAGGTAACTGCCGACTGGTTGAGATTAAAGATGGCGACAGGGTTGTTTATAGAAAATACTACAGCCATTAACCTAGAAAGAGATGATCAAGGGGAGCAATTATGAAGCCAATTAAAAAATCAACATTTATATTGTTACTAATCAGCTCTTTGACTATAACTCTATCGGCAGAGGCTAGAAATTCCTTTCATGCGTTTAATCCAGTAGCTGAGCAACAAAATAAGTTGAAAGTTTCATTCATTAATAAGACTAGTGCCAAGATTGATTACAACAATTCAAGCTATAGTTTTGTTGTTATGCCAGTCGAAAATATACAAGTGAAGCCGCCAGAACAGTGGAACACGCAAGAGGCGATGTTTAGTGCTTTGGGGTATTGATGATTATTTTTTGCGGTTTACCGCCATTGATGGCTAAATATATTAGTTTATAATGATAATCTGAATAACATACTCTCCCCCAAGATTGCTTGTTATTCATTTGGGTAGCTTGCTAATTATTCTCTCCTTAAGATTTTAATATCAGCTACCCATTCTTCTTACATATTTCTAGCAATACACATAGTATAGCCCCTTTGCTAGAGATAGTCTCTTATTAAAATAAAGCATTAATCATTGCCACTGCGCTGCATCCTGCTTTGAGCGCTTGCTCTTGATTGTCAAAATCAATGCCGCCAATGCCAACAATGGGGATATCAATAACTGATTTTGCTTGGATGATAACATCAAGTGAACAGTGGGGTGTATCTGGCTTGGTGCTTGATGCAAAAAGTGCACCAAAGGCCACATAGCTTGCCCCTTGATGTTGGGCAGATTTTGCCAAATTAATGTCGTTATAACAACTTACACCAATGATTGCATCATCGCCCAGTAAATTTCTTGCAGCTTGTATGGAGCTGTCATTTTTTCCTAGATGCACACCATCTGCATTGACTTTTTGCGCCAGGTTAATATCATCGTTGATAATAAATAAAGTATGATGTTGTAAGCATAGTTGGCGTAATTTAGTCGCTTCAATAAGTTTTAAGGCGCTATCAGCGGTTTTTTCCGTCTGGACTGCTGTGTGTCGCTTGCGTCGATATTGCAAAATACTAATATCATGCTGAGAAATTGCTTTTCTAATTTGATCGAGGTCGATCGGACCGTCAGGTGTGATGGCGTAGATGCCACGAATTTTTTTAACTGTATACGACATCATGAATTTTCAATTAAGACATAATTTATTAATTACAGTTTTCATTATAGTGATTATTGCCACCATGTGGATTTTGATGAAAGGCTTGCCTTATTCATTTGAACAGCTTAGCGTCCAGAAGCCAGACGTGTTGACAGATAATGAAGCAGCTTACGTAGAAAAAATTGATCAATTTGCCTTGCAAGAATTTGATGAAAACCAGCGTCTGTCTCATTTTGTTAAGTCTGATTATTATTTCAATTTTAAAAATACCCCTGCATTATTAATTGAACCAAAGGTCAGTGTTTACAATGAGCAAGGAGAAATAGAATACACACTTAGCTCAAAGCGCGCTAATTATTTTGATAGCGGAGAGATCAAATTTCAAGGCAAGGTAAAAGTTAAAGGCGCTGATGGCAGCAATATAAATATGAATACTCCGGAGTTGATAGTCGGCACCAAAAGTGATGAGATAGCTGGCAATAAACAGGTGACTTATTTGGGTGAAAATACCAAGATCGTTGCCCAGGGCATGCATGTTCAAAAAGAATTAATGCAAATGTCTGGAAAAGTGAAAGTGTTTCAAGATTCTGGCTCTATTATTAATACAAGAGACTTATTTATTGATCAAAGCAGTGGATTTGACGTGTACCGAACTGATGAAAAGATACATTACCAGTCTCAGTTGGCGGATATCAAAGCGACTGGCATGAAGTATGAAGATGCCAATCAAAAAATTAGGCTGACAGGTGGCGTGGTAGGTTTTTATGAATAAATTATTTGCTGTTTGTTTGTTATCATTTAATGTTTTTGCCATGCCAGGTGATAAAGATAAGCCAATTAACGTAAAGGCTTATACGGTTGTCATTGACGAGACAAAAAACATCAGTACTTACACAGGAAGTGCTAGTGTAGTTCAGGGTTCTTTAACCCTAAGCGCTGAAAAAATTCAAATTTTTAGTAATCAAAAGGAAGTAACTAAAGTTTTGGCCAAGGGTAGTAAAAAACACCGCGCACACTATAAGCAAAACCAACCTAATCAAGCTAGATTTGTTGAGGCAACAGCCGATAATATTACTTATTTGATCAAAACAGAAATGGTGCATTTAAAAGGCAATGCGCATTTAGTCCAGGGCTTTGATTCATTTAGTGGTGGCACGCTAGATTACGATATTAAAAATGACAAGGTTATTGCTGAAAAATCAAAGGACGGTACGCAAAGAGTGCGCTTTAAGATTAAACTTTGATCGTAATTTCTATTCTATATATCCTTGGAGATATATAGAACTATCTCTATATCAACCTCTTGCAAAAAACCACAATAGGTATAATTTTCTATCTTTAAACCTTAATAGGATTGTACTATGTCAAAATTAGTCCCGCCACATGGTAGCGACACGCTAAATGCACTAGCATTATCAGGCGATGCGTTAACAGCAGAATTAGCAAGAGCTGAAACTCTATCAAAAATTACGTGTTCTTCTAGAGAAGAGGGTGACATAGTTATGCTTGGTATTGGTGGTTTTAACCCATTAGAAGGTTTTATGGGAAAAGCGGACTGGCAAGGCATTTGTGACAACATGACAATGGCTAACGACTTATTTTGGCCAATTCCAGTAACATTATCAACAGATGATGAAGCGGTTAAAGCCGGTGATGAAGTTGCAATCGTTAGTGGTAAATCAGGCGATGTTCTTGCAACAATGACAGTAACTGAAAAATACACAATTGACAAAGATCATGAGTGTGAGTCAGTATTTAAAACGACCGAAGATGCGCATCCAGGTGTTGTTATGGTTAAGGCTCAAGGTAAATATAACCTTGCTGGCCCTATTAAAGTATTATCAGACGGCGGCTTCCCTGCGAAGTTCGGTGAGTTATACATGACACCTGCTGAAACTCGTCAATACTTTGATGACAAAGGCTGGAAAACAGTTGCAGCGTTCCAAACACGTAACCCAATGCACCGTTCACATGAATACCTAGCTAAAATTGCAGTAGAAATTTGTGATGGTGTAATGATTCACTCAGTATTAGGCGGCCTTAAGGCTGGCGATATTCCTGCTGATGTGCGCTCAGAAGCAATTTCAACATTAATTGAGAATTACTTTGTTCCTAATACAATCCTTCAGTCAGGTTACCCACTAGACATGCGTTATGCTGGTCCTCGTGAAGCGTTATTACATGCTTTATTCAGACAAAACTACGGCTGTTCACATCTAATTGTTGGTCGTGATCATGCGGGTGTTGATGACTATTACGGTCCATTTGATGCACATAACATCTTTGATGAAATTGCAGAAGATGCATTAATAACTAAGCCACTTAAAATTGACTGGACGTTCTGGTGTCATGAATGTGGTGGAATGTCTTCAGTGAAGACATGCCCGCATGAGCCTAAAGATCGCGTGTTGCTTTCAGGTACAAAGGTTCGTAAGATGTTGTCTGATGGTGAAGATTTACCTGAAGAGTTCTCACGCCCTGAAGTTGCTAAAGTGTTGCAAGACTACTACGCAACAATTAAGGCAGAGGATAAAGTTGAGATTAAGTTAAGCGGGCACTCAGCTAAGTAAAGACAAACACCAGTCGCTAGCCTCTTATGAAAATAAGGGGCTTTTGATTGAAACCAAACTTTTAAATAAGTATAATAGTTGGATTTTGATCCAGCGCATGTTGCGTTGGCTACAATGAAGACAAGAGAGAGAAGCGCGACGCGAAAGCTTAGCATCAATGAAGTAATTGATTTAACCTAAGGAGGATGAAACTATGATCAATTTCAGTACCACACCGATTGCCACGTTAGTGGAAAGCATCGGATATGAGAGTATGCAAACTTATGTAATCGTAATGATTGCATTGGTAATACTTATGACAATTGCAGATCTAATTCATAAAGGAAGTACAACGTATTTCTTTGATGCAGCTGCAAAAGCAGAGAAAGATTTAGCAGCTGGCAATGCAGTTTGTACTGTTGGTAAAGAAGACACTAGATTGACACAGCTTAGTGCTGGTGATAAAGCTGGTATTCTTGTAAGCACTATCGTAACTGATGTTGCTACAGCTGGTGAATTTGCAAACCCTATTCGTCGTTTAGTTCACATCTTAACTATGTATGGTTTCATCCTATTCAACGCAGCAACTGCAATGATTATCTTTGGTGAAAATGCAGCTGACGCTACATTGGCTCAAGTATGGAATACTGGTGTAATTATGTTGTTTATCGGTACTTTCTGGTTCTGGTTCTCATTCAAAGTTGACGGTCAAGCTGAAGGCGTTGCTTGGAATAGTATTACACTTAGAAAAGATATGTTTTCATTATCATTAATGGCAACATCAGTAACCGCTTTAGGTTGGTCTTACACTGGTGGCGGCGAAGGTATTTGGTTTATGCTAGTTATCCTTTCAACAGCATCATTATTTGGTGGCGTTTACTGGTCTAAATTCTCTCACATGTTCTTCAAGCCTGCTGCAGCTTACAACAAGCGCATCATTAAGGCTAATGGTACAAACGAGAACTTGCCTCATGAAACTAGATTTGGTGGCAAAACTGCTGCAGATGATGATTTCCAGCAAAACAGACACTCTATGGAGCTTCTTAAGGATGCACCAATGGATATGGGTCTAGGTATTAAGCGCGAAGCGCCTAAGCACTACTAATATTAACTAATTAAGAGAGAAAATAATATGCCAACTTTTGTATATATGACTCGTTGTGATGGTTGTGGACATTGTGTAGATATCTGCCCATCTGACATTATGCACATTGACGAAAAATATCGTCGTGCTTATAACATTGAACCTAATATGTGTTGGGAGTGCTATTCATGTGTAAAAGCATGTCCACACCAAGCTATTGACGTACGTGGTTACGCAGACTTTGCACCACTAGGTCACAGTGTACGTACTATTCGTGATGAAGAGAAAGGTACGATCGCATGGAGAGTTAAATTCCGTGACGGCCGTGTTAAGAACTTCTTATCACCAATCACTACTCAGCCATGGGGAACTAAAATCCAAGACTTTAGAGAATTGGATGAGCCTACAGCTGAAATGCGTAACTCTGAGTTATTAGCATTTGAACCTAAGTACATCCGTATGGATGATGGTGGTTTACATACGTTAGAAACTAACAAATTATCATTAAAAGCTGGAGGCGAATACCATGAGTCATTGTAAAACTATTGTAGAAGACAATATTGATATCCTTGTTGTTGGTGCTGGCTTAGGTGGTACTGGTGCCGCTTATGAAGCTAGATACTGGGGCCGTAACAAGAAAATTGTAATCGCTGAGAAAGCAAACATCAACCGTTCAGGTGCTGTTGCTCAAGGTCTTTACGCAATTAACTGTTACATGGGTACTCGTTTCGGCGAAAACAATCCTGAAGATCACGTACGTTATGCACGTATTGACTTAATGGGTATGGTTCGTGAAGATTTACTTTTTGATATGGCTAGGCACGTTGACTCTGCGGTACATAAGTTCGAAGAGTGGGGCTTACCACTTATGAAAGATCCTAAGCGTGAAAATGCTGAAGGTCTTGCTAAAGGCGCATATATGCGTGAAGGTAAGTGGCAGATCATGATTCATGGTGAATCATACAAGCCTATCGTTGCTGAAGCTGCGACTAAGCAAGCTGACAAGGTGTACAACCGTATTATGGTTACTCACTTGTTGATGGATGATGCTAAAGATAACCGCGTTGCGGGTTGTGTTGGTTTTAACGTACGTACTGGTAACTACCACGTATTTAAATCTAAAGCGACTATCGTTGGTGCTGGTGGTGCTTCTAACATCTTTAAGCCTCGTTCTGTAGGTGAAGGTGCTGGTCGTGTATGGTATGCTCCGTGGTCTTCTGGTTCTGCATATGGCTTATTAATTGAAGCTGGTGCGAAGATGACACAAATGGAAAACCGTATCGTTCTTGCACGTTTTAAAGACGGTTATGGTCCAGTTGGCGCATACTTCCTACATTTACATACTTACACCCAGAATGGTTATGGTGAAGAGTATGAGTCTAATTGGTTCCCTGAATTAGAAGAAAGAGTTGGTAAGCGTTACTTAAATACTGAAGCGTCTCACGTTTCTGCACGTCCAATTCCTACTTGTCTACGTACTTCTGCAATTATTTCTGAAATAAATGCAGGTCGTGGTCCGATTCACATGGTAACAATGGAAGCATTCCAAGACCCTCATTTAGAAGAAGTTGGTTGGGAAAATTTCCTAGGTATGACTGTTGGTCAAGCGGTATTATGGGCTGCAACAGACATCGATCCAAAGTACATTAACCCTGAGTTAACAACTTCTGAGCCATACGTTATGGGTTCACACGCAACTGCATGTGGCGCATGGTGTTCAGGTCCTGCGGATCTATCTCCACCAGAGTACTTCTGGGGTTATAACCGTAT
The DNA here is from genome assembly GCA_900180385.1 of uncultured Candidatus Thioglobus sp. GTDB lineage: Bacteria > Pseudomonadota > Gammaproteobacteria > PS1 > Pseudothioglobaceae > Thioglobus_A. Next base: position 32,562 of record FXLX01000001.1, on the reverse strand, counting down.
GACTTCTGTTGAAGGTTTATTTGGTGCAGGTGATGCTGTTGGTGGAACGCCACACGCATTCTCATCAGGTTCATTTACTGAAGGCCGTCTAGCTGCTAAAGCTGCTTGTCAATACGTTGACGACGGTAAAGGTGAAGGTATTGTTGTTTCTGATAAGCAAATTGCTGATCGTAAAGCGCAAATCTTCCAGCCACTTGAGACTTACAGAATTGGCCGTAACGAAATCGTTGCTGGTACAGTATCTCCGAGCTACATTCTTCCGATGCCTGGCCTGCAGCGTCTTCAGAAGATTATGGACGAGTACTGTGGTGGTGTAACAGTTTCTTACATGACTAACGATAAGCTTCTTAACATGGGTATGCAGAAAATGGCTATCATGGAAGAAGATCTAGAGAAGTTGGGCGCTGAAGATATTCACCAGTTAATGCGTGCATGGGAGCTTAAACACCGTCATCGTACTTCTGAGTGTGTATTCCAGCATACGTTCTTCCGTAAGGAAACTCGCTGGCCTGGTTACTACTACCGTGGTGATGCGATGAAACTTGATGATGATAACTGGCATGTATTGACAGTTTCTCATCGTGATCGCGACACAGGTGCGTACACAATGAGTAAAGCTCCTTGTTACCATTTGGTAAACGATGAATAACCATAAATAGAAATTAAATTTCTATTTTGATAAAAAGACCAATCTATTGCAGATTGGTCTTTTTTATCTATTGTAGGTTTTAACAAAAGACTTACAATAAATAAAAAAATATAAGTTAGCACCCTTTAAGGGAGTGTTAAAAAAGAGTGGAGTATTAAATAATGAATATTATTGAAAAAACAGACGAAGAGATCCTAGCCATCGCCCATCCTTTTTGGGATGACTTGATTAAATTCTCTAACAACGCTAACTATGGCGCCTTTACCCGTAACTTCTCAGAAGGATTTTTGCGTGGTGCAAATGAAGTTGAAATGGGAAAACAGTTTGCGCGTAGTGAACTTACCAAAGGCTTAGAGAAAGGTGCTGACTATTTAGGCATGATTCGTCGTGGCGAACATGTTACTGTTTTATACAGACAAACTAATAATGGTAAGCTTAACAGTGAAAAAGCAGGTGAGTATCTTGGTCGTCTAGTATTGGGTTACGAAGATAATGTTGTTAAAATTTTTGGTGCAACCATTTTTTAAATTCTTATGTCTGATTTTATTGAAGAGTCTAAATACGTTGAATTAATCTACAAAGTAGTAGATCAAAAAACGAATAGTGTTTTCTCTAGTATTGAGTATCCTGTTGGTTATGTTCATGGCGCTAATGATGTTTTAGGCAAGCAAGTTCTTGCTGAATTAGAAGGCCGTGAAAAGGGCGATATTATTGAGATTAAAATCGATGTTGAAAAACTATACGGTCCAAGAGATGAGACTTTAGTTTTTATTGATAAAATCGAAAACGTTCCACAAGAGTATCGAAAGATTGGCACTAAAGTGACTATGGAAAATAAAGATGGCCAGCCTAAAGAATTCTTAGTGACCAAAGTGGATGATGAAACAGTTACCATTGATGGCAACAATCCATTGTGTGGGCGTGATGTTAAGTTTGTATTAGAAATTTTATTAGTTCGTGATGCAACTATTGAAGAAATGGAAGCGGGCGGTACAACTGATTCCGAGCCAAGTTTAGAAGAGATACTAAGTCAAACATAATATTATGAGTGTAGAATTTACCGAGTCTGAAATTACGACTATCCAAAAAAATCTTGATAATCGCTGGAGAAAAGAGAAAAAAGAGGTTCATCTTGCTGATATTGAAATAACCAAAGAAGGTGAAGAAAATCCTACGTTATTTCCAGCTGCTGTTTGGGAAGATCCTAACTCAACTTTTATCATTATCAAAATGGATGATTTTAAATACAAGAGTTTTTTCTATTATTTAAAAGATAAACGATTCGATACCGGTCAGGATGAATACACAGATTTACATGAATGCACAGATAAGCTGTTAAAGGCTCAAGCAGACTTTGTACTAACTAAGAATACCAAAGGTATGAATGTTCAAATTCACAAAGGTACGGGCATTTAAAGCGTAATCAGTGATACAAGAAAAGGAGTGCAACTGCACTCCTTTTTTATTGCCCGTATTTTAGATAAGACGAAAAAAAGGTGTGCAATGGCACACCTTTTTATCCTTTAATTAATCTACCCTAGTAAAGGGGCGCCTAATAAAGGAATGATCATGATTGCAACGATGTTGATAATCTTGATCAGTGGGTTGATCGCAGGACCAGCCGTATCTTTATACGGATCACCTACGGTATCACCCGTGATTGCAGCTTTGTGCGTGTCTGATCCTTTTCCATGACCTTCACCCAGTTGGCCATCTTCGATGTACTTCTTGGCATTGTCCCAAGCACCACCACCAGTAGTCATAGAGATAGCAACAAAGATACCTGTCGCGATAGAGCCGATTAATAATCCACCTAACGCTTCAGCACCTAGTAACAAACCAACTGCCACTGGGAATAAGATTGGCAAAATTGACGGTACAATCATCTCTCTAATCGCAGATTTTGTTAACATGTCAACTGCTTTTGAGTAGTCAGGCTTCTGCGTATAATCCATAATGCCCGGCATCTCTCTAAACTGTCTACGCACCTCTTCAACAATGTCACCTGCTGCACGACCTACGGCCTCCATTGCCATTGCACCAAATAAGTAAGGCACCAAGCCACCTAAGAACAAGCCAATAATTACCATGTGGTTTGATAAATCAAACGTGATAGGGTCGAATCCGACTCTAGTATTTAACTCATTAGTAAAGTCAGCAAACAATACTAATGCTGCAAGACCTGCTGAACCAATTGCATAGCCTTTAGTTACTGCTTTAGTTGTATTACCTACTGCATCTAGCGGATCTGTAATATTACGAATCTCTTCAGGTAAGTTAGCCATTTCAGCAATACCACCAGCATTATCAGTAATAGGGCCATAGGCATCTAATGCAACAATAACACCCGTCATAGACAGCATAGCAGTTGCTGCAATAGCAATACCGTACAAGCCACCTAATGCATGCGCACCCCAAATACTAGCACAAACGGCTAATACAGGAATTGCTGTAGATTTCATACTTAAGCCGATACCAGCGATAACGTTAGTACCGTCACCTGTTTTAGAAGCCTCTGCAATATGCTGTACTGGCTTATGCTCAGTTGCAGTATAGTATTCAGTAGCCACAACCATGACAGCAGTCAATCCTAAGCCGATTAATGATGCGTAGAATAAATTCATACCCATGCCCATGTCCATCGTAACAAAGTAGAAAGCGATTGCCGCTAATACTGCAGATACAATTAAACCTTTATACAAAGCGCCCATGATAGAGCCGCCATCTGCCACTTTAACAAAGAAAGTACCAATAATAGAAGCAATGATAGATACTGCGCCTAGCGCTAATGGATAAAGAATGGCACTTTCGCCCAAGCCTAAGACACCTGCAAGCATCATTGTTGCAACAATAGTTACTGCATAAGTTTCGAATAAGTCTGCTGCCATACCTGCACAGTCACCTACGTTATCACCTACGTTATCTGCAATTACTGCAGGGTTGCGTGGGTCATCTTCTGGAATGCCAGCTTCAACTTTACCAACAATATCTGCACCAACGTCAGCACCTTTGGTAAAAATACCGCCGCCTAAACGTGCAAAGATAGAGATTAATGAGCCACCAAATGCTAAACCAATCAATGCGTGTAATGCTTCTTTTTGTGGAACTTCAAAAGCAATCAAGCCCATGTAGAATCCAGAAACACCTAATAATGCTAATCCTACTACCAGCATACCCGTGATTGCACCACCTTTAAAGGCAACCTGGAAAGCAGCATTCATGCCGTTTTTAGCAGCTTCAGCAGTACGACAGTTAGATTTAACTGATACGTTCATACCAATATAGCCTGTTAAACCTGACAGTACAGCGCCAATTAAGAAGCCAATACCAACCGACATTCCTAAAAAGTAAGTGATTACAATCAATAGAACGACACCAACCATACCAATGGTTGTGTATTGTCTATTCAGATAAGCACTAGCACCCTCTGCAATTGCGTCTGAAATTTCTTTCATTTTGTCACTGCCTGGTGGTTGTTTGTAAATCCAAGACATTGTGTATAAGCCGTATAAAACAGCAATAATTGAAGCCCCGATGGCCATGGTTAATGTATCCATTCTTTCTTTCCCCTTTTAGTTATAGTTTTTTTATTTTCTCCCGACAGGAATTGTAACCTAACTCATTGATCTAAATAAAAAAAATAGCCCGATAAACGAGCCATTTAAATAAATAAAAATCTTTCTTGATTAAGGTTAATCTTTTTCCCAATATTTGGTTTCAATGCCTTCACCCAAGTCGGCCTCAACCAGCCTTGACCGAAGCTTGAGTAATTTCTCGAGTAGTGCTGGTTCAGCAGCTTCATATGCATCTATATCTGGTACGCGCTTAACCACGACACCTAATAATTCAGTAATGGCGTTGCCGATTGAATTTTGTGAAATAGTAACAATTAGTTTGCCTTGGTCATTGCGATAAATGAGCTGTTTAAAGGCAGGTTGCCAGCGAATTGACGAAGAATATTTTGGATCATCAATACATTTGTCACGCACTTTTTTGGCAGCCGATAAAAAGCAGGTATTAAATAGCAGCGTGTTTTCGATTAACTCTGGGAAGTAAGCCTCTTTAGGTACCTCAGAATTTCGACAAGATACTTGAGAAAAGAAGGTGCGGTAAAAATCTAAAAATCCTTTTAATACTAGATCATATTCATCCCAAAATTTAACATTTTTTAAACTGTCGATACCGCCAGTAACTTCCCAACTTGGCAGACCTTGAGGATATCCAGTTAATGATAAGCTTGATGCTTCATCAGTAATCGGCTTAAGGATGTCGAAAGCAAGCTTAGATTGAAATTCAGCATAAACCTCTTCCATATAGTTGGCAAACAATGAATGTTGGCCACCATCAGTTAGATTTGGATTTTTTGGATCTGATAATTCAGCATTTTCTAGTTGCTTTTTGTCGAACACAATAAAGTGATTGTGAAGCATGCGAATACTTGGCACACCTGGAGAGGTGATTGGCCAAGTTGAATCTAATGAGGCTTCACCAGCAAGAACCAAATATTTATCAGCATCAGGAAACTCCTCAAGCATGAAAGCAATGATAATTTGATTCATGCGATTCCAAGTATTCTTAACGCTATTTGGTACTTGCGTGCGTCTAACTGGGCGACCCAACGGATTCAAAATACTTTTTGATGTGTTGTAAATAACAGAACAATCAAACAAATTTGAGTGTCCTAGTGCTTTACGATAGAGAAGTAAATCTTCATCATTAATAAGCAAACCGTTGTTTTGTGCAAGGTCGGCTAAGTTTTCTGAAGAGTTAAAAAACTCATTCGGCTTCATGCCTTCCGGAACATCTAACGGAATAGGTCTAAAGGGTACGCTTATTTGTCTTGGTCCAATTTTCATTATAATTTTTAGGTTTAAATAAATATAAAAAAGGCTTATGCCATTACGACATAAGCCCTCAGTTTAGTTAGAACTTCGAAAGTCCTAACCTAACTGTGCATAAACACGATCTTTAACTTCATCAAGTGACCCAACACCAATAGCAGAGCCATATTTTGGTGCGCTATCATCGACACTCATCCAGGTTTTGTAGTAATCTACTAATGGTTGAGTTTGCTCATGATAAACCTCTAGGCGTGAACGCACTGTATCTTCATTATCATCAGCACGCTGAACCAGCTCTTCGCCGGTAATATCATCAATGCCTTCAGCCTTTGGCGGGTTGTAAACAATATGATAAGTACGACCAGAAGCTAAATGAGCACGACGACCCGACATGCGGGCAATAATATCTTCATCAGGCACTTGAATTTCAACAACATAATCAATTTTAACGTTGTCAGTTTTCAAGGCTTCTGCTTGAGCGATAGTGCGTGGAAATCCATCAAATAGAAAGCCATTTTCACAATCACTTTCTTGAATTCTTTCCTTTACTAGGCCAATGATAATATCATCAGACACCAAGCCACCAGCATCCATTACTTTTTTAGCTTCAACACCTAAAGGTGTGCCAGCTTTAACAGCCCCACGTAACATGTCGCCAGTAGAGATCTGAGGGATATCATGCTTTTGACAAATGTTAGTCGCTTGAGTACCTTTGCCTGCACCTGGAGGTCCTAATAAGATTACATTCATGCTTGTCTCACTTTGTTTAAGTAAATTAAACTTCGAAAGTTGAAAGTTTTTTCGCAACCATTTCTTTCTTCATCACTACATAGTCAGGAAGGCCATTTTTGTATGGAGGGTAGTTTTCACCTTCGATTAATGGCTGTAAGTACTCACGACATGCATCTGTAATACCAAAGCCATCTTCAGAGATGTACTCTATTGGCATCATCTTTTCAACGTTAGCAATATCTTTCAATTCGCCCATGCCAATTTCCCAAGTGTACGGGTTATTTGATGTACGAATAATAGCTGGCATTACTGAGTTTTTACCTTGCATAGCAAGCTCAACTGCCGCTTCACCTAATGCATACGCTTGTTCAACATCAGATTCTGATGCTAAATGACGTGCAGCACGTTGTAAGTAGTCAGCAACAGCCCAATGGAACTTGTGGCCTAGTGCTTCTTTAATTAAGTTTGCAACAACTGGTGCAGCGCCACCTAATTGTGCATGACCAAAGTCATCACGAGTACCTTGCTCTGCTAAGAAGCGACCATCTGGCCATTGTGTGCCTTCAGAAACTACGATTGTACAGTAACCGAATTTTTCAACATTTGCATCCACTTTCGCTAAGAATTTCTTTTCATCAAATTTAACTTCAGGGAATAAGATAACCACTGGAATTGAATCATCTAACAAGCCACCTGCAGCAGCAATCCAACCAGCATGACGACCCATTACTTCAAGAACGAAAATTTTAGTTGAAGTGGCACACATTGATGCAACGTCAAAACTAGCTTCCATTGTAGAAACTGCAATGTACTTAGCAACTGAACCAAAACCTGGGCAGTTGTCAGTAACTGGTAAGTCGTTGTCAACTGTTTTAGGAACGTGGATTGCTTGAATTGGGTAGCCCATAGACTCAGATAATTGAGATACTTTTAAACAGGTGTCAGCTGAATCGCCACCACCGTTGTAAAAGAAATAGCCAATATCGTGCGCTTTAAATACTTCGATTAATCTTTCGTATTCAGCTTTGTTAGCTTCTAAAGATTTCATTTTATAACGACAAGAACCAAAACCACCAGAAGGCGTGTGCTTAAGTGCTGCAATATCAGCATCAGATTCTTTAGAGGTGTCAATTAAGTTTTCCATTAAAGCACCAATGATGCCATTTTGACCTGCATATACCTTGCCAATTTTGTCTGGATATTTGCGAGCTGTTTCGATAACGCCACATGCTGAAGAGTTAATTACTGCAGTTACACCGCCTGATTGTGCATAAAAAGCATTTTTCATGGTTGTTCCTATTTACTTGTAAAAAAGCATTAATTATACATTGCTGATTGCTATGCACTTGATTTTTTAACAGTTTTGTCAACTATTACCCGTCAAAAACATAAGGAATGACCTGCCAATCATCGGCTGATTTAATGGTGAGTATTAGGCATTTTGAGCCACCGTGGTTGCGAGTCTCTCCTGCAGCACCTGGATTAACAAACCAAGGGCTGGAGTCTTGTTCGATAATTTGTTTGTGAGTATGTCCATAAACAATCATTTTGGCATCAGGGTATGTATTTTTTAATGAATCATGTGAAGGAGTCTTGTTCCCATGCATGTGTCCATGATCAGCATAAATAATACCACCTGGTAGGTCAATTTTTTCTACTTTTTTTAAGTGCGTTAAATGAGCATCATTATTGCCTTGAATGGCTATCAATCGGCGTCTTGGCTTGAGCGCCAATAAAGTTGTATCATCCACAATATCCCCAGCATGAATGGCAATATCGCATTGGGCAATAAGCTCAATAATATGTGTATGGATAAAGCCATGAGTGTCAGAAAGGATGCCAATTTTGATGGGGAAATTCATGTTGTCAAATTATACGCTAGGAAATTTTTTATATTAAATCAAGTGTTTGTATTCAATGATTTTTTGATAAAAAATAAGCAGTTTTGATACTTATTTATGGGCATAATATTGCCATTCAAAAATGAATAAACGAGAGGAGAATTTACAAAGTAAGATTGAAAAGGATTACTTTGTTTAATACGATCAATAGGAGATTAACATGGCAGTATTATTTTCAAATGAGTGGATGAATCAACTTAAAGATGCATGGAATGCATCTGATGAGGTTCGCGGTAAATTAGCAGAAATTAACTTTTCATCGGTGATTGCTTGTGGCTTTAAAGGTGACGACGCACCAACGGGTATTTTTGTAGTTGAAAATGGCGAGTGCGTTAGTGCAGGTGACTACAACGGTGAAAGTGTTGATTGGGACATGCGTGCTGACAAAAAGAATTGGATGAAATGGCTAGACAAGCCTTTAGGTATGGCATCTATGGGTATGGCTGTTACCATGGGTAAGCTAAAGTTTGAAAAGGGTGATTTCGGCACTATGATCAAAAACCCAAGTATGGCAACTCCATTTGTTAAAAGTTTTTCTCTAATGGCTGATATTGGCGGTGAGTAAGTGCTGATCAATCGTTAACGATTAATTAAAATCCGCTGAAAGGCGGATTTTTTTATGTGTTGTTTGTTAACATTCACTACGGTTTTTTGTCAACAAATATTGCTAATATTTGGATAAATATAGTTTGCAATAATCTAAGGTAATACTAACTTTTAAGTATTTTTATAATGTTGTGTTTAAGCCGTCAATATGTTCTTGTAAATCGGGTTTAATAGGTGCATTCATAGAGTCCAGTATAAATTCAATACCTTCTCTTCTTGCAAGTTTTGCTGCAGGAACGAAATCGCTATCACCAGAAATTAAAATTATTTTATTGACTTGTTTTTTATAGGCCATAGAAGCAATATCTAAACCGATTTTCATATCAACCGATTTTTGTTGGGCGTGGTAAATAACATCTTCCTCAGTAATATTGTTGTGTGTCATTTTTCCTGAAATTAGTTTTTTAGCATTTTCTGGTTTTTTTAGTGTCCAACGAGCATTTTTTTCATCAAGAAACCCCAGTCTTAAAGCAACATTCCTAGTTTTTCTTAATTGGTCATGCAAAGCATGTCTAAATATTGCAGTACTTGATTTAGACATGTCAATGGATTTTTTGGTAATTGGATGTTGTAATTTTTTGGTAATTGGTGGGCAGTCGTAGAAAAATATCCGATACAATCTTTCTGATTCGGTTATATATTTATCATGACTTTTAGATTGATTGTAAATGTGTTTTACACAGTGCGCTATTAAATCTTTAACAAGTAATTTAACATCGTCCTGTTTGTTACAGCGTTTTAGATAAAAACCACCATCAACTAAAATAGCAACATTTCTCATGCTCATTTCCTTTTTAGCAAAAAAAAGCCCAAAGGTTTGGCAAAACACCTATTTAATGGTTTTGCGTACTGCTTTGGGCTATGTATTCTTTTATTATAAGTTATTACTTTTATTTTGCAAGTATTTTTTCAAAATTTTTGATATTGATAAACCCTTTAACAAGTTTCTCTTCAATTTGAGAGCTTGGCTTGCTAATAGCAACAACCGTGCCTATGCCAAATTCTTTAGCAGAATTAAGCACGCTAATAGAATCATCAAAAAAAATACTTTTGGATTTATCTAAATGAATTGCCTTTTCTAATTGTTGCCAAAACCCCTGATCTTCCTTTGCAACGTTATAGTCATGAGAAGTAATAATCTCATCAAAATAGCTTTCCAGATTAGTCACTCGCATTTTTAATTGCACAGTTTTTCGATGTGCATTGGTGACTAAATAAATACGTTTATTGTGCTGCTTGGCTTGAGCTAAAAAATCAAGTACAAAAGGATGAATTTTAATCAAATGCGAGACATCTTCTTTCAGTTTGGCGATGTCTAATTTAAATATATTTTGCCAATAATCTAGGCAGTACCAATGCAGATTTCCCTGCTCTTTCTCCAGCATTGGGCGAATTTTATCCTTGGACTGTTGATGGGTTAGGTTGTGTTTATTGGCGTACACCAAAGGCAGGTACTCTAACCAAAAGTGCAAATCAAAATTAAGATCTAGCAGGGTGCCATCCATATCAAGCAGAATGGTGTCAATTGACGCCCAGTTGATATTATTTTCTACGCCAGCCTGTGCCATTTGCGCCATCCTCTAAAACAATACCAAGATCGGTCAGCTCACCACGGATTTGATCCGATAAGGCAAAATCTTTATTGGCTCTAGCTTTATCACGTTGTTTGATTTTTTCGTCAATTTCAGGATTAGACATAGTGGTAACAATTTTATCTGTGAAGCCTATAGAATCAGAAAGTGTAATTTCCTGTTGTAAAAACTGATCTGCATCCATTTGTAAAATGCCAATATAGCCACCGAGTTTAATCAGCAATTGTGCCAATGCGTTAGCTTGATCGATGTCCTTATCGCGCTCAGAGTTAATCAGTTTAGCCAGTTCAAATAAAACACTTAGAGCAATGGGCGTGTTAAAGTCATCATCCAGCGCTTCATTGAATCGAGCTTCAAAATCAAAGCGTTGTGCCACTTCATCTGACGCTGCATCACTTGCATGCAAGCCGCGAATAGCAGTGTAAAGCCGAGTTAGAGAAGTTTTGGCAATGTTTAAATTAGCATCAGAGAAGTTTAACGGCGAGCGGTAGTGTGAGCTCATGATGAAATAGCGCAGTGTTTCACCATCATAATTTTCTAGCACCCCGCGAATGGTGAAAAAATTATTCAGCGATTTACTCATTTTTTCATCATTAATATTCACAAAGCCAACATGCATCCAAGTGTTTACAAAACTGCAGTTATTCGCACCTTCAGATTGTGCAATCTCATTTTCATGATGTGGAAAAGACAAATCCATGCCGCCGCCGTGAATATCAAAATGATTACCAAGATGATGTGTTGACATGGCCGAGCACTCAATATGCCAGCCTGGTCGACCATCCCCCCAAGGAGATTCCCAGCTTGGCTCGTTGGTTTTAGCCATTTTCCAAAGAACAAAATCAAGTGGGTCTTTTTTGTCAGAATTGACATCAATTCTCGCACCTGCTTCCAAATCATCTAAATTTTTACCACTAAGCTTGCCGTAGTTAGCAAATTTTCGTACCGAGTAATAGACATCACCATTTTTGGCCTGATAAGCAATGCCTTTTTCAATTAATGATTCGATCATATAAAACATTTGATCCATCGCATCTGTTGCACGCGGTTCAATATCAGGCTCTAGAATGCCTAGTGCACGCTCATCCTCATGCATAGCGTCAATAAAGCGATTGGTTAATTTATAAATATCTTCTTTGTTTTCAATAGCGCGAGCAATGATCTTATCATCAATATCGGTAATATTGCGCACATAAGTTACATTCGGAAAATTACGTCGTAGATGGCGCGTAATCACATCAAACATCACTAAAACACGTGCATGGCCCATATGACAATAATCATAAACCGTCATACCGCAAACGTACATTCCAACTTTGTCAGGATCAATCGGATGAAAAACTTCTTTTTGCTTACTCAGCGTGTTGTAAATTTTAAGCATGGCGCTATTTTAATCTAAATAGGTCCAGATATACAAACCCTTATTTTTTATAGGTATTGATGGCAGGAATTGTTGTATAATTCATGGGTTTATTAATTAATTTTCGGAGAAAATATGAGCGTTTTAGTCACACAACAAGCACCAGATTTCACAGCAGCTGCTGTTCTTGCCAACGGTAGTATCGTTGACGATTTTCAACTGTCTAGCCTTAAAGGCAAGAAGATCATGTTGTTCTTCTATCCATTAGATTTTACCTTTGTTTGCCCTTCTGAAATTTTAGCGCATCATCACCGTATTGCAAAGTTTGCCGATAAAGGTGTTGAAGTCGTAGGTGTTTCTGTGGATTCGCAGTTTACACATAATGCGTGGCGTAATACAGATCCTAAAGATGGCGGCTTGGGTGTAATCGATTTTCCATTAGTGGCTGATACAGATCATTCTATTATGGAAGCTTACGGCATTGTGCATCCAGCAGGAATCGCGCTTCGTGCATCATTTTTAATTGATGAAGAATTTACAGTTCGTCATCAAGTGGTTAATGATTTACCTCTTGGTAGAGATGTTGACGAAATGCTACGCATGGTTGATGCGCTTGATTTCCACACAACGCATGGTGAGGTTTGCCCTGCTGGCTGGCAAAAAGGCGACGAAGGTATGAAGGACACACCAGCAGGTGTAGCTGATTACTTATCAAAGCATGCTGACGATCTATAAATAGCAGTTTTGATGTAGCGAAAAGGGAGTGATTACACTCCCTTTTTTATGATTTAAAGATTAGGAAAAAATATGAAAACGTATAAATGTTTGGTTTGTGGTTGGGTTTATGATGAAGCAAAAGGCTCGCCAAAAGAAAATATTGCGCCAGGAATAAAATGGGATGATGTGCCGGAAGATTGGGTTTGTCCTGATTGTGGCGTGACCAAAGATCAGTTTGATATGGTTGAAATTTAAAGCGATTATCTTTTTTACCTTGTTGTAATAAAAAATATTTTTCGCAGCTCTATATTAGTAAAATAGACTTTTAAGATTTTTTAAACAGGAAAGAAAATGTCAAAAGTATTAGCATTGCCAGGTGATGGTATCGGTCAGGAAATTGTCGATCAAGCATTAAAGGTGATTAATCATCTTAATCAAAATGACAACTTAGGCATGGAGTTAGTCCATGGTTTAATTGGTGGTACTGCTTATGATGAAACTGGCTCGCCATTACCGCAAGCAACACTCGATGCAGCTAAACAATGTGATTCTATTTTGTTAGGTGCTGTTGGTGGTTATCAGTGGGAAGCGTTAGAGCGTGATTTTCGCCCTGAGCGCGGCCTTTTGGGTTTGCGTGCAGAAATGGATTTATTCTCAAACCTGCGTCCTGCGATTTTATATCCACAGCTTGCAAGCGCTTCCACACTTAAAGAAGAAGTTGTTTCCGGTCTAGATTTAATGATTGTTCGTGAGCTGGTATCAGGTATTTATTTTGGTCAGCCACGTGGCATTGAAATGCGTGATGGCGAGCGTTTTGGTTTTAATAGTGCAACCTATTCTGAATCTGAAATTCGCCGTATTGGTCACTCAGCTTTCAAAATTGCACAAAAACGCGGCGGTCGCGTTTGTTCTGTCGATAAAGCCAATGTGTTAGAAGTGTGTGAATTATGGCGTGAAGTGATGATCGAGGTGGCCAAAGAATATCCAGATGTTGAGCTTTCTCATATGTATGTGGATAACGCAGCCATGCAATTGGTTAAAGCACCAAAGCAATTTGATGTCATGGTAACCTCAAATCTGTTTGGCGATGTGCTGTCAGATTGTGCAGCAATGTTAACCGGCTCAATCGGTATGTTGCCTTCTGCTTCTTTAAATAAAGAAGGCTTTGGCATGTATGAACCAATCCATGGCTCTGCACCTGATATTGCCGGCCAAGACATTGCCAATCCACTGGCAACAATTTTGTCAGTTTCAATGATGCTACGTTATTCACTTGATCAAATTGAGCTTGCTGACAAAATTGACATGGCAGTTAATACGGTGCTTGATCAAGGTTACCGCACACAAGATATTGCTGCCGAAGGTGATACAGTGGTTGGTACCAATAAAATTGGCGACTTAGTCGTCGAAGCACTTAAAAGATGATGATGAAAATCGTTGTTTACTCAACCCACACTTGCCCGATTTGCGTTAAAACCAAAGAATTGCTAGATAAGTGGAACTTGCCTTTTGAGCAAAAGATGATTGATGAGGATCGAGCCGTAATGGCTGAATTTTCAAAAGTCACAAATGGCGCACGCATGGTGCCACAGCTTACTATTGATGGCAAGCATATTGGCGGGTTTAGTGATTTTACCGAATTACACATGGACGGCTTCTTCGATCCACAGGGTTAATTTTCACCCCTATTTTCGTTATCAAAAATTTCCAATTAGTCACTTACTAATTGTAAGCTTCCAGCTTGGAAATCTTCTTAAGCCTCAATAGAAATAAAAATTCTCACCTTTGCATTTCTTATTAATAACTTTATTTTTTAGAGCGACAATATAAAGTCAGCAATACATTGCATTAAGCTAGAATATTATAATGAGATATATATTCTTAATGCTAGCCATAGCCTCGACTGCCTCCCAAGCAAGTGTTGATCTTTTTACTATTAGCACTCGTCCAAATGTCACTCAACAAATTCTCGTAGAGCAGCCCAACAGCCCAATTGCCAATCTAATTCTGTTTTCTGGCGGAAAAGGCAAGATAAAACTCGATAGTGGAAAATACATAAATAATAAAAATTTCCTTGTTCGTAGTCGACAGTTATTTATTGATAATAATTTTATAACAATATTAATAGATGCCCCGTCAGATAAATAGGGTAAGTTTGGAATACTTAAAGGCTTTAGAAATACTCAAAACCATTTACAAGATGTTGAAGCTGTAATTGATTATATTAAAATCTTAAACAATAAACCTATATGGCTAATTGGAACAAGTCGTGGCACTGAGTCTGCCGCTTATTTGGCAGTATTTTTGAATAATAAGATTGATGGCTTAGTTTTAACTAGTAGCATATCTAAAACTAATAATAAAGGTACTAGTGTTACCGACTTGGAGTTGGATAAAATAATAGTGCCAGTGCTGGCTATCCATCATAGTCAAGATGCTTGCAAGACAACCAAACCTGGGGTGGTCAAAGATATCAGGCGTAAAGTGTACAATTCATCCAGAATAGAAGTTAAGCTGTTTAATGGTGGAGATGAGCCAATGAGCAATAATCTGTGCCAAGCTAGAACTTATCATGGGTACTTAGGAATAGAAGACCAGGTGGTTAGCTATATTTCTAAATTTATATCAAATGATAAATAGTTAAAATTTAGGAAATAATGGAATGATATAAAAAAGCTAAAAACTCTTATAAATAAAGCCTTTTAAGAGTTTAATATTGATCAAAATTAAAGGGAATTTCACCCTTTTAAACCAGCCAAATTAACAACACCAGTACAATGACAATTGGCCATAAATATTTTTTAATATCAAAGTCTGATTGGGAAGGTGTGGCAGACTCGGTTGAAGAGGCTACTTGTTGTGTTGGTACGGGAGCGACGCTCTGATCAGCCTTTTGCTCACCTGCTTCGTTAAGTTGCGCTATTAGTTCATCTTTCTTATTTTTAAGATTAAGTTGAACGCCAATGGTTTCTCCATGGTCTTTAAGCTGTTGTTTGGTCATGCTTTTAAAATTCATCCCTGTTCCTTAAATTTGTCAAAATTTACTACTAGTACAGTTATCTATCTTACCTATTAAAAATTTCGGAAATAATCGAAACGATGTAAAAAATGCCAAATAATTTAATAAAACCCTCGTATAGGTGCTAAATTTCAATAAAAATATCCTATTTAAGCTCAAAAACTAATAAAAAGCACCACTATGATTCAGTTATAGGTCTTGCCTATAACGCCAAGTTAAAAATTTGGCAAATTTTAAGAATGGACAATAAAGTGAAGTTTTTGCGTTACAATTCAATTGTTAAGATATTGATGTATTAATTATGATCACTTTAGAAGTAACTCAAGAATTTTCAAATAGTCTATATTGGATTTCACTCGTGGCAGTGGTGGTGTCATCAGCTTCAGGTGTATTGAAATCAGGCTTTAGACAATTTGATTTATTTGGCGTGATTATTATTGCTATTACCACTGGTTTAGGTGGTGGATCACTTAGGGATATGCTGTTAGATCTTGATGTATTTTGGATTCAAGACCAAGTCTTTTTTATTGTTTCACTAGTCAGTGCGCTCATTATTTTTATCGGTGCTCGTTTTGTTTCAATTTCTCCAAAGCTTTTTCTAATTCCAGACTCTGCTGGGTTGGCAGCCTTTAGTATTGCCGGTACCATGGTAGCATTAACAGCGGGCGCACCTTGGTTAGTGGCCAGTTTTATGGGTGTTATTACTGGCACTATGGGTGGTATTTTTAGAGATTTACTTTGCAACGAAACCCCAATTGTCTTTAAAAGTCCGCTTTATGCAACAGCTGCTTGGCTAGGATCTTTAGGGTTTATTGTGCTGCTGAATTATGAAGTTGGTATTACACTGAGCGCCATTATTGCAGGGCTTAGTATTTTTATAACGCGACTAATAGCTCTTCGACTTGATTTAGGCTTGCCGAAGTTTCAGCTCAATCAGTAATTTTTGCAAAAAAAAATGATGACATAAAGCCATCATTTTTCATTATTAAGTTATCAAGTCTTAAAGATCTAGTGCTTCAATCTCTAATAGCATTTTTCCAATATGTTTACCCAATTGAGCATCATAGCCATGCCAATCTCTATATTCTGCTAAGCGCTTGTCAGCAAAAGGTTTAATTTCATAATCAGCTAAATCTTCTTCATAGCCTTTTGTAGCCTCTTCTTTGATAATTTTTAAGTATTCTAAGAAAGGCATAACTGCAGCATCGGCATCACCCGATGGGCCATGTCCAGGTACGTAATGCGTTAAGCCTAGATTGATCGCATATTCAAGTGCTTTGATATTACCGTGCATATCAGAAGTGCCATCAAAGCGACCAAAGCGATCAACTAAATCGTTGTCACCTAAGAATAAAGTCTTGCCGCCAACATGCTCAATCATGATGTCATTATCTGTGTGTGCAACACCCGTGACATCATTATGAATTTTAAAAGTCTCGCCACCCGCCTGAATAATTTGTTGATTGGTGGTTGCATCTGTTGGGTAAGTGGCAATAGTGCCTTTGGATAAGCCCTCTGTCGATCTGTCCATTACGCCAACCCATAAATCCCCCTCACCATCTTTTGCTTGTGCGATCATTGCAGGATGTGCATAGATTTTAGCATTTGGATATTGCTCTAAAATGGCTTGGTTGCCTAGCCAATGGTCACCATGAACATGTGTGTTAAATGCGGCAACAATCGGCTTATCGGTAATTTTCTTAATTTCTTTAATCACCTCAAGACCGATTTGATAAGTGCCACCAGGGTCAATCACGATAACACCGTCAGCACCAATAATCATGCCAGGGTTGTTCATAAAGCCTTGATTTGCAACATTCGGCTCGCCAAGTGGGCCATGCATGATGTACGAATTAGCACTCAGTTGATCGAATTGATAATCGCCTAAACCATCAATAGTCCAAGCGTGTGTTATTGACGAAAATGCCAAAGTAAATAATAGTGTTAATTTATTCATGCCTCTCTCCTCTATGTGAATAAAGACATTGTACCTAATGTTATAATTCCCTTTATGCGAAAAAAACCAAATCTAAGTAATATCACCGACATAGCCACAACCCGATTTTTCAATATCCAGTCAATGGATGTTGAATTTTCCAATGGCGAAAAAAGACAATACGAGCGCCTTAAGCCTCCTGGGAATGGCGCAGTTTTGGTAATACCAATGCTTGATGATGAAACTGTTTTGATGATTTATGAGTATTCTGGCGGCACTGACAGGTACGAGCTAGCACTAACTAAAGGCAAAATTGATGATGGTGAAACGCCATTAGAAGCGGCCAATCGTGAATTGATCGAAGAGATTGGCTACGGAGCCAAAAAATTAACCTATATGAAGGGCATGAGTATTGCACCTGGTTATCAGTCGACTTTTACTCATATTGTTTTGGCGCAAGACTTGTATGAAGACAGTGCACAGGGAGATGAGCCGGAGCCATTAGAGGTGGTTGAGCACAAATTGGCCAATTTGGAGGTGCTTGTTTATGACAATGATTTAACTGAAGCGCGTAGTATTGCTGCTCTATATATGGCCAAAGAGGTTATTAGACGACAAAATTTAAGTGATTGAGATCCCTCAATCATTTTTTCTGACTGATCCAGATACGCCTTTTGCAGAGGTTAGCCTTGCATTAAAAGAGCCAAATGGACTGATTGGTGTTGGTGGAGAGTTAACTACTGAGCGTTTAATTGAGGCTTATCAGCAAGGAATTTTTCCTTGGTATAGTGAGGATGCACCCCTCAAGGGGGTATTAAAAAGAAACCCCATACTTTGGTATAGTCCAGATCCGCGCATGATCATTACTCCAAGCACATTGCACATTTCTAAAAGTTTACAAAAACTGTTAAATAAAAACAATTTTGAGATTAAAGTGGATCAGGCCTTTAAAGAGGTAATTCATCATTGCAAAGTAGTTGAGCGAAAAGATCAAACAGGTACGTGGATTGATAATAACATGGTTGATGCCTATATAACACTACACAAGCAAGGGGTGGCGCGTTCGGTAGAAGTGTACCAAGATTCGAAATTGGTGGGCGGGCTATACGGCGTTAGTATGGGTAAGGTGTTTTTTGGAGAGTCAATGTTTTCATTGGTGCAAAATACTTCAAAAATTGCTTTTGTTTATTTGATTCAAACGATGGGTTACGAGCTAATTGATTGTCAGGTTGAAAATCCTCATTTAGAAAGCTTAGGTGCCTTTAATATCGAGTGTTCAGCGTTTATCAAACTATTAAAGAATTTACTGTAAAATAAGCCTTAATTATAAATAAGGTAAATCATGAACAAATTAGCACAACTGGCTTTATTGGCCTTTATTATTGTAGGTATTAGCGCTTGTGGAAAGATGGGCGAGTTGGAAGTAGTTAAAGCAACGCCAGTTCAAGCAATTGATCAGGCGATACAAGCTGTTGTAATCGCACCTGAGTTAGACATTTTGCCGCATAACTCAAAATAAACGTTGAGTTTTTCGTACCAAAATCATTCTCTACATGCCGAATCTGTTGATATAGCAGATTTGATGGCTAGCTACGGTTCGCCGTTGTACGTTTACTCACGTACCGACATTGAGAATAATTGGCGTGAATTCGATGAAGCTTTTGGCCAGCATCCGCACTTGGTTTGCTATGCAGTAAAGGCCAATTCTAATATTGCTGTACTCAATATTTTGGCTAAGATTGGTGCTGGATTTGACATTGTTTCAATTGGAGAGCTCGAACGTGTATTGGTAGCAGGTGGACAAGCGTCTAAATGTGTGTTTTCTGGCGTTGCAAAAACACAGCTTGAGATTGAACGCGGATTAGAAGTAGGCATTCGATGCTTTAATGTTGAATCGGAAGCTGAGCTTAATCGCATTGAGCAGGTTGCTACAAGATTGAAAGTTAAGGCCCCTATTTCAATTCGTGTTAATCCAAATGTGGATGCCAAAACTCATCCTTATATCTCAACTGGCCTCAAAGAAAATAAATTTGGTGTTGATATTGATGATGCAATTTCCCTATATGAAAAAGCACACAACTCTGAATATATTAATGTTCAAGGCTTGGATTGCCATATTGGCTCTCAGCTTACCGACGTACTGCCGTTTATAGACGCGCTAGATAAAGTGCTAGAGTTGATCTCCAAGTTAAATGACAGAGGTATTGAGATAGCCCACTTAGACTTAGGTGGCGGTGTTGGCATTCGTTACGACGATGAACGTGTTATTGACATTAGTGCTTATGTTGGTGAAATGCTTAGACGTGTTGGTGACTTAGAAATTATTTTAGAGCCGGGCAGGGCCATTGTTGGTAATGCCGGTGTTTTTGTGACTAAGGTAGAGTTTTTAAAACAAAATTCAGATAAGTCATTCGCTATTATTGATGGCGCTATGAATGATTTATTGCGCCCTGCTTTTTACGGAGCTTATCACAATGTGCTGCCAATTAATGAAGTGGCCAAAGGTGTTGATGCTATTTGGGACTTGGTAGGCCCTATTTGTGAAACTGGTGATTTTTTAGCCAAAGATAGACAGTTGTCTTTATCGGAAGGTGACTATTTGACTGTTATGTCGGCTGGTGCTTATGGCTTTACCATGAGCTCAAACTATAATTCACGCCCTCGCGTGGCAGAAGTGATGGTATCGGGTGATACACATCATTTAATTCGCAAGCGCGAAACCATTCAAGATTTATTTAATACAGAGTATATAGTTCAAAGTGGGTGAATATGAAGAATTATGACAACACCAATTTTTATATTTTCAAGGAATTTTTTACAGAGATAGTTATTCATATCTCAAAAACAATGACGCAGAGAATAGAAAATTGGTTAAGTCCTGTAGGGAAAGTTTTAAAGCCGTTATTTGCCACGTTAAATCTTTTCTTGATAAGAGTGGCTATCAACTACAAGCTTTGCCTTGCAACTAACAACTTTAAATCTTGCAGACTTTTTTATTCACCCACTTTGGACTATTAAATCAATGACTAAGCTTACCAACAATCAAAAGAAATTTTTACGCTCTAAAGGTCACAGCCTTAAACCGGTAGTGATGATGGGCCAGCACGGTCTTAGCGAAGGCGTACTTGCAGAATTAAAATCAAGCCTGGAAGTTCACGAATTGCTAAAGATTAAAATTCGTGGTGATGATAAAGAGCACAAGCAAACCATTATTAATGAAATTGTTGAAATTACTAAGTCGCATTTAGTTCAGGTTATTGGTAACGTGATGGTGATTTATCGAGCATTCGATAAAGACCCTCAAATCATTCTTCCAAGAAAATAACCACCTGTGATTAAGATTGCAATTAGCGCTGCTGAAACCTCAGGAGATCTAATTGGATCAGCCCTAGTACAAGCATTAAAAGCTCAAGATGGCAATCTTCAGATTGAGGGGTTGTGCGGTAATAAAATGCAACAATCTGGCTGTAAACAGCGCTGGGATATGAGTCTGGTGAATGTAATGGGCTTTACTGAAGTTTTAAAAAAACTCCCCTCATTGTTTAAACTTAGAGCTGAAATGGTTTCGTATTTTTCCAAGCAACAGCCCGATGTTTTTATTGGTGTTGATGCACCTGACTTTAACTTTATCATTGAGAGAAAGCTTAAAAAACAAAGCATTAAAACCATACATTTTGTTTCTCCATCGGTATGGGCATGGCGCCAATCTCGGGTTAAAAAAATAAAACAATCAACTGATTTGGTTTTATGCCTATTCCCTTTTGAAGTTGATTTTTACAAGCAGAATAACCAGAAGGCTATTTTTGTTGGACATCCTTTGGCGGAAAAATTAACCCCTAGAAAAAAACACAAACCAACTAAGCAGGTTGTATTAATGCCAGGCTCTCGATCTGGAGAAGTTAAGCGATTATTACCTGAATTGTTGTTGGCAGCCAAGATCATGTCACAACAAGATGAAACGCTTAGCTTTCACTTGGTATTGGCCAATGAAGAGTTATTGGGTTGGATTAATGAGCTGATTGGTGAGCAAAAAATCAATGTATCTATTGATAAAGCACATAGTCATATGCAGACTGCTGATCTGGTGTTAGTCGCCTCTGGCACTGCTGCACTTGAATTGGCATTAGTTGGCGTACCCATGGTGGTAGTTTATAAACTATCAACCCTGAGTTATTTCATCGCTTCACGACTAATTAAAAGTAAATATATTAGCCTGCCTAATGTAATTGCCAATAAGCCCCTGGTGCCAGAATTAATTCAAGATCAAGCAAATGCAAAAAATATTGCCGCACATGCCATGAAAATTCTATCAAGTGATCAGAGTAAACTGATTTCAGAATTTAATAATATTCATCAGCAGTTAAGTTTGAATGCGAGTGAAGAATCTGCCAAACTAATTCTCGATTTTATTCATGAATAAAGAGTTTAAAGACATTATAGATTTGGCGCTGGTTGAAGATATTGGCACGGGCGATGTATCGGCTAGTCTACTGGAAGATAAGCAAGTTAGTGCCAATATTGTTTGTCGAGAGGTGGCAGTTATATGTGGTATTGAATATGCTCAGGCTGCATTTTTATCTCTGAATAAAGATATTAAAATTAACTGGCTGATTAAAGATGGTGATCTAGTTGATGCATCTCAGATATTGTGCACTTTATCAGGATCGTCAAGGGCCATTATCAGTGCTGAACGTGTGGCACTTAATTTCTTACAAATGCTTAGCGCAGTAGCCACACAAACACGAAGTTTGGTTGACAAAATTTCAGACACTAAGGCGCAATTATTAGACACAAGAAAAACTCTTCCCGGATTACGTTTGGCACAAAAACAGGCGGTTAAGTGTGGTGGTGGAGTTAATCATCGTTTGGGCTTATACGATTGTATTATGCTTAAAGAAAACCATATTATTGCCGCTGGCGGTATTGGAAAAGCGGTGGCAGAGGCTAAAGCTCAATTTTATGATTTAGATTTAATTGTTGAAGTAGAGACTTTAGGGCAGTTGGCTGAAGTATTGGCACTAAGCGGTGTTACGCGAGCGCTGTGTGATAATTTTTCTATTCAAATGCTAACCGAGGCTGTTGCATTGTCTGCTGGGAGATTGCCGCTTGAAGCTTCTGGAAATATTGATAAAGCCACCATTGTGTCAATTGCTCAAACTGGTGTTGATTTTATCTCAACAGGCAGTATTACTAAAAATATTCAAGCTATTGATCTATCGCTACGCTTTGCCTGAGGCAAAGAATATTGGGCTAATCAAGCTATCTTTTGTATTATAGCGAAGAGGCTTATCATCTTCATCAACAACACACCCGCCAGCTGCCTCTAAAATACAGCCACCTGCAGCGGTATCCCATTCAGAGCACGGGCCAAATCGTGGATAGTGATTAAACTCTCCTTCGGCAATTTTGCAAAATTTCAAAGCGCTGCCAAGTCGGCTAATTCGAGTATCTCCAAATGTTTTTAAATAAGACTGTAATTGTTGATTCTCAAAAGAGTGATGACCAATGACAATCTCTAGTGGCTGCTTATTGTCAGTTGTTTTCAATAAGCTTGTTTGGTTGTTTTGCAGTTTGAAGGCTTGCATTTGATCGTTAGTAAAATAATGAGTTTTGCTTAGGGGTGCATAAATAAGCCCAAAAATTGGACGATTATTTTTAATATAAGCGATGCAAATGCAAAACTCACCCGTTTGTTCGATAAAATCTCTGGTACCATCTAATGGGTCGATAAGCCAGTACTCATCCCAGCTAGAGCGTGTTTCAAAATCTATCTGTTCAGATTCTTCCGAGAGAATGGGCACGTCTGGAGTTAGTGTTGCTAATGCACTTGTAATTAACTCATGAGCCTTTTGATCGACAATGGTTATCGGAGTTTCATCTGCTTTTGTTTCAACACTCAGACTGGTCTTATAGTGCGACATAATCATCTCACCAACCTTCTCGGTTAGATTGATTAAATTCGGAGTTAATGCATCAAATATCATGCGTTAATCATACCTTTTGGCCCAAAGCAAAACCACTTAAACTTTAAGTTTTAAACGGCACAACACCCCGTTGTAATATTTGCAATATTATTTTAATAGGGTGTTACGGATGTATGGTGGGCCTACTTGGACTTGAACCAAGGACCAATCGATTATGAGTCGATTGCTCTAACCAGCTGAGCTATGGGCCCGTTAAAACGGATAGATTATGAATCTAAGAAACTTTGCAGTTTGTGAGCACGAGAAGGATGTCTTAACTTCCTTAATGCTTTAGCTTCGATTTGACGAATGCGTTCACGAGTTACATCAAATTGCCTGCCAACTTCCTCTAACGTATGATCGGTATTCATTTCAATACCGAAACGCATCTTCAGTACTTTTGCCTCACGTGGAGATAGGTTGTTTAGCAATTCACTAGTTGTTTCTTTTAAGCTTTCTTTGGTTGTAATGTCTACAGGTGAAGAAAGATTCGTATCTTCAATAAAGTCACCAATGTTTGAATCTTCATCATCGCCTACTGGCGTTTCCATTGATAAAGGTTCTTTGGCAATTTTAAGGATTTTAATAATTTTATATTCAGGCAATTCCATTTCAGTGGCCAATTCTTCAGGTGTCGCTTCACGGCCAAATTTTTGTAATAATTGGCGACGAACACGATTAAGTTTATTAATAGTTTCAATCATGTGTACTGGAATACGGATTGTACGTGCTTGATCTGCAATAGAGCGAGTAATAGCTTGACGAATCCACCACGTTGCATAAGTTGAGAATTTGTAACCACGACGATATTCAAATTTATCAACAGCCTTCATTAGACCCACATTGCCTTCTTGAATTAAATCTAAGAATTGCAGTCCACGGTTGGCATATTTTTTAGCAATAGAAATAACCAATCTTAAGTTGGCTTCAATCATTTGTGATTTGGCCAGCTTAGCGCGACGATCGCCCTTACGGTAAAGCTTGTTTAACGCTTTTAATTCAGCGATGGTTAGATGCATTTCCTCTTCATACTCATGAAGATTTTTTTGTGCATAAAAAATTTCATCTTTAGAGTCCTCTAAAGCTTTAGAAATTTTATCATCAAGCTTTGCTTCTTTTAGCCAGTTGTAGTTGGTTTCATTGCCAGTATATAGTGCAAAGAAATCTAGTCGCTCCATGTCAGCATACAGACAAGCATTTTGAATGGTTTTTTCTTGTTTTTTAACCTGTGCAACGCGATCACAAATTACTTCCATCATAGTGGATACTAATTTTGGTGCCAGACGTAAGTCTGATAAAGCTTCAGATAGGCTTACACGTGCAGCGATTGTCTTCTTGTGGCGAAAGCCGTGTTTTTCATTAAGCTCTTCATAGCTTTTAGAGTTGTTTAAAACAGTGTCAAATCGAGTATTTACCTTCTCTTCATCTGGACCGGTGTACTCCATTTCTTCCATGTCTTCATATTCTTCATCGTCATCAAACTCACCTGCATCAAAAGCAGCTTTTTTTGCTTCAAAATCAGCGGCGTCACCTTGGTAGCCAATAATAACGTCAGTCATTTTACATTTTCCTTCTTCAAGGCGTTTGTGCGCCTTGAAGAAGTAGCCTGTAATCGATGGGTATAAAGTGATTGACTTCATGATTTCAAAAACACCCGCTTCAATTTCTTTAGCGATGCGAACTTCGTCTTTTTGCTCGAGTAGGGCTACTACACCCATTTCACGCATGTACATTCTAACCGGATCTGTGGTTCTGCCAAATTCAGAGTCAAGTGCTGCAAGTGCTGCAACAGCTGCTTCTGCAGAAGTAGCTTGTGATTTTGCACCTGATTCAACAACCAATGTATCAGCATCAGGAATGGTGTCAGAAACGGTAATATCTAATTCTTCTAAAATGGTAACAATAGGTTCCATTTGCTCTTGCGTTAATAAGTCTTCCGGCAAGATGTCGTTGATTTCAGAGTAGGTTAAATAGCCTTTCTCCTTACCAACCATGATAAGTTTTTGTAGCGCTTGCTTGTGTGCTTTAGTAGTGGATTTCATAGAATAATGCGTTTTGACAAACCAAATAATGGATTATACACAAAGTTACCTGTTAAAAATCATAGCCTTGCGTGGGTTTTTATAAGGGGTGATTATTGAATATCGGCAAAAATATTAATAATAGATTGCTCTTCACTGATGCGTTTGATGACTTCAGCCATAATTGGTGCAATAGATAGCTGCCTAATCTTACTGCAGTTAGCTGCATCAGCAGTTAACGGGATGGTGTTAGTGGTTACTAATTCGTCTAATTCTGAATTATTAATATTGTCAATTGCACTGCCTGATAACACTGCGTGCGTTGCATAAGCAACCACTTTTTTAGCACCTCTTTCTTTTAAGATGCCAGCTGCTTGACATAAAGTACCAGCAG
The DNA here is from genome assembly GCA_900180385.1 of uncultured Candidatus Thioglobus sp. Lineage (GTDB taxonomy): Bacteria > Pseudomonadota > Gammaproteobacteria > PS1 > Pseudothioglobaceae > Thioglobus_A. Next base: position 6,831 of record FXLX01000001.1, on the reverse strand, counting down.
TATCGACCATGTCATCGATGAGGATACAAGTTTTGCCTTCAACATCTCCAATAACATTCATAACCTTGACCATATTTGGTGCAGGACGACGTTTATCGATAATAGCCAAATCTGCATCATTAAGTTTTTTGGCAGCAGCACGAGCTCGAACTACACCGCCAACATCTGGCGAAACAACAACGATATCTTGATAGTTTTGTTTGATGATATCGTCAAGCAAAACAGGCTGTGCATAAATATTATCAATAGGAATGTCAAAAAATCCTTGAATTTGATCTGCATGTAAATCAACCGTTAAAATTCGATCAATGCCTGAAGCTTCAACCATCTTAGCAGCAAGTTTGGCAGTAATCGGTACACGGGTTAAGCGCGAACGACGATCTTGTCTCGAGTAGCCAAAATACGGAACAACGGCAGTAATTCGCGCAGCAGAAGAGCGCTTTAAAGCATCAGCCATTACTAATAATTCCATCAATGTTTCAGCGGGAGAGGGTCCACAAGTTGGTTGAATAATGAACACATCACAGCCACGAACATTTTCTAAAATCTCAACTTGTGATTCACCATCACTAAATCTGCCGACAATTGCTTTGCCTTGTGCAATGTTTAAACTAGAAATAATTTCACCAGAAAGTAGTGGATTAGCATTGCCACTAAAGATTTTGATCGTGTCGAGAGACATAGGAATTATTGGTTGGTTGAGAATTGATTAAATTATACTACGATAAGAAAGAAAAAGTATGATTTGCTCGTGGCTTTGAGTAAATAAAAGACATAAAAAAACCGCATCTTAATTAAGATGCGGTTTTTAGAAAATGGCTGGGCTGGCAGGATTTGAACCTGCGCATGACGGGATCAAAACCCGTTGCCTTACCGCTTGGCGACAGCCCATTTAAGTACTGGAGAAGAATCAATTGCTTTCGCAGTAAAACTCATCCATTTTTTTGGCATTTTTTCTAATGCTGCCATGGCATCTTTTTCTGTGGAAAATTCAGCAAAAACACTGCTGCCTGTGCCACTCATCCTTGCTTTTCCAATTAGGTTTGAACATGTACTAAGCTGTTCTAAGGCAAGTCTGATTTCATCTGTTTGCGCTAGCGCCGCTTTCAAACAATCATTTCGAGTATTTGTCAGTTCAGAGAAGTCCGATATTTTCCCTATCATTGGGCTCATTGTCAATGCTTTGTGCGAGAATATTTCTTTGGTTGAGGTGCGTTGGTTGACAAATACAACTAAAAACACATGTTTTAGCGTGTCAATCGGGCTTAATATTTCTCCCACACCTTCGGCCCAAGCGCTTTTTGCATTAATAAAAAGCGGCACGTCAGCACCAAGTCTTAAACCGAGCTGCATTAATTCTTGCTGATTTAAGCCAATATTCCAAAGTTCATTAAGTGCAATCAATGTAGTGGCCGCATCAGACGATCCACCACCCAGACCGCCGCCAGCAGGAATGCGCTTGACAATCGAAATATTAACGCCAAGTATTGTTTGGCTAATTTTCTGTAAAAGCTTGGCAGCGCGAACAATTAAATCAGTATCTGGATCAACATCATCGTTGCCAGACACTCGATTAATGATGCCATTATTGGTTACTTCGAAGCTTAGCTCATCATGGTAATCGAGCAGCTGAAAAATAGTTTGGAGATTATGATAGCCATCTTCGCGCTTGCTGTTGATATGCAAAAATAGGTTTATTTTTGCGGGTGCAAGCCAGGTATTTGGCGCGCTAGACATCAATAAAGACGTCTCGATAATATTTAAGTTCGTTAATTGAATCACGAATATCGGCCAAGGCTAGATGAGCCGGCTCACCTTCGCGAATCATTTTGGCTTCTGGTTTCCAGCGTACCAATAGCTCCTTAAGGGTTGAAACATCGATATGACGATAGTGGAAGAATTTTTCCAGTTCCGGCATGTAGTTGTATAAAAATCGCCTGTCTTGACAAATGGTATTGCCACACATGGGTGAAGCACCAGCATCAACGTATTTTTCTAAAAATTCAATGGTTTGTTTTTCAGCTTGCTTGCTGGAAATAATACTATCTTTAACGCGTTGAACTAGACCTGAGTTAGTATGATGTTCGGTGTTCCATTCATCCATACCCGCCAATATCTCACCACTTTGATGAATGACCAGTGAAGGGCCTTCTGCCAAAATATTGAGATCTTTATCAGTCACAATAGTGGCAATTTCGATAATTACATCACGCTCTGGTAGTAAACCAGTCATTTCTAGATCGATCCAAATTAAGTTAGTTTCTTTGTTCATAATAATTTCCTAGCAGCCAGTTGATTCACGTACAAAATCGTCTAATTTTTGATGCGCAGAACCTTTGTTTAAAATTTTTATCGCTTTATCGATACCTTTTTGTAGTGAGTCGGTTAGGCCGCTAACATAAATTGCAGCACCTGCATTTAAAGCGATAATATTTTTAGCAGTACCATCTTTGCCATCAAGTGCTTGTTGAATGAGTACCAAAGAACTTTCGGCATCTTCTGCTTTGATATCGTTTAAATCACCTAGTGGTAGGCCGAAGTCAGTCGGGCTAATGGTATAAGTAGTAACTTTTCCATCTTTAAGTTCAGCCACAAAAGTGTCATCTGCAATAGAAATTTCATCTAAACCATCATTGGAATGAACCACCATTACGTGTGTTGAGCCAAGGCTTTTTAAAACATTGGCAATAGGCTCAACCAAATCGTGAGCATAAACACCCATTACTTGAGTTGGCGCCTTGGCTGGATTAGTTAAAGGGCCAAGTACATTGAAAATAGTTCTAACGGCTAATTCTTTGCGTGGACCAATGGCGTGTTTCATGGCCGAATGGTGTGCTGGCGCAAACATGAAGCCAACGCCAATTTTATCCACACTATTGCTAATTTGTTCGGCACTCATGTCTAAATTAACACCTGCAGCCTCTAAAACATCAGCACTACCTGATTTTGAAGAAATAGATCGATTACCATGCTTGGCAACCGAGCCGCCAGCTGCAGCAACCACGAAAGCGCAAGCTGTAGAAATATTGAATAATCCCAAGCCGTCGCCACCAGTACCACAAGTGTCTACCAAATGCTTGTTATTTTTAATCATGACACCTTTGGCTAATGAGCGCATTACTTTGGCACTAGCAGTAATTTCCGATACAGTTTCGCCTTTCATAGAAAGTCCAACTAAAAAAGCGCCAATTTGTGCATCCGTGGTTTTTCCGGTCATGATGTCAGTCATAACATCATGCATTTGGCTTTCGTCTAAGTCTTGTTTAGTAATAACTGCTTTGATCGCTTGTTGTATATTCATGGGTTAGTTTTTACTCATTAGAGCTTCAATGTCATTAATAGTTTTGATAAGGTTTCCAGTTAAGACCGTGTTGCCAGACTCTGTTACTAGAATATCGTCCTCAATTCTGATGCCGATATCAGCATAAATTGAATTGATTTTATCATCCTTACGAATGTAAATGCCTGGTTCAACTGTGATCACCATGCCTTTTTCAAAATTTCGATGTTGTTGCTTGTATTGATATTTACCAACATCGTGAACATCCATACCTAGCCAGTGCCCTGTGCCATGCATGTAAAACTTTGAAAGTGGCTCACCAGCTTTAAGTAGGCCGAGCGACTCAAGCCCTTGTTGAATAATACTAGAAGCGATTTTGTGTGGCTCGTGCACACTAACCCCCGGCTTAATGCATTTAATAGCGGCTAGTTGAGCATCAAGAACAATTTGATAAATGCTTTTTTGTGCGTCGTTAAAACGACCATTAATTGGAAATACTCGAGTGATATCACTGGCGTAGTTGTTAAATTCACAACCTGCATCAATGAGAACTAAGTCCCCGTCATTAAGCGTTTGATTGTTTTTAATATAATGCAAAATGCAAGCATTTTTACCACCAGCAACAATTGGCGTGTAAGCATGCTCGGTATTATTTTTAACGAAGTGTGCGTCAAACACACTTTGTAAATCACACTCTAACATACCAGGAACTACATATTGCATGGCTTGTTGGTGTGCAATGATTGAAATATCAGCTGCTTTTTGCATGTTTTTAATTTCAGACTCGTCTTTAATTAAGCGCATTTCATGCAAAGGTTCTTGCAAGCTTTTAATGCTGTAATCAGCTAACAGCCCTGTGATTTTTGCATCAAACTCACAGGGTTTCGCATCGAAATAAATAGTGCAATCAGTTGAAATTAATTGAGATAATTGATCTTCCAGGTTGTTGATGTTTAAAGCCTGGTTAAGTTTTAAAACTTCTGGTGCATCGATTAGTCCTAGTCGCTCACCATCCCAAATTTCACGAGCTGGATCTTTATCTCTTAAAAACATTGAATAATGTTTACGACTAATCACCGCAACTGCCTCTGGTTCTTCAAATCCAGTCAAATAGAAAAAATCACTTTGTGGGCGAAATGCATAAGTAACATCGCCATTTCTGAACTGCTCAGGATTGGTCGAAATGATGACTAACGCATTATCATCTAACTGGCTTAGTAATTCTTTTTGTCTATTTTGATGTATCATTATTTTTTTCAAGTCAATTTAGTAGCGCAAAGATACCATGAAACAAGTCCGCTTGTACCAAAATGCCCCTTTGAAAATTAATGACATCTTTCTATTGGATGAATATGGATCGCATCATTTGGGTAAAGTTTTACGTTTTCCTCAAGGTCAAGATATTACGCTGTTTAATGGAGATGGCTATAACTATCAAGCAACCGTTATTAGTGTTAAAAAACGATGTGAAGTGAATATTGTTGCTCGCTTCGAAAACCTAGGCGAATCAAAACTAACATTAACCTTGGCACAAGGCATTGCCAAAGGTGAAAAAATGGATTTTTTGATACAAAAGGCAGTGGAATTAGGGGTAAGTCAAATTGTGCCTATTTTTACTCAACGCTGTGTGGTTAAACTCAAAGGTGAAAAACTCAAAAAACGCACGCAACATTGGCAAAAAATTATCATTGGCGCTTGCGAGCAATCGGGCAGATCTGTCGTGCCAAAGTTATTTGAGCCAATAGAATTTGAAGATTTCATTGAACAAGATTTTGGCCGTAAATTTGCGCTTCATCATCGGGCAAAAAAATCACTACTAGAATTTGAAAAAACTAATCAAGCTACGATTATTATCGGCCCAGAGGGCGGTTTAAGTGAGGTTGAAATTGAGCTTGCCATTCAGAACAATGCAAAGCCATTATTGTTAGGCTCAAGAGTGCTTAGAACGGAAACTGCATCATTGGCGGCAATTGCCAATATGCAGTTATTATGGGGTAGTTAGGATTTTTAGAGCCTTTTGAATTGGCTCCAATACGTGAGCTAATTTTTTACGAATGGCTGATCCAGTCAAATTATGCGCTGAAATAGTGCTAACTACTAGGCGTTCGTTTACACCTGCCAATAACAATCTTGCATCAAGCTGATCTTGTTCATTATTGGCAACTAGTGATAAACCACTGATTTGATTAGTAATCTTTTCAATGGAATTTTGCAGGCTAATGCTTTGATGCTGCATATATTGCCCTAATACTTCTAAAGCACGATACAGCACATATTCTTGGTTGATTTTTTTAAGAATGTGCGCCAACGTAGTGAGGAATAATTGCGACTGTTCATTGTTAATAAGTTGTAAATCAATATGTTTGTAATCTGGCGTTTTAATGTTGAACTCATTTGGTAAATTACCACTCATACGCTCAACAAACCCCACTAAAAATGCAGTTTTTCTTTGCCCTTGTTTCCACAGTCTGTCTTGATCTTTTTGCTCGATTAATCCCTCTTGCAGTACTAAGCTGGTTATGTCTATAAGTTGTTCAATATCATTAACAAAAGGCAAAAACTCCAATAAATACTGGGCAATGTCTCGACCCGTTTGAGTCTTTAAAACAAAGGGTTTGGTCAACAAAAAACGCCCAATTTCCGTTTGGTTATCAGTATTAGTGGCACACCACCAGGTGAGTTTAAGTAATTCATCATCCAAGTTGGTAGAGTTAGAAACAGCAACAACCGCCTCAACTTCTCCAAGCTTTAATAACGATGTTAGGTTTGAAGATTCTACTTGGCCCATTCTAGACCAGCGTTTCAAATACGAAGGATAGCCGCCCATTGCACCTAGCACTTGAGTCACTAATAATTTTTTAACTTCTTTAATATAAGCTTCGCTATCACCCTTGGGTTTTAGTTCAATAATCTGCTCTTTAAATTGAGCATTAAGCCCAACCACAGTGAGCTTGTAGGTATCAATGCGTATTGCTATTGAAGTTGCAATAAGTACGTTTAGTTTTAGTGTGTCTTCAGGCTCAAGCATTCAGTAGTCTGTTTAGTTGTGACAAAGGGTGATTAACAATAGAATCTTTAAAAATAATCAAAGAGCATTTGCCGATTTTGATTATCACCAGCAAGCGTGATTGATAGACGCAGTAAACATAAGGATATTTTTGTTGTACACCAGCATTATCTGTTGTGATAATACTTTGCCCTTGAAGTGCAAAAGTGTGGATTGAGCTTGGCTTATTTAGAAAAATATAAGCACTTAACTTTTGAAAATGAACAACTAAAGCCAAGCTAAATGCAAGGCTGGCATAAATATTAAAGCTATAAAGCCAAACACTTAATAATGTAAAGCCATGAACAATAATAGAAAGACCAAAATATACATTCGAGGCCTGAAGTTTAAAAGTTATTCCTTCAGTCACTATTGCCCAGTTCAACGCCTAGTTCAACGCCTAGTTCACCAGCTCGATCAAAAGCAGCGCGCATGGCATGAGCAACCATTACATCAAAATCTTGATCTTGAAATGAATCAATTGCTGCTTGTGTTGTGCCATTTG